>JAOAUD010000050.1 GCA_030157755.1 Candidatus Nanopelagicales bacterium
CCGGTGCCTTGCCGTTAGCCAGTTCTGCATCCCGGTACTTCGTGCCGACGCCGAATGCCCATGACGCGATCTTCGCCTTGGCGCCACCATCGGCAGCAACCTGAGCATTCACGCCCGCGTAGACCTTTTCGAAGATGCGCGGCACTGCGCCCATGAAGGTCGGCTTGACGACTGGCAGGTTCTCAACGATCTTCGGAACTCGACCGTCAACGGCGGTGACGAAGCCAATCTGCAACTGAGCAGCGATCAGCACCGAACCAAAGACGTGAGCGAGTGGCAGCCACAGGAACTGAACGTCATCGATGGTGAGCACGCCCATGCCCTCAAGCGCTGCACCGATGTACCCCCAGTTGCTGTGGGTCAGCTCGACGCCCTTCGGCTTGCCTGTTGTTCCTGAGGTGTAGATGAGGGTGGCGAGCTGGTCGCCGGTCACCTTGCCAGCGCTTTCGGTCACCGCGTTGGGTTCGGCCTTCAGCTTCTCCTTGCCGAGGTTGCGCAGGTCATCGAGTGTGATGACCCAATCGCCGTCCTCCGCCTTGGGATCGCCGTGGAAGAGGATGACCTTGTTGAGATGACCCAGATCTGAACGCTTCTCACGGAGCTTCGATACCTGAGCTTCGTTGTCGGCATAGATGATGCGGGTGTCGGAGTCGCTGAGGATGTACGCGACGTCGTCGGCACCAGTCGAGGCGTACACCGTCGTGACTGCGCCGCCGGCCAGCGCAACAGCGAGGTCGGCCAGAATCCACGGCACGCTGGTCTCGCCAGCGATTCCCACGCGCTGCTCTGGCTCAAGTCCGAGTGCGAGCAAGCCTGCGGCCTGGTTGGTGATGTCGTCGCCGACTTCTTGCCAAGTGGTGGAACTCCATCCGCCAGATTCCGTGGGCGCGCGGAATGCCTCACGGGTGGGGGTGGCAGCTACCCGGTTCAGGACTAGCTGCGTCAAGGTTGCTGCAGGGGTGGGCAGCTTCTCGCGGGCAGTTGATGTTGAGGCCATGCCGGAATTTCCTCCCGTTGGGCTGTCATTGGATAACGATGCACGTTAGTCACATCACACTAATAGGTGAATGACGCTCAGCCTATGGTGCGGCGGGGAATGTTGCAGGAATACCCCCCTATCTGCACTATTCGCACCGAATCGGGACATCCTGGGCGCCGAGTCGGGCGCAGCGGAGCTACTTCTTGGGGCCAGCATCCTCGGACGTTGAGAGTGCGGCGATGAACGCCTCCTGCGGAACTTCCACACGACCAACTGTCTTCATCCGCTTCTTGCCCTCCTTCTGCTTCTCGAGCAGTTTGCGCTTACGAGTGATGTCTCCCCCGTAGCACTTGGCGAGGACGTCCTTGCGGATTGCCCGAATGGTCTCGCGGGCAATGACCCGGGAACCGATGGCTGCCTGAATCGGGACTTCGAATTGCTGCCGTGGAATTAGCTCGCGCAACTTCGCGGCCATCGCAACGCCATAGGCATAGGCCTTGTCACGGTGAACAACTGCAGAGAAGGCATCGACCGCCTCTCCCTGAAGCAGGATGTCAACCTTCACGAGCGCAGCTTCTTGGTCACCGCTTGGTTCGTAATCCAGGGATGCGTAGCCCTTGGTTCGGGATTTCAATTGATCGAAGAAGTCGAAGACAATTTCCGCGAGCGGCAAGGTGTACCGCATCTCAATGCGGTCTTCAGACAAGTAGTCCATTCCAAGCAGAGTGCCTCGACGGTTTTGACAGAGTTCCATGATTGCGCCGATGTAGTCGCTCGGCGCGAGGATCGTGGCTTTGACGATCGGCTCCTCGACCTTCGACACCTTGCCTTCGGGAAACTCCGACGGATTCGTCACGACGTACTCCGAGCCGTCATCCATCGTCACCCGGTACACAACGTTGGGTGCGGTGGAGATGAGCTCGAGGCCGAACTCACGCTCGAGGCGCTCTCGAACGATTTCGAGGTGCAGCAGCCCAAGGAATCCGCAACGAAAGCCAAAGCCGAGTGCGGCCGAGGATTCAGGTTCGTACACCAGCGCTGCGTCGTTGAGTTTCAGCTTGTCGAGTGCGTCACGCAGTTCCGGGAAGTCCGAGCCATCAAGCGGATAGAGCCCGGAGAACACCATCGGCTTCGGGTCTCGATACCCACCAAGCGCGGTGGTAGCACCGTGGCTTGCCAACGTGATCGTGTCACCGACGCGGGACTGCCGGACGTCCTTGACGCCAGTGATGAGGTAGCCGACCTCGCCAACCCCGAGCGCTGTGCTCGCGATCGGCTCCGGCGAAATCACGCCAACTTCCAAAGCCTCGTGGGTGGACTTCGTGCTCATCATCAGAATTCGATCGCGGTGCTTCAGCTCACCGTCGATCATCCGAACATAGGTGACGACGCCTCGGTACGCGTCGTAGACGGAATCGAAGATCAACGCTCGGGCAGGCGCATCGGCGTCACCCACGGGTGCTGGAATCAGCGAGACCGCGGTATTGAGCAGCTCGTCCACACCCTCGCCCGTCTTGGCACTCACGCGCAAGACGTCGTCGGGCTCGCAGCCGATGATGTTGGCCAGTTCGGCCGCATACTTTTCCGGCTGCGCGGCCGGAAGGTCAATCTTGTTCAGCACTGGAATGATCTGAAGATCGTTTTCAAGGGCCAGGTACAGGTTCGCCAGGGTCTGCGCCTCAATCCCTTGCGCCGCGTCGACGAGAAGGATCGCGCCTTCACAAGCTGCGAGGCTGCGAGAGACCTCATACGTGAAGTCCACGTGACCAGGAGTGTCGATCAGATTGAGTACGTAGGTGACGCCGTCAGTGGCGGTGAATGGAAGGCGGACGGCCTGGGATTTGATCGTGATGCCGCGTTCGCGCTCGATATCCATGCGGTCGAGGTACTGGGCACGCATCTGCCGTGCGTCGACGACGCCCGTCAACTGCAGCATGCGATCGGCAAGTGTCGACTTGCCATGATCGATGTGAGCGATGATGCAGAAGTTGCGCAATAGTTGCGGCGGCGTCTTACCTGGACCCGGGGCACTCACGGCCCAATCGTTGCATCTAGTGGGGGCGAGGTGCGCTGCCGGTACCCGGCGGGTACTCTTATTCGTTAGGTGCGGCTTGTTTGCTGACTACGTTGTCTTGATTTTCTTAGTCTTGGAATTCGTAGTGATGCACTGTGAAGCCCGCACAACAGACCATCAACACACAAACTTTGGATGAGTAGTGGCAAACATCAAGTCCCAGATCAAGCGCAACAAGACCAACAACGCTCGTCACGAGCGGAACAAGGCGGTCAAGAGCGAGCTCAAGACGTCGATCCGGCGCGTGAACGAAGCCGCCGCCGCTGGTGACGCCGACAAGGCTGCCGCCGCCGCACGCAAGGCGAGCCGCGAACTCGACAAGGCCGTGAGCAAGGGCGTCATCCACAAGAACCAGGCAGCCAACCGCAAGGGCGCTGTCGCGAAGACCGCTGCCTCTGTCGGCAAGTAGGTCCACCGCTTTCCGCAAACCCCCGTGGTGTTGGGGTTAGACGGCCGTAAACGGCCGTTTTAACCCCAACACGACGGGGGTTTGTGCGTGCCTGGGTTAATTGCTCGCCAAGCTCACGACAGCCGATTCGAGCGCGAGGCCCTTCTGGACTGGCTCAAGCTGGTCGCCTTCTCGAAGCCCACCCTTCATCGCTGCATCCAAATCGCCAAGGATGAGGATCGCCTGGGCAAGTTCAACCTGAGACCAACGCCGCGCTTGTTGTGCAAGCGTCCTCAACTTCCACGGAGGAACCCGGGCCTCAACGGCCAAGTCACGTTCTGACATCCCGGGGGGCGCCGTCGCGACAGCCACCAACTGGCGCACCGAGTTAGTGAGAGAGGCAACTGTTGCCGGTCCGAGTCGGGCGCCATCCGTACCCTCGGCCAGCCGGAGCAGGCGCAAAGCCTGGGCGCGCTGACGATTCATCACCGCGTCGGCAATCTGAAAACCCGTGACGTCTACGGTTCCGCCGAAGTACTTGCTGACGTCGTCTACGTCAATGTCTCGTGCCTCAACGTCGTTTGCCAGCTGGTTGCACGCCGACGCCAGCGCTCGAATATCGCTACCCACCGCCGCGATCAAAATCGCCTGAGCCTGGGGAGACATCGTGCGCTTAAGCGATCGCATTTCGGCAGCAACAAAGTCGGAGATGCCGCGACCCTTCTTGACCTCCGGGCAATCGACGCGATCGGTGGCGGCCTGACTCAGCCGATCCAACAGCTTCTTGCCGCGCGCACCACCTGCGTGGACTGCAACGACCTCAATTCCTGCCGGTGGGTCAGTGGCTGCGGCAACGAGGGCGGAAATTGTCTGGTCGTCTGCCGACTCCACCTTGTTGACGACAACCACTGCCCCGCCACCAAAAAGCGTCGGGGAACAAGCGCTCTCGACAAGGCCAACCACTCCGGCATCCGTCGCGTCGAGGTCCCGACGCTCAGTCTCAGGATCGGCCTTTCGGGCAGTGGCGACGACGTGATCAATCGCGCGCTCAACGAGCAGTGCCTCGCTGCCAACAACAAGCGTCAGGGAAGCCTTGGCTGCAGTCGCCATGCGTTACTCCCCTTCGCTGGTGACGCAATCCTCGGGCAATTGACGTCGTTCCCGGGCCTCGGTTAATGGCCTGGCCAAAGAATGTCACGGTTTTGCCGACCGCGGACCTCGCCCCACCAAGAAAAGTTCCTTCGTGGCCTCCCGACCAACTGCGATGTCACCACTTTGATCTGTCCGAAGCACCGTGGCACCGGACTGCTGCCACCCTTCTATCGTGGACGCCGCCGGATGGCCGTATCGGTTGTTTGTCCCCACCGAGACCACCGCAATTGCTGCAGTGAACCAACGGCTCAACTCGGCTCGCTGATTGCGCGACCCGTGGTGCGGGACCTTGACCACATCGAAGGTCGCTCGTGCGTTGGTAGACATGAGCGCCGCTTGCGCCGTTGGTTCGAGGTCACCTGTCAGCAAGATTCGCACCGGCGGATCGCCCACCTCAACGGCCATCGCAACAGATGCGTTGTTTGGCGCCGATTCCTTGCCACGCAGGACTTTGGTTGGCCACAGCACTTGATACTTGAGCCACCCCACTGTTCCCTGTTCGCCCGGCGCGGCGATTCGAGGCTCCACTCCCCGCGCCCGCAAGGTCTCTTGTACGTACTGAAACTGCTGCGCGGGCTCCGCCAGTGGGCTCACCATTGCCGTCGCAACGTCTCGGCCCGCTAGGGCTCCAGCCAGGCCGTCGACGTGGTCGGCATGGAAGTGCGACAACACCAAGAGGTCAATGCTGCGGACCCCAAGATCCGACAAACAACGGTCAACCTGACGTCCATCAGGACCAACATCAACGACGACCGCATGACCGGGAGCGGTCGACAAGACCAGTGCATCCCCTTGCCCCACGTCGCATGCGACTACTAGCCAATTCGGCGGGGGCCACTGCGGTTGACCCCGAATGCAGACGGCAACCGCGAGCAGCGCCGCAGCAATCACCGTCGATGCCTTGCGATGCCTGCGAATTACCTCAGTGACTTGCTGGCGACGGATCCACAATCCAACAAGCACCAAGGAAAGTGCTGCCGCCAACACAAATCCGAGCACCCCGGCAGGCCACGGCAAGACTGCATATGGGAGGTTCGCGCTCCACTGCGCGACGCTTGCGATCCATTGCGCCGCATACCCGGCTACGAGCGCGGGCAGCGTTCCAGCTAAGGGAGCAATACTTTCGGACGCCGCTGCAATACAACCGAAGATGGTGGCGATTGGGACTGCCGGCTCTGTCAGCACGTTTGCAAGAACACCGACCAGCGGAACGCCGTTGCCGAAACTGGCGGTGAGCGGAAGAGTCGCGAGTTGAGCCGCGCACGCAACACCCAACGCGAGGTAGAGCCCCCGCTTTGCCCGCGACAATCCCCATCGCGACGACTGGTGGGACTCCTCTCGATTGCGCTGGGCCCTCGCAAACAGCAGGAGGCCTGCCGTCGCAGCCACCGACAGCGCGAAACCCATCGACACCGACATCCATGGATCGACCATCAACAGAGCCACGATGCTCATCGTCAACGCCGTGAATCCTGCGCGATCTCTGGCGCTAAAGATCGCGAATAAGCCAACAACTCCCATCGCGGCTGCGCGCAAGACACTTGGTTGTGGACCCACAACTACGACGAAGCCGAACAACGCTGCCGCTGCGCAACAAACGGCCACACGGCGGGTGACGCCAAACAGTCGAGCCAGCGCTAGGACTAGCCCGGTGACGATTGCCAGATTGGCGCCGCTGACCGCCGTGAGATGGCTGAGCCCAATGCTCTGCATGTCAGAGCGCAGGGTCTCACTGAGCCCAGACTCGTCACCGACAACTAGGCCCGGAAGCAGCCCGCGGGCATCGGGGGGCAGGTTTGCAGCCGCGGACCGCATCGACGATCGAACATGCGCGGCCACACGTTGCCAAGATGGCGCCGATTCGAGCTGTTCCGGTGAACCCCTGACCCTCAGGATTGCTGCGGTCCCGCGCAGCGGGTCACCCGGGCGAAGTGATGCTTGTGCCGAAATGACCGTTCCCGGAATCAAGTTCCCAAGGTCCGCCTCGTCAGTTGACCCAAGCAGGAGCACGGGAACTGACAACTGCCATCGGGTTCCCCCGTCAGACCCGGTTCCCCCTTCTGTCATTTCCGTCAGGTTCGCTCGCGCAGACCAATTGCGTTTCGTGGCTCGGCCGTGAGAATCACTCCAGGGTGCGGAAACGGGTTGGCGGCGACTCATTCGCAGCGGCTCTGCGATTTCTGCAACAACATGCACGACTGCGTGAGCCGATCCCATCGATGCGAGCGGTTCGCTGATCACTGGTTGCGCCCTCAACCCTGCGAGAGCAACACCAATGCCGATTCCAAGAAGAGCAGTTGCGATCACCATCGGCGCTAGTTCCGGGAACCGCTTCGACCTGCGAATTCGATGTCGCAGAACCACGATCGCGACGGCTCCGACCGCTGTGATCACCGATAGGAAGGCAACGGTTTGCCCCAACCATCCGGCGGCGGCACCAACTACCACTACGGCCTCTGCCGCCCACAGGCCAATAGCTACCGGTAGCAGCCGAAGGTCGACGGATCGAGGCGCAGAGGCTTGCATGCCTCAGACCTGCACATGCGGCGCGATTTGGGCGAATGTCGCATCACCAATCCCCGGGACCTCGCGGAGTTGATCGATCGATCTGAAGCCACCGTGTTGCGTTCGGAAGTCGACGATCTTCGAAGCCATGACGGGCCCCACACGCGGCAGTTCTTCGAGTTGGGCGGCGGTGGCCTTGTTCAAGCTCAGCTTCGGACCGGCAGCACCGGGAACCAGGGAACCAGCCCCTCCGGCACTGCCGCCGCTTCCTGGACTACCCGAAGACGTTGATGTGGTGGCGTCGGATTGCGCACCAACGTCGATCTGTTCACCGTCGATCAGTACCCGCGCCAGATTGATATGGGCGCGGCCCTTCGTCAGACCACCGGCGGCGGCGACCGCATCCGCAACACGTGCCCCAGCAGAAAGTGTGTAGACCCCGACTTGTCGAACGGGCCCTGTCACGTGAACCACCACCAAGCCACCAGAAGTGCTCGGGGCTACTCCCCCGGATGGCTGGTCCGCACTCGCGGAGGCGCCCGAGTTCCCGGATCCCTGGCTCGCAGGTGCTGCCGTTCCACTGCGATTGACGTGCGGTGCGATCGCAGACTCAACGGGTCTGGAACGAATCGCGAGTAGGGCAACCGTCAGCACCACCAGGGCTACTACCCCGGCGAGGACTCTGACGCTGGTCCGATCCCAGGCGACGACGATGCGTTCGCGCACAGACCAGTCCGGTTCCACAGGGTCGCGATGTTCAGCCATGCCGAAACGCTAGGGAACAGTCCGCGCGGGGCAACCCATCCCAAAGCCTGCCTGGGGACATCGACAACCCCAAACGAACTGGGGAAAACTACGTTTCGGTCGGTCCCTCCGACTGCACCTCAAGGCTTGATTGCGGATTACGCCAATCAGTCCAGGCGGCGCGAATGTTGCGCTGATGACGCACGATGACAAGCAGCCCGACCAGCACCCCAAAAAGGGTCATCTCAAGATCATCATGATCAACCAGCGCGGTGACGATCAACGCGCCCGCCCCCGCTACGCTCGCGATCCCCGTGCGCTTCACGATCACGAACACAATTGCGAAAACCACCAACACCGGAATAAGCCACAGTGGCTCCGCGCCGAGCAGCACGCCGATGGTGGTCGCGACACCCTTACCTCCCTTGCCCTTGAGGAAGGGAGAGGTCATGTGCCCCAGGATCGCGGCGAATCCAGCAAGTCCACCGAGAGCGGGATTCACCAGATGGCTGAACGCCAACACGGGGATCAGGCCCTTGAGGAGATCAATGATCAGAACAATGATTCCGGTCTTGCGACCCATGACTCGGGCCGCGTTTGTTGCACCCGGATTGCCCGACCCGCTGTTGTTGAGATCGATTCCCCGCGCTTTCGCGATGATTGATGCTGGGTTGATAGCACCAATGAAGTAGCCAACGACAACCGCGCAGACGAACCAGGCAACTGCCTCGACGGTCATGTGTGAGACCACGGTTTGGGGGCGACCGTCACTGCTACACAGCCTGGACCGACGTGGGCACCAACGACCGCGCCGATCTCGATCCGAACAATGTCCTTGCCTCCGAGCGCAACGCTGATCTGTTCGGCGATCTCATCGGCGCGTTCCGGCGCATCGATGTGTTGGACTGCCACGTCGACATCACCATCTTCCGCCTTTGCCGCAGCCACGGAGATCTCCAATAACCGCGCCAACGCTTTGCTCGGCGTTCGTGCCTTCTCCAGCAATTCCACGCGACCATCACGGACGCCGAGAATCGGCTTAACTCGCAGTGCCGCCCCGATGGCGGCCGACGCCTTTCCGATCCGCCCGCCACGCTTGAGGTACTCGAGGCTGTCGACGTAGAAGTAGGTGTCCGACCTGCGAGCTCGCGACGTGATCGCGGCAGCGACTTCTTCGGCCTCGGCCCCGGCCTCAGCAAGTTCAGCACCTGTCATACACGCAAAACCGAGACCCATCGCCAGTGTGCGGCTATCAATCACAGTTACCGGAACCGGCGACTCCTTCGCTGCAAGCAACGCTGTCTGGTACGTCCCTGAAAGCTCAGCAGACAAGTGCGCGCTGACGATGTGCTCGACTCCGCTGGCTGCCGCCTGCTGGTACGCGTTCATGAAGTCAACTGGCGATGGGCGCGAGGTGCTGACCGGCATCCAGTCACGCAATGCCCGAGCAACCTCAGCCGTTGAAATGTCAACACCTTCACGAAATGCCTGACCCGACACGATCACACCGACCGGGACCTTGATGATCTGAGCGTCAACTGCCCATTGAGTCGGCAGATACGAAGTTGAGTCGGTGACAACGGCGACGTGACGGTCCATGGGCAGCGACGCTACCGTCCGGACCTCCCATATTGCTAACGCATCACTGTGCGGGGACTGACGATAGGCGCACTCGTTGGAGTTTCGTCACCCTTACGGCGCATCCCAAAATGCTCAGGCAGCGTGATAATCGAGTTCTTGCTTTCCTGCATCTAGGAAGCCACGGCGCACATGATCGGACAACTCCCATGACCGCACCCAAAGTTGGAACTGGCGTACTCGGCGTTTGCGTAGCAGTAGCGGTGATCACCACCGGCCTGACCGAAACATCGGCTTCGGCCCAAACTGGCGACGCTTCGCTCACCAACCGCTACTACCCAGCGAGTAATGGCACAGCGCCAGACCCAAGCCCGTTGGTTGTCGGCCCGGTCGCGCCGCCGAGCGTGTCCAAGTCTTTGAGGCGCGTCGAACGCGTCTACCAAACGATGAAGAAGACTGTGTACTCCCACAAGTACACCGAGAACGTCTCGACCGGCTACTACGCCTGGGACTGCGTGGGTATGACGGATTGGATCCTTCACCGGGCCGCACCGAAGGCATGGACTTCGATGCACACCAGCCTGGCAATCCGTCCCGGGTTTGTACCCACTCCAACTAAGTGGGCGAGCTACCTTCAGGGTTCGCAAGGGCCAGTGTCGAAGAACTGGCGAACCCAAACGAAGATCAGCAATTTGCGCCCCGGCGACTACCTCATCTTCCCCGCGAACCCGAACGACAAGTTCGTCGGCCACGCGGTGATAGCGGCCGGGCCACCAGTGGCGATGAGCGACGGTAGTTACGCACTTTCCGTCTTCGACTCGACCGGCTCCGCTCATGGACCGTTTGACAGTCGCTACGTCGACAAGCGCACGACCAAACAAGCAGGCAGGAAAAACGGATCCGGTCTCGGGAACGGGACGATGCGAATCATGGTCGACGCGTCGGGCACCATGACTGGCGCCAAGTGGTCGATCGACGCCGGTGGCCCTTCGATGCGCAACATTCCGGTCGTCGCGGCCCGTGCCCTTCGCTAGTGATTCCGACCGCGGTCACCTGCCCAGACATGCCGCAACAATCGGCCATGTCACTCAGGAACGATGTTGACCAATTTCGGTGCCCGCACGATCACGGTGCGGATTCCGCGCCCATCAAGGGATGTCACAACACTCGGTTCGGCCAGCGCCAATTCGCGTAGCTCGTCCTCGTCGATTTGTGGCGACACCTCGAGGCGGGCGCGCACCTTCCCCGCCACCTGAACCACACACGTCACTGAGTCGGCAACGAGCAGCGCATCGTCGACCTTCGGCCAGCCCGCCAGCGCGACGCATGGTTCGTGGCCTAGGCGCGACCACATGTCCTCGGCCGTATAGGGGGCGACCAGCGAAAGCATGATCGCGACCGCTTCAGTCGCTTCGCGGACTGCGGGATCCGCTCCACCGCACCCAGAGTCAATGGCTTTGCGAACTGCATTGACCAACTCCATGGTCTTGGCAACCGCGACGTTGAATCGGTAGGCCTCGACCGCTTGTTGCGCCTCCGACACCATTCGATGTGTCACCTTGCGCAGTGCCTCGTTGCCCGTGGTCGGATCAACACCCACGGGTGAGGTCACGTCACCGGCCAACCGCCACGCACGGGCGAGGAACTTCTTCGCACCTGCAGGTGAAACGTCTGCCCAGTCGATGTCATCTTCGGGCGGACCCGCGAAGACCATCGTCAGGCGCACCGCGTCGACGCCGTGGTCGACCAGTTCGTCGGACAGGCGCACCAAGTTCCCGCGCGACTTGCTCATCGCCGAACCGTCCATCTGAACCATGCCTTGATTAAGCAGTCGCTCAAATGGCTCCTCGAATGACACCAAACCCATGTCGAAGAAGACCTTTGTGAAGAAGCGTGCGTACAACAGGTGCAGGATCGCGTGGGTCACGCCACCGACGTACTGGTCAACAGGTAGCCACTTCTGCGCTTGTTGTGGATCGAATGCTTCAGTGCTGTTGTGTGGATCAAGGAAGCGCAGGAAGTACCACGACGAATCGAAGAAGGTGTCCATCGTGTCGGTGTCGCGGCGGGCAGCACCACCACAGCGCGGGCAGTCCACGTTGACCCAGTCCTCGGCAGCACCCAGTGGCGAAGACCCCTTGGGTTGCAGGTCGAGCCCTTGCGCCGAAGGCAACTCAACCGGCAACTGATCGAGCGGAACCGGTACCTCGCCGCACGATGGGCAGTGAATGATCGGGATAGGCGTACCCCAATAACGTTGACGAGAAATCAGCCAATCGCGCAGGCGGTAGTTGATTGCCGATTCACCACGTTCGTCGACCGCCAGCAACTCGATGATCTTGGAGATCGCTTCATCTTTACCCAGGCCATCCAGCGGACCTGAGTTCACGTGCACGCCGTCGTCGGCCGTTGCCTCACCTGTCACGGCAGGGTCCGAATCGGCTGCGACCACCACACGTACTGGGAGGTCAAAAGCCCGAGCAAAGTCGAGGTCGCGCTGATCGTGCGCCGGAACAGCCATCACTGCGCCAGTTCCGTAGTCGGCCAATACATAGTCCGACGCATACACAGGCAGTTGTTCGCCGTTCACAGGGTTGATCGCGTAGCGATGAAGGAACACGCCCGTCTTCGGGCGATCGGTTGCCATGCGGTCAATGTCGCTGGACTGCTTGACCTGCTCGAGGTACTCGTTGAACTCGTCCTCCGCCGGGCCTCCGGACGCCAATTCGGCGGCGAGTTCGGAGTCGACGGCGACCACAAAGAACGTCGCACCAAACAACGTGTCAGGACGGGTTGTGTAGACAGTGACTGGTTGCGGGTGATCGGTGATCTCAAATTGAACGTTCGCGCCGGTTGAACGACCGATCCAGTTCTGCTGCATCAGGAGCACCTTGTCGGGCCACTTGCCCTGCAGCTGAGCCATGTCGTCGAGGAGGCGCTCGGCGTAATCCGTGATCCGCAGGTACCACTGGGTCAGCTTCTTCTTGGTGACGATGGAATCGCAGCGCTCACAACGTCCGCCAATGACCTGCTCATTCGCCAACACGGTCTGATCCGTCGGACACCAGTTGACTGCGCTGTCTTTGCGGTATGCCAGCCCGCGCTCGTACATCTGCAGGAAGATCCACTGGTTCCAGCGGTAGTACTCCGGGTCACAGGTATTGAGGACGCGGTCCCAGTCGAACGAACAGGCATAACGACGCATAGATGCCTTCTGCGTCGCGATGTTTTCGTAGGTCCAGACAGCCGGGTCCTCACCGCGTTTGATGGCGGCATTCTCCGCTGGCAAACCGAATGCATCCCAGCCGATTGGGTGCATCACGTTGTAGCCACGCTGCGCCCAGTACCTAGCGATGACGTCGCCGAGGGCATAAGCCTCCGCATGACCCATGTGGAGGTCACCCGAGGGGTACGGGAACATGTCCAACACGTACTTCGGCGGACGCGGATCATCTGGGTTGCCTGACCGAAACGGGGCGAGCTGATCCCACACGGGCAGCCACCGCTCCTGCATTGCGGCAGGGTCATATTCGATCGGTTCAGCAGATGTCACCACGGCGTCACTCACCGGATAAGGCTAACGAGTTGCCTTTTGACGTTGGGGTGTGGCTCGTTTGGCAGTGAACCCGACCACGCGCAACTCCTCGGCGACACCGTGTCCGATCAACTCATGTGTGCGCCATGAGTAGTGAATACCGTCAGGATTTGCGGTGCCATCAAGTAGCGACGGCAGCACCAAATCATCGATCTCCAGATACCCCGTCTGATGCTTGTCGGCCCATCGCCTCGCTGCCAACAGCGCCGGTTCGTGATGGCGATCGCTCGGATAGGCGGGCGAACGATGCACCCCCGGTGCAACAAGAACCACCGGGATGTCCGGATTGAAATGTCGCACGACTTGGGTGATTCGCCCGAGGTAGTGATCGGTCGCATTTTGAGGCAATTGGCGTAGCCAGCCACGAGTCAGCGAAATGATGGGCGGCGACATGATTCGGTAGCCATCGCGCACTCGCCTTCGCAATGCGGCCGGGCGCACGTAAGGAATTCCGTCGCGCAGATATGTGGGAACAGCAGCCGGCAGTTGGTCCATGCCTCCCACCGAAATCACCAAGGCGTCTGCCCGCGGCAGTACGGCACCCCAGAGATAGGGATCCTTAGTGACAGCCCACCACGCGTCGCGAGCCGTCCAGCCGAGCCGGGCGACGAGGTCGATTTGCGTCCCAGCCCCAAATTCCGCGGCGGCGACATTGGGCCACAGTCGCGGTTCAGTCAAAACATGGGGTCGATCCGGCCCGTGGTACGCGAGCGAATCACCGATCACAAGGACGTGTTGGCTCACGTGCCCACCCTAGGCCACGCGCCACCAAACGCCCGTCGGCTAGACTCGCGCCCGCTGTACTGCGCAAGTCGCAGCACCTCAGCAAAAGTTCGGGGCCATAGCTCAGCTGGTAGAGCAATTGCCTGGCAGGCAATAGGTCAGGGGTTCGACTCCCCTTGGCTCCACCGAATCGATGTCACGGGGCATCGCCCGCACTCTGAACCCACGCGGGAGCGCCGGGTGCCTCGTTGAGTTAGTGGTTCTTGACCGCGACAGGTTCACCATCCTGCAGAGCAGCAGTCATTTCGACGATGACGCTATTCGAACCCTGGTGCCCTGCTGAGATGCAGTAGCGACTACTTCGCATCCTGCGTAATCGGCCGCCCATTGAGTGGCTGCACCGGGCGATCATTGTTGTTGTACACAGCGCGCAAAGTGTCCAGCTGGGATTGACTCATTGTGATGGGTTGAGGATCCACAATCCATGACACGCCTTCGGTGCATGGTGGGGTCGTCAGGCTGCCCGGGAACTGGATCGTGGCCTTGGGTGCTGCCGGAAATAGTTGGGCCCAGTTGATAGAAATCTTCTCTCCGCTCGCGCCCACCGCAACGCCCGCAGCATCGAAGAAGGGTTGCCACGCCGCATTAGCTGCACCCGTGGTGACGAATACGGTGAAGACGGAGTACTTGTGGTCGGCGTCGACTTGCTTTGCATGGATCTCGGCATCGAACCGCTTGCCGTTCAGCAGGTTCTCCGCTGGTGTGTGAAGGTGCGCCTCCTCCACCTCGTACGTCTTGCCATTGATGGTCATTTTGTTTCCTGCGGGAGACACCATGTCGAGGTCGTGTCCAGAATTCACAACCGTTGCCTGCGTCGCGGTGTAGGCGACGACAGGATTCGGGTTACCTGTCTGCTTCGGGTTCACAATGTCGATCGGCGATTGAACCTTTCCATCCCCGCATGTTGCGTACTCCGGCGAGAGGGACGCCCAGTTCTGCGGGCCGGTTGCTCCGCTGTAGGACCACTCGACGCGGCCAGACGCAGTCGAACTCTCGGGCGAATCTGCTGAGCCTGAACTCGAACAACCTGCCAACAAGGCAAGCGTGGCGGACCCCGCCAGCGTGACGGCGACGGATGTGCGTTTACCGAGCGCGGAGAGAAGCATGGCGAGACCTTAACGATCATCTAGACGCAAAGCACGGATCAGATCGATCTGGGTGAGAAATCATTGCTTCAGTGATTCATTGGGTCCCGCGCCAGGTTGCGCATCCGACCTGAGACAGTTTTCCCATGCGCGAATCGACACCGGCACGGCACACACATCGGCGACGTGTCGCGGCCGTCGCAGTCGGGATAGCCGCAACCAGTGTGCTGATCACCAGTTGCGCGTCCTCACCGTCCTCGACAGATTCGGCGAGCCCGTCCGCCCCTGTCCAGACCGCTGCCGCCGCCTGCACTCCGGCACGTCCGGCGACGCCGGGTTCGACTCAAGCCAAACTCACCGTCGACGGGAATTCGCGGGATTACACGATCAACATTCCTCCACGCTACGACGGAACCCAAGCGCTGCCGCTGGTCATGGCATTTCATGGCCGAGGAAGCAATGCGTCGCAACAACTGTTGCTGACTTCGTTCGATACGTCTTCGGACAAGAACAACTTCATCCTTGTCTTGCCCAACGCCATCAAAGGGCAATGGGACCTGCCGATCATTCCGGGGCGTGCCACGACTGACACTACGTTCGTCAGTGAACTAAGCGCCGCCTTGAGTCAACGCTTGTGCGTAGACAAGTCGCGCACGTACGCATCGGGAATGTCACTTGGGTCCGCTATGACCTTTGCGCTGGCCTGCGCCCCGAAACAAAGCTTCGCCGCCTTTGGCGGTGTTGGCGCCAGCTTCTATCGCCCCGTCTGTAACGCCGCGCCGCCTGCACCGATCATCTACTTCCATGGAACTGCCGATCCTGTAGTCCCATACGAAGGCGGGAGAGTCGCCGGGTCGCCAGCACGGTCGATCACTGCGCGGGTGACGGCGGCGAACCAAAACATGGCGGACTGGGCGAACCACAACGGGTGCAGCCCAACGCCGAACGTCAGCGACTTGGGCGACACCACCCGCACGGTGTGGTCTGGATGCAAGAACAACGCGTCGGTCGACTTCTATCGCATCAACGGCGGCGGGCACACCTGGCCAGGTGCGAACCAGTTGGTTGCCGACTTCACCGAGAAGAGCCTCGGCAAGACAACTCAGGCTGTCGATGCGACAGAGCTCATGTGGTCATTCTTTGAGCAGTACCAATTGCAGAGCTAGCACGCTTGTCTCAAGACTGCGTATTCGCTATGGCTTGCATTGCCCAGACTGCAGCAGTTGTGATGCTGGGATCGGCTCAAATCGCAGGACCGCATGATCGGTGATGTCCACCGTGTTTCCGAAGATGCCAGAGACGAACCTGTGGTTGGCCTTGATGAATACTCCGACATTCGTCATTCCTGCGTCACCTGGGCACGCGTTAACGAGGGTGTGACTCCAGCTGCCAGAAGATTGAGTGAATGAACTGCCTGAATAGTGAAAGACCAGGCAGTTCGTAGTGCACGAGGTGAACGAACCAGTCGTGCCTGATGTCGACCCGCCGTTTGTGGGGTAGCCACCGGCATTCGCCTCGTACACCCACATCTCTTCCACCGTGCTGAAGGGCATTCCGGTTCCTGCCCGCAAGACAGCCCCTGCTGCATCCGTTGAGAAGGTAGACATGCGAGGTTCGGCCGATGCCGTGCGGGCGCCAGAGCGCACTGCGGCAGACAGCGCAACGTGATCGCGCAAGAACAACGAGAACTCAATGATCCCGAAGAGCATAAGAACGAGAACTGGGAATATCAGCGCTGCTTCAACTGCAACTGCGCCGCGATCTGTTGAATCCCCACGTCCGAACCGGTTGCGCAGGATTCCGTTGAACTCAGACGCATCCGCTGAACCGCGAGTTGCTGTTCGTAACTGGGCAGCGTGTTCCGCCGGGCACGCACGCGGGTGCCGCACTGTTCTGCGAAGTCGCTGGTTCATACCGAACACGTCTTTGTTTCGGCATTCCACCGCAATTAGTTGAGCACGTGTGACCAATTCGAGTGGTGGTCAGCGGTTGATAAAGATACTTCACTCGAATGGCCCATGACTTCTACAGCCGACCCGCAGCGCAACCCGAAGTTCATCACGTAAATGCCCAAATGTTTGGAACGGGGGCGACGAAATAGAGCCGGCTGAGGTGTCGCGCAAAACGCAGTTTCATTCATAACTTGAACGGAGAATCCAATGATCACTCGAATCCGCACAATGCTTAGCCTGAGCAAGGACAAGGGCGCCAGCGCGGTTGAATACGGACTACTCGTAGCCGGTATTGCCGTCGTCATGATCGCCGCTGTCTTCTTCCTGGGCCGCGCAGTGTCAAGCAACTTCTCTGAAGTGGGCAGCTCGGTAGAAAGCGCCGCCTAGTTCACAAATGCCAGACCCTTCCACACTGGGCTTGGGCGGTCGCACGAGTGTGTGACCGCCCAAGTCCTTGGTCAGGCTCCTCCCCCCTTGAGTGCCGCACCGATGTGGGCACCACAGGCTTCCAACCGGTCAGATAGGACACGCGATGGCAAGAAAAATCCTCCTCGTGGTGGCGTCGCTGACCCTTGTGATCGCCGGTGCCGCGCTCTATCTTTCACTCGCAAAGCCGACAGCTAACGCTGGATCGAGCGTCACCGTGTTCGTCGCGACGGGCGATCTTGGCCCGGGGACAAAGGCCGCGACCCTGACAGACGTTCAAGTTCAGCCCGTTCAGGTCGCAGCGAATCTCGTTCCACCCAATGCGCTGACAAACCTGGCCCAGGTCGCCGCACTGCAAACGACGGTGCCCGTCTTCAAAGGCCAAATCCTCATGACTCGCATGTTTTCCCCAACTGCGACCACCGGTGGATTAGCAATTCCGCCGGGCACAAACGCGATTACCATTCAGCTCACAGATCCAGGCCGGGTAGCGGGATTCGTTCAGCCCGGCTCGAAGGTTGTCGTCTACCAAGTTGCAGCCGGGCCTGATTCGGCCGGCAAGGTAGTCCTGCAAGCCGCTGAAGTGATCGCGGTGGGACCCACAACCGCCAATGGGAAGGCCGGCGAGGGTGCGGTCTCGAATAAGACGATCCCGACCGCACTCATCACATTCGCGCTGTCACCCGTCGAGTCAGTGAAGGTAGTCGGCCGCGAAGACCTCTATCTGGGACTACTGCCGAGCTAGTCACACAAACCGAAAGGGAAGGAGGAGCCATGGCCGCGATACTTGAGTTCGACGAATCCACAGCCAACTCGATCGCTAATGCGCTGGGTTCAAACACCTTCCTCTTCACAGATGCATCTCAGATCCCCGCCCACATGAGTGCGACGGGCGACCCCCTCGTCATCATCGGACCCAGTGTCGATCAGGCCGTCGCAGAGCGGGTAACCGCGGCCGCAAACATGGCCAATCCGACTGGTGGAGTCGTGTGGCTGCGACGCCGAGTTGACACCACGGTCGTCCTCGAGGCACTGCGCGCTGGAGCCAGCGATGTCATCGGGGACAGCGACCTGCCAGCCTTGGTTGCAGCAGCAAACCGCGTCGCTGAGAAAGCAACAATGCACGCGACGAATGCATCACCCGATGGCGCCAAGCAGGGCGCGGTCGTTACATCTATCTACGCTCCCAAGGGTGGCTGTGGGAAGACAAGCATCGCCGCAAATCTCGCCGTGTTGCTCAGCGGGGAGATGCACTCACGCGTCTGCCTGCTCGACCTTGACCTTGAGTCCGGCGACATTCAACTGATCATGTCCCTGCCGCCGAGCCGATGCGTCCTCGATCTGCAATACGTCGCCGACAGCCTCGACGCGACGGCTCTTGCATCGGTGATGCTGCCTCACTCGTCCGGAACGTACGTACTGGCAGCACCCCAACGACCCGAGCAGGCAGCAGGCATCACTCCAGAGCTGATTGCGCGAATCGTGACGGTGGCTTCCCAGATGTTCGATCACGTGATCATCGACTGCCCGCCGTACGCCACCGAACACGTTCTGGCGGTACTCGACGTCACCGACCACCTCGGGCTCATCTGCACACCAGATGCTGCGAGCGTCAAGAACACGGCGATCTCCCTGGAACTGCTGTCTGAGCTTGGCTTCTCCGGCAGCATCGACCTGATCGTTAACCGCGCTGGTGAACGTGTCGGCATCTCAGCGACCGATATCGCCGAAGCCCTCGACCACCCCGTCACGTGCGAGATCCCGCACTCCGTCGACATGCCGCTAGCGACAAATAGCGCGCGACTTCTGTCGGTGAGCCATCCGCAACATGCGATCAGCATGGCTATTCGCGGTTACGCGACGTACATCAACCCGCCACCAAAGGCGCCACAGGCAGCGACCGTCCCCGCTCAGCAAACTGCCAACAAGCGGCGCCGACTATTCGGTAGGCGGGTGGCGACGACATGAACCTTGCCGAGCGGTTGAAGGAATCCCGGGCGGGTCGAACGGCAGCCGCGCCACTCCCAGACCCGCGCACCGGCAACGATTCGATGGTCAATCCGACTGGTCCGCCCCCGGACAACTACGCGGAAGTCCGGCAGGAGGCCCGCGCGTTTGTTGTGAAGAATCTCGGCACCCGATTGGCCGACTCCAGCCTGACCGACGAGGACCTTCGGGCATTGGTCACTGTTGAACTCCAAGAAGCTCTCACGAAGATCGACACGCCCCTTTCAACCGAAGCTCGCGCTCGGCTGATCAGCGAGATCGCCCAGGAAGTCGTCGGACTCGGGCCACTGGAACCACTCCTGCGAGACCCAACGGTTACAGAGATCATGACCAGCGGCCCCTACAACGTCTGGGTGGAGCGAAACGGCAAGACCGAACGGACTGACGTCAAGTTCGATGACGAACCCCACATTCGACGAATCCTGGATCGAATCGTGTCGCGCATTGGTCGCCGGATTGACGAGTCGAGCCCGAAGGTGGATGCACGTCTGCCCGACGGCTCTCGCGTTCACGCGATTATCGAGCCGCTGGCAGTCGACGGAACCGCGCTGACGATTCGGAAATTCTCCGAAGACAAGTACACCGTCGACGACTTGATTTCATTCGGCACCCTTTCCCCTTCTGCAGGAGAGTTCCTGCGTAAGGCAGTGCAAGCCCGACTAAGCATCCTGGTCGCCGGCGGCACAGGCTCGGGAAAGACAACCACGCTCAACATGTTGAGCCAGTTCTTTCTCCCCCACGAGCGCATCGTCACGATTGAGGACCTTGCCGAACTAAAGCTTGACCATGATCACTGGATCCGTCTTGAGGGACGCCCTCCCAATATCGAGGGCAAAGGCGAAGTCACGCTTAGCGCACTGGTCAAGGAATCGTTGCGTATGCGTCCCGACCGAGTGGTTGTCGGAGAAATTCGCGACGGCAATGCCGCCATGGACATGTTGCAGGCGATGAACACTGGCCACGAAGGTTCTATGGGCACCGTCCACGCGAACAGCCCGCGCGACTGCTTCACGCGCATCGACGGCATGGTTGCCATCGCGGGAATGAAGATCGACCAGCAGGCGGTCTACAGCCAGGTCGCGTCCGCACTCGATCTGATCGTCTACCAGACCCGCATGCGTGACGGATCCCGTGCAGTGACTCACATCGTGGAGATCACTGGCATGGAGGGAAGCGTGATCAGCATGCAGGACATCTTCGTGCGGCCAGCTCACGCAGAGGGCGCATCCGATCCACTCCGCCCCGCGGGATTGATCCCCAACTGCTACCAGAAGATCATCGACTCCGGCCAAACCATCGACCGCGGCATGTTCCTACTCGCGGACGAAGTCGGTTCTGCTAACCGGTGGCGGTGATTGAATTGACCGCCATCCTTCTGCCTCTAAGCATCGCCGGTGTCGTTATTGCATTGTGCGTAATCCTGGCAACCTTGCTACTCCCTCACAAAGAGACAAACTCCGCAGTAGCCCTGCGCGAGATGGTCGACCAGTACGCCGGAAACACTGAGGAGGCCGCAGCTCCCTCGCAGTCGCTGGCGACTCGGGTGAGGATGACCAGCTCGGCCCGAACGGCTCAGATCCTGGCGAATCGCGGGTGGACCGACCGCTTGAAGGCAGGCCTAACGGCCGCTGGGATGACCCTCAAGCCTGAGGAGTTCGTGCTCATCACGTTGGCGTGCGGCGTCGGCGGAGCGATCGGCCTCTTCGTGATCGGTCGGGCTTCTGTCCCGGCAGCTGTCCTGGGGCTTTTCATCGGGCTCGCGGTCCCGCCGCTAGTGATGCGAGTCAAGGCGAACCGTCGGCAAGCCCAATTCCTGTACGAACTGCCCGACACGCTTAGCGCATTGGCCAGCAGTTTGACGTCCGGCGCCTCGCTCACTCAGGCACTCGATGCCGTTGCCCGTGAATCGAGCGGGCCTATGCAAGAGGAACTGCAGCGAGTCATCATTGAAAATCGTCTGGGTACATCGGTCCCTGATGCGCTTGAGCAGACGGCAATCCGAATGAACTGCGGCGATCTACAGATGGTTGTCATGGCGATCCGCCTGCAAAGCAGCGTCGGCGGCAACCTGTCCACGCTCCTCAAGACGGTCGCAAATACCCTCCGCGAACGGGTAAAGATGGCTCGCCACGTCAAGGCGCTGTCCGCAGAAGGACGCATGTCACTGTGGGTGCTGATGGCATTGCCAGTTGTCGTCGCGGTGTTCTCCGCCCTCACCCGCCCGGAGTACTTCCAAATCTTCTACACCACAGTCCCCGGCGTGATCATGCTCGTGATGGGCGTCCTGATGATGATCGCCGGCTATTTGTGGGCACGTTCCATCGTTAAGGTGGAGGTGTAGCCATGACTACGTCTCTGATCCTCATGGTGATCGCGGGCCTGTGCGTGATGGTGGCGATCTTCGTCATCGTTGCGGCGCTGACAACGAAGGAAGAAACTGACGGGCAGCGCACTCTCATACGCGTGACGCGTGAGGCCGGCCGAACCCGCATCATCGACGAGAAGAGCACCTTCCGCCAACGGGTGCTAGATCCGATCCTGGTGGGCCTCCAGCGGATCGGGTGGCAGCTGACACCAGCTAGCCGCCTGCAACGCCTCGAGGACCGAGTAGAGGCCGCGGGGTTCCCAGCAGGTTGGGATATCAATCGCATTGTCTTGCTCAAGGTCTTGTCCGCATTGATGGGCGCGGCACTGGGATTCCTGATGGTTCTGGTCTTCGGAGTGTTCTTCGGACTTCTGCTGATGGCGGTCTTCACCGTTGCCGGATTCTTCATTCCTGACTACGTGCTCGACAAACGTGCTGCGGCGCGCACGAACGATATGCGCCGATCACTGGCGGACACGGTCGACATCCTCAAGCTGACTCTTGAAGCGGGAGTTGGTTTCGATTCCGCACTGCGCATGGTTGCTCAGAACACCGACGGCCCACTCGCGGAGGAGTTCGGCCGGGTTGTCCAGGAGATCACTATTGGCAAGTCGCGGTCGGAAGCGATGTATGCGCTAGCAGAACGCACCAAGGATGAGGATCTGCGCAGGTTCTGCCAAACCTGTGTCCAGGCGGAAAAGCGTGGAACCCCATTCGGCGAGATCCTCGAAGTCCAGTCTGAAGAGTTGCGGATTAAGCGGCGTCAATTTGCGGAGGAAGCTGCGCAGAAGGTCCCCGTCAAGATCCTCTTCCCGATGATGGTTCTTGTTCTCCCGGTACTCATGATGGTCGTGATGGGCCCTGCCGTCGTCATGATCATGGAGAACGGCCTCGGCGTGATGGTCGGTGGTCGGTGAGTCATGTCCACTGTGAAGAGCCCCAGGTCCCTGCGCCGTCGCGAAATGATCGCCCAGGCAATTGGCAGACGGCTGTCACCGCGGAGGATGCGAGAGGATCGCGGGACTGTCGCGATCATGGTCTCGATGATGCTCGTACCCGTACTTCTCGGATCCGCAGCAATCGGGATCGACATGGCCAACTGGTACTACGAAGGTCAGCGTCTTCAAGTTGCGGCCGACGCTGCCGCACTTGCGGGCTCGGTCTACATGCCCAGCGACTTCACCACCGCTACCGCGCAGGCGCGCGATGTCTCGCAGCGCAATGGGTTCAAGCATGACCCAAGCAACGTTGATCCACTAAAGAAGATCACTGTCACTCCAGCCGCCGGAAACAAGGCTTCAGAACTGCGTGTCAGTGTGACCGCCACCGTGCGGAACTTCTTCGGATGGGCAATCGGCAACAGCACGGAAACCATGACTCGAACCGCCGTGGCCGAATACCGCGGGCCGGTGCTCATGGGCAGTCCCTGCAACATGTTCGGCAACGAACCAAATGGAGCGGTCACAAATCCTGTGACAACTGTTGCCACTGCAAGCGACTCGAACAACTTGCCGATCACCACGCGCGCTAACTTCGCGTCTGCCTCGTCCAACACAACGAACTGCAGTTCCACGCCTCAGCTTTGGGCCAATGCGGCCGGCCCAGGCGCGGACAAGCAGAACGGCGACCGATACGCATCGCGCTCGTGTACTGCCTCGGGAAGTTCGGGATGCACCGGAACTACCAACAACGACTACAGCCCAGCCGGTCACTTCTACAAGTTGAGTGTCAAGGCGGCCGTTTCGTCTGTGTCGATTCAGGTCTTCGACCCGGCATTGGTGAACATCGGCAATCAGTGCGATTCGACGAGTCTGCCCAACCCCTGGAACTCATCGATCACTGCAAACCAATACACCACGACCTCGGATGCAGCGGCGCGCTACAGCCGAGGCGATACCTCTTCCTACTGCAGCGGCGATCAGATGTACTCCGGATCCGCGAGCTCCTCAACGATTACTACCTTCGCGGTTCGCGACCCAGAGTCCAGCGGCAACCCTCTTGCGGCACCGGTGCACACCAGCCCAACGTCGTGCACGAGGCAGTACGGCGGGTGGAATCCAAGCGGGTCGACCTACTTCACAGACCGCCTTCGCAACCTCGACACAGTGGACAAGGTGAACCTAGCGAAGAGCTTCCGCCAGTGGTCACAGCTTTGCACCATCACGAACCCTGAGGTGGGCGACTACTACATCCAAGTCCGGACGAACCTTGCCAGCGGCGCGACCAGCTCTGCTCAGCTCTCATCGACGGCAGACAACACTGCCATCACCTGGAACGGGCACAATCGATTCGCCCTGCGCGCCGTGGTCACAGGTACCGCGAGCAATGTGACTCTCGCGGGCTATGGCGAAATGTCGATCTTCGCAAATGCTCCTGCCGCGGACACGCAGTTCCACTTGTCTCGAGTAAACGCCGCATCGGCAGGAATGAGCATGGACATTGCCCTGTTCGATGCCGGTGATGCCGCCGAGGCCGGAACGATCACGATCATTCCGCCACCCGACGCGACCACTGGTGGTGCCGCTATGGCGCTGTCGACATGTCAGGGGCTTGGAGTCGTCGTCGGCTCCACGACCTCACCGAGCAGCCAAGTGAATTGCCGTTTGACGAGTGTCTCTAGCACTACCGACGAACAAGCTGGCTCTCCGAACGGATATCAGGGCAAGTTGCAGACCCTGCGTATTGCAATTCCGGCTGACTACAACTGCACAGAATCCGACCCGTTCGGGTGTTGGTTCCGAATTCGATTCCAGTACCCCAGCGGAACGCACGACGCGACCACCTGGTCGACAGACCTGGTGGGTCAACCAGTCCGTTTGGTGGAGTAGCAGCCAGTCCATCCGCTCAACTGTGCACGGTTCGGGACCTTGGTCCCACAGAGTTGTGGCCTCCGACTACCACTTGCTCACGACCGCTTCCGCCATGATCGAACTTGACGGTTCCGCAGGCACATACAGCGAACACAAGGGAGCAGACTGTGGCGCATTACAAAATGCCGATCTTGGAGGAGAAGGGCTTCGTTGTCCTCGATTCCTATGGCGACCTGGTAGACCCCCGTGAATGGCAATCGCTTGAGTACGTCGATTGGAAGTCCTCCGGCGATACTCGCTTTGCGCCGCTGGCTAGCGCCTACGGCGACATCGAATGCAACGGCTTCTGGCACTTCGACCCACCCAAGCCCGACAAAGATGGCGTGTGGATCGAGTCGCAGACTGAAAAGTCGCCGACGCTCACGTGGCGGGCACAGGAGCCAGGCGCGAATATCGGCCGCTGCCGCATCATCGAGTTGCAACCTAACTCCTACGCCGACGCTCTTTACAACTCTCACCTCGACGACAACAACCGACTCAACCCAGACGGTGAAGGTTGGATCATCCGTTGTTTCATGCAGCTGACTCACAACCCGAACAGCTACATGATCTTGCGCGAAGACATCAATGATCCGACCACCGAGACTCGCATCGCGCTGCCCGCAGGTGCGCAGCTGGTTGTCGATTCCGAGCGCATGTGGCACTCCGTCTGGCACCAAGGCCCCGAGCCGCGCTACTGCCTCATCACGTCGTACGAATCAGGCCCCGAACTCGAAAAGTGGGTGGCCGAGAACGGACCCCATACCGATGTGTCGTCGCCAGCGCTAGATTCGGACTTCGCTGTCGAGATGGAACGTGAGGCACACGCCCGTCGTGATGCCCGCACTGCCTTCTATGGCTACGACCCGACAACCGTGATGTCAGAGGCCTAGTCCCCCAAGACACCTCTGACATACCCCGGGGATACCCGACCCCAAACGAGAGCTCCTTGGAGCCTTCAGGAGATCAGTAACTTCCTCAAGGCACCGGGGAGCTTTCGTATGTATGAAGCGTTGTTGCGGCGGGGTTGAGGTGGGCCGGGGCGCGTGGCCGGCGGTTGGTGAGGGTTTTCTGAATTGTGCCTGTGGGTAAAGGGGTTTTGCGGTTTCGGTGGCTGTCGCG
>JAOAUD010000051.1 GCA_030157755.1 Candidatus Nanopelagicales bacterium
AGGGTGGGTGAAGTAGCTGTTCGCACGGGGGACCTCTCGTCGTGATTCTTCATGTCCTTTGCATCCCGATGACGGGATGCAATGAAACCTAGAACAAGATCGAGGTTAATGCGCGTCGTCAGCCCTGCAAGCGGTACCTAAAGGTGATCCCCAAGGGTGAATCCACGCGGCATCACCATTCCCGCCCCCCTACCTTGGTAGCTATGGCAGCTACAGATGATGCAATCGCAAAGGTTCAGGCGGCAATTGAGGCAGCTCAGGTCGCAGCGGCGAATCTCGCGGCCGCAGTGGGTGAATTGCCGGAAAAGGCAGTTGCGGCACTTCCCGATCAGGTTGCTGGAGTGGCCAACACGGCCACAGATCAGGCGACCTCGGCGATCAACGTCGCCTCCGATCAGTTGAAGTCCGGTGCCGCAGCACTTTCAGCCGCGGCGAAGGCTGCAGCTGACAAAGCCTCAGGCGCGGTCACCAAATAGATAAGCGGTTGGTCAAAGGTTCGACCAACCGCTACCTAGTGAAGGCGTTGCGACCGCTCAGGTCTTGACGCTTGCCCACTTGGCGTAAGGGATGTTCCACAATGCGCCCGGGCCATTCCACGTTTCCATCTTTCGCCCAGTGCCGGTGGTGATGACTGGATCGCCGTACTTGACGCGATTGAAGAACCAAGATGCAACGTCGTAGCTGAGGTTTGAGCAGCCATGCGACGTGTTCGCATATCCGATGTTGCCGTTCCAGGGTGCCCCGTGGAGGAACTCGCCGGTGTCCGTCATTCGCATGGCGAATGGGACCTGGAGGTCGTACTGCTCAGTGTTGGTGACACCTTCGTTGGTCATTCGCTGAACGCGAATGATGTCGGTGATTGTCTTGATGCCGGAGCGTGTCGTGAAGCCCGGACGACCAAGGCTGATGCCGAACTTCTTGACCTTCTTGCCGTCAACGGTTGCGTAACCAGATGTGGTGCGACCGTTCAAGTTGATGATCATCGCGCGGGATGTTGCGAATGTCGTGGCGACGGTTCCTTTGCCCCAAGAATCGGACTTTCCCTTAGCACCCGCGATGCGAGCATTGGTGAGGTCACCGGACAGCGTGATGGTTGCGTGCCCTGGCCAGAACTGCGTTGTCGGCCGGAATGCCGCAGTGGTCGAATCGAGCCACCGCCAACTGCCCGCAACAGGCGCGTTGTTGGCCGTTGCAGTGATGCGGTCAGTGA
This sequence comes from Candidatus Nanopelagicales bacterium, assembly GCA_030157755.1. Taxonomy (GTDB): domain Bacteria; phylum Actinomycetota; class Actinomycetes; order S36-B12; family UBA10799; genus UBA10799. The sequence continues at coordinate 1,211 of JAOAUD010000051.1, forward strand.
TGGCCTTGCGGCTCGCGGTTGGTACCTCTTTGCTGAAGTTCACCTTGGGGATGATCCCGACGCCGTAACTGGTCGGGCCCTTCTTCGGAAGGTCGGGAGTGAGGTCAGCGGTGAATGTATTCGTTGCCGGTCCAGAGACAACCTTCTTGGACAAGACAGTGGTCTCACCTGTCGATGAGTTGCGCATCTTGACTTGGTAACTGGTCGCCTGCAGTGGCTCAAGGGGGGTTGAGCTCCAGGAGTCGGGGGCCGTCACAGTCGAGTCTGTGTCACCCGTCGCGGTACCGACTGTCACGCGTTCAATGACCCAGGGGCTCTTAGCTGTGACCTTGACTTTTTCGCCGGCCTTGAGGTTCTCGGTGTTGTCGAGGTTCGTGACTGCCGTTGTACTTGGGTCAACGTCGGAGGCTTCGGGGGAAACTACGTCGTCGCGAGTGGACGCGGTGAGCGTCGAGCAGCCACTCAGCGCGAGCGCGCCGATAGCGATCACTGCGGTGGTGGCGATGCTCTTGTTCATGGCGGTCCCTGTTGTCACAGTTGTGGAGACCTAATAGTGCGTCACGCAGTACCCAGATGTCCTACGCAACGCCGATGGTCACTGTGCGTGTACTTCGGTTCTGGTGCCAACTCAATTGTACGTCCGCAATAGCCATTCGTCGCCGGTCAGAATTGGCGCTCAGTGACCAGCAGGAGGGGTTGTTCCATCGGACTTCGTGAGGTGCCCGTCGAGGATTTCGAAGACCTGGTCGGTGTACTCGACCATGCGCAGGTCGTGGGTCACCATGATTCCGGTCTTCCCCCGCTGCTTGACCTCACGCGCCAGCAACTGCACGACCTGGCGCCCGAGCGCAGTGTCGAGTGCCGCTGTTGGCTCATCAACGAGGATGAGGTCGGGATCATTCATGAGTGCGCGCCCAATCGCGACCCGCTGGCGTTCGCCACCGGACAACTTCTCAGGAATGTTGTTTGCGCGGTCAGACAAGCCGAGTTCGCCGAGCAGTTCGTCGGCACGTTTCGCAGCAACCTTGCGGTTGTGGTTCTTCGGGAGGCTCGCTACGTAGAGAAGGTTTTCGCGTGCTGTGAGAAACGGAACCAGGTTGGAGGACTGAAAGACGAACCCAACCCGTTCTGCACGCAGACTGGTGAGTTCCTTCTTGGTCATGTCCGACACCATCTGGTCGCCGAGTCGGATTGTTCCGCTCGTCGGTGTCAGGAGTCCGCCGATCATCGAGATCAGCGTGGTCTTGCCCGATCCGCTTGGACCCAGCAGCGAGACGAACTGACCCTCTTCGACGCTCAGGCTCGCGTCGGCAACCGCAGTGACTGCTGTGTGACCTTCGCCGTACGTCTTCGTCACGTTGAGCACTTCGAGGATTGGCCTACCGGTTTTCTGAACGTCGGCTTCGGCCGCGGTGTTGGTGGTCATTGCAGTGCCCCTCCCAGAGCTGTGGCGGGATCGATTCGTGCGATTCGGCGCAGTGAGAAGAGCGCCCCGATCACACTGGCGACGATGGTGAAGATTGAAATCTGGATGAGCGATTCAGTGCGGAACAGCGTCGGTACCTGCGCCGGAAGTACTAGGCCAAGTATTCGTGACGCGACGATCCCGATGATGACGCCAATGACTGATGCCACGAGCGCTTGGGTCATCACCGTGTTCGCCAATCGCCTGGTGGAAGTTCCGAGTGCCTTGAGTGCCGCGAAGAGTTCGCGCTTTTCGAGCACGATGAGGGCGAAGAACAAAGCGACAACCAACGCGGCAACCAGCAACGTTGTGTAGATGATCGAGTTCAACGTTGAACGCTGTTCCTTGACGCCCGGAATTGCCAGTGCTGCTTCCTCAGTGGACAGGACTGCCGTCCCGTTGACGGGCGGGATTGATGCCGCAGTCGTGCCACTTGCGAACTCCAGGGCCACCGCGCTGTAGTTGGGTGCAAGCCCACGAGTCTCTGGCCTGACAGAAGACTGCATCGCGCGCCACGTCGGCACAGTTGTCCAGATGGTCGGCTGAAGTTGGTAGTTCGAATCCTGAGTCACGCCGACGACGGTGACTGCACGGTCGCCCACCTTGATTGTTGATCCAATGCCCGCGCCCTTGTCCACCACAGTCTTGTCGACGGCTGCGGCGTTGTCCTCGCCCGGTTCGGGGAGTCGCCCTGAGGTCAACGTCGTTGGTACACCTGCGCCGCCTGGTTCGATCCCGAAGACTGCGAGGTCGAGTTCACCGTTCGGTCCGGTCCCGGATGAAAGGAGGACGCCGACCCCGGATGCTTTCGTGACTCCGGGAATCTGCTGGTACTTCGCGACGTCAGTGACGGGTACCCGAGAGCGAATCAGCGAACCTTCAGCGTCGCTCGAGAATGCATACCCGTTGGCATTCGACGATCGGTAGGCGCCAGTCGAGCCGTAGAACAGTCCGTCAGAGAGCGCCGAAAGTGTCAGCACCAAGAAGGTGATCAGCGCCAGCGCACCGATAATCGAAATGAATCGACCACGCGCGCGGCGGATCTCCGCGAAAGCAAGCATCATCGGGCACCTGCCGCAGTTGCTGGGTCAATGGATCTGATTCTTCGAATGCTGAGAAGGCCGGCCGCCAGGCTGAAGAGCCAGACGGCGAATACGGTCCCGAGCACCAACGTTGGGTCGAGTGAAACTGGGATGCCGCTGCTCGCGCCTTTGAGAGCGCCCCACACGAGTAGGACCGCGACCGCGCTGGCGACGATAACGACTGCCGTGATCTGAACGATCACGCTGCGTGCAAGCCGACCGGTGGAAGCGCCCGTGGCTCGAAGCAATGTGAAGACACGCATTTTCTGCACGGTCAGAATCAGGAAGAAGAAGCCGATGACCACGATGCTGATGACGAACGTCATGCCGACCAGGATTCCGAAGGTCTGGCTCACTGACGAAACGCCGGGAATCTTGGCGACGGCGTCGGGGATTGTGTAGCCAGTCGTTCCGGGCACGGCCTTCGCGATCTGACCCGCCACGGTTGCCGGGTCAGCGCCAGGTTCCGTTTGAACCGCGATTGCATTCAGTGGGATGAAGGGGACATTGGGGTTTGAGGCCTTGATTGCCGCCTGGTAACTCGGGAGATCGACATACGCAGTCGGTGCCGCACTGAATTGCGCGCCCGAGAGGATCCCCACGACTTTGAGCGGAATGTTGGTCGGCAGCAACGTGATGGTTGAGCCGATCGTTGCGCCTGCAATGTCGACTGCTGTTTCGTTTGTTGCGGACGGCAGTCGGCCCTCTTTCAACCCTCCGGGTGCACCAGCCTTGTTTGGATCAAATCCGAAGAGTGCGAGATCCCCTTTGCCGGAGGGAAGCTGCGCGCTTGTAGTTGTGGTCGCGATTCCACCGGCGGACGCTACCCCCGGAACATCCGCAACTTGCGCGGTGACCGTTGGGTTGAGGCGGGAACCTTGGATGTTGTCGCGCGCACTGCTTGAGTAGACGAGGACGTCCGCATTGAGATTCTTGATCGCACCTGTGAAGGACTCGATCAGTGCACCGGACAACGTGGACAGGAAGAGGACGAGGAATACCAACAATGCCACCGCGACAGAGAGAAGGCCGAACCGCAGTTTCGCTCGGCGCATCTCGAGCAGTGCAATGTTCACGTCGCAACTCGCCTTCCGTTGTGCACTGGATAGTCGGCGGCCGAATCAGTTGAGACAGATTCGACATCGACAGGGTGGTTAGATAAACATATAGTTAGATTGTCGAAGTATCTAGACCCAACTGCAATTGGGTGACCAAGCGCACATTCGCGCAGTGATGTTTCGTTGAGTGCCATCGTCCGCGGAGGGAGTTCGATCATGCCGAATGGGCCGCGTGGGCTGCGCACCTCGCGTGACCGACGAACGTCCTCGCAGCGGCGCACGGAGGTGGGGGAACTACTTCGTCGCCTGAGCAGTGACTTGCAGGAGGTCGGCCGAGATTTTGGCGGACGCCATGAGATGAACCCTTCGGATGTGCGCGCACTGGTCTTGGTCCTCGATGCGCAACGCCGTGGGGTCGACATTGGGCCGAGCGCCCTTGCCGCGGACCTCGGCATGAGCGCTGCGTCCGTCACGGCTTTAGTTGATCGTCTGGAATCAGTCGGGCACTTGCGACGCGAGCCTGATCCGCACGATCGACGCCGGGTGGTCCTTCATGTGGGAGATGACGCCCAGCGCCTTGGGGGGCAATACTTCGGGGGTCTTCAACGTCGGATCGATGAGGCAACGCGAGAGTTCTCGGACCGTGACCTTGGCGCTGTCGAGCGGTATCTCAATGCGGCAATTTCTGCGGTCGAGGAGCACATGGAGCAGCCTCCGAGCTAGTCGCCCTGCGAGCGCAGCCGAAGCCGCGTGCCTGGGCGAGCTTGAGCAATGAGATCTAGTTCTGGGCGATCGATGACTGCAACTACTGGGTATCCGCCGGTTGTCGGGCCGTCGGGGCCAATCACAGCAAGCTCACCGTCGGGAAGTGCCTGCACCGCACCCGGAAGGGTTGCTGAGGAAGGCAGCGTCGCGGAGGTTGGCATCAGTGCGTTGCCCGTGGTCTCCGGGGTCAGTCGAACGCCAGCCCGGCTTGAGGCGGGGCTCACTAGCCAGGTGGTGGAGGTGAGGAGGTCCTGCCAACCGGCACCTGAAGTCGTCGGTTCGAATTCTGGTCGGGGTCGGAACTGCACGACCGCGGGGTCGGTTCCATTCGGGAGACCTGTGGACCTATGTGGCGCCGCTCGGGGCTGACCGGACGCCCAACCGACTTTGAGGACGTCACCCTTCGCCAACACATGCGGACCGAGGTCCGAGGTCGTGTCCGTGCTGCGTGATCCGAGTGTCGGATCGACATCGATCCCGCCGGCCACGCCAACGTACGCGCGAAGGCCCACCCTTGCGGTACCCAGATGTAGGCGAGAGCC
>JAOAUD010000052.1 GCA_030157755.1 Candidatus Nanopelagicales bacterium
GCTCGAACCATGGGAGGCACGTGAGTTGTGAAAGTCAGAGGACCTTTGCGCCATGTTGAGAGATCGCAACCTGTTCGACTCGAAAGTCCGCAGCAGATGCCGCCCCAGAGGCCGCAAGTGACTTGCTGACGGCTGCTTGAACCGCCAGTCCGTCGAGATCTGTGTCGCTCACTCCAAGCGCAACCACTGTTGGCCCTGCTCCCGAGATCATCGCTGGAATGCCCGCATTCCGAAGCTGTACGACCAATGCGTATGACTGTGGGTACGCGAACCTTCGGTAGTCCTGGTGGAGCAGATCACGAGTGGCTTCGAGGAGAAGCTCGAGGTGTGTGGTCATCGCCGGGACCAGCAGTGCTGCCCGCCCAGCATTCGCCGCTGCATCACTGTGCGGGACAGTTGTCGGCAGAAGTTCTCTCGCGCGTGCAGTTGCCAGCGGTTCCGAAGGAACTGCCACGACCGGCTGCAAGCGCGGATTCGGTTGGATCCGAATCGCCCGCCCGGTGCTGGCGCCGTCGGCCTCGTCAGTCCAGGCAACCGTGAGCCCACCAAGAATTGCCGGCGCGACATTGTCTGGATGGCCTTCAAGCTCCGATGCCAGGCGGACAAGGCAGTCATCGGTCAGAACCGCCCGGCCGTCGTCCATCAACTCACGGGCGAGCACTAAACCGCCAACGATTGCCGCAGAGGATGAGCCGAGTCCACGACCATGCGGAATGTTGTTGCGACATCGCAGGTGTAGGCCGGAGATTTGCTGACCACCTTCAGCAAATCCGCGGGCCATCGAACGAACGACTAGGTGAGTGTCATCTCGCGGAATCGAGTCGGCGCTTTCGCCCTCGACGTCGATCGTGAGGCCAGGCGACGCAACTAGGTCGGCTTCAAGTTCGTCAACCAGGGACAAAGCCAGCCCAGCACAGTCGTAACCGGGACCCAGGTTCGCGCTAGTTGCAGGTACCTGGATCCGAGCCGAACGGATCACGTGAGACCGAGTTCGCGAGCTGCCGCTTGTGCGTCCGTGGCAATCCGAACGGGAGTTGGAGCTCCGGAAATCGCCCACTGCGGGTCTTTGAGTCCATTACCCGTCACCGTGCACGTCACAGTCTGGCCTGGATCAAGCAGGCCTGCTTTGTGGGACTTCAGCAGGCCAGCGACGCTTGCCGCACTTGCCGGCTCGACAAAAACCCCCTCGCGAGAAGCGAGTAGCCGGTAAGCGGCAAGGATCTCTCTGTCGGTGACGGCGTCAATCTGCCCGCCGGACTCCTCGCGCGCAGCAACTGCCTGATCCCACGATGCCGGGTTTCCGATCCTGATCGCTGTTGCAATCGTCGACGGATTCTTGACCGGCGCGTTGTTCACGATGGGTGCGGCACCGGCAGCCTGAAATCCCCACATCCGCGGGCGCCCGGCAGCCATTCCATCGGCCGCATACTCGACATAACCCTTCCAGTACGCGGTGATGTTCCCCGCGTTGCCCACGGGGAGGCAGTGGATATCCGGCGCCTTGCCAAGTTGATCGACGATTTCGAAACTTGCCGTCTTCTGACCCTCAATGCGTGCTGGGTTGACGCTGTTCACCAACGCGACCGGGTACAGCTCCGACAGGTCGCGGGCCAACATCAGGCAGTCGTCGAAGTTACCTTCAACCTGAAGCAAGCGTGCACCGTGAACCAATGCTTGGGCGAGTTTGCCCATCGCAATCTTGCCGTCCGGGACGAGCACCGCACAGACCATTCCCGCTCGCACCGCGTACGCAGCGGCGGAGGCCGAGGTATTGCCAGTAGATGCGCAGATTACGGCCTTCGCGCCCTCTTGCGCAGCGACCGAGATGGCCATCGTCATCCCGCGGTCCTTGAAGGATCCCGTCGGATTCGCACCCTCGACCTTGATCCATACGTCACAGCCGGTGATCTCGCTCAGGACTTGGCCGTAGACCAATGGGGTCCCGCCTTCACGAAGGCTGATGACCGGCGTTGCATCGGTGACCGGCAAGCGGTCGCGGTATTCCTCAATGATTCCGCGCCAGATATGCGCCGGACGAGTCTTGATCTGCGTACTCATGGCGCGGTCACTCCCTCTACCCGGGTAACCCCGGCAACTCGATTCACGCCGTCCAGAACTCGCAGCGCCTCAACCGTGTCAGACAGATTCGCCTCAGTTGCCACGTGGGTACGGACGTTGAGCCGAGCTCCATCGTTCACACCATCTTGGCGGACAGCCTGAATTGACACTCCATTGTCCGCAAACGTTGTGGCAATTGCGGCAAGCACGCCTGGGCGGTCCTGGACTTCGATTGCCACTGCATAACGGGTCCGTGCCTCGCCGATTGGCCGGGGACCGATCGCTGCGTAAGGCTCTGGCCGGTGTGACCGAGTGCGTCCGAATCGGTTTCGGGCGGCGGCCACGAGGTCGCCGAGAACCGCACTTGCAGTTGGGGCGCCGCCAGCACCACGGCCGTAGAACATCATCTCGCCAGCAGACTCCGCCTCAACAAATACGGCGTTGAATGCATCCCGAACACTGGCCAACGGGTGAGTGCGGGGAACCATCGCTGGGTGGACGCGTACGACCACTCCCGCCTCGTCCTCGGTCATCTCAGCGACTGCGAGCAACTTGATGACAAAGCCCATCTCACGCGCTGCCGCAATGTCTTCTTTGGTGACTTCAGTGATGCCCTCGCAGAAAACATCATCAATGGTCACATTTGTGTGGAAGGCCAATGTGGCGATGATCGCTGCCTTCGCCGCGGAATCAGCACCCCCGACATCTGCCGTCGGATCGGCTTCCGCGTACCCAAGGCGCTGGGCCTCGGCGAGGACTTCGTCATAGCTGGCGTTTTGTTCATCCATCTTCGTCAGCATGTAGTTGGTCGTGCCGTTGACAATTCCGAGCACTCGCCGGACCTTGTCACCAGCCAAACTTTCGCGCAGCGGGCGCAGTAGCGGAATCGCCCCGGCAACGCTTGCCTCATAGAAGAGGTCAACGCCGGCATGATCGGCGGCCTCAGTGAGTTCCGCCCCGTGGGTTGCCATCAGGGCCTTGTTGGCGGTGACAACACTGGCGCCGTTCTTGATCGCCGACAGAATTAGATCCCGCGCGGGTTCAATCCCGCCCATCACCTCCACCACGATGTCGAGGTCGCCGCGCGAGACAAGCCCGGCCGCATCGTCAGTGAGTAACTCGGCAGGAATACCCGGTCGATCCTTCGACGTATCGCGAACCGCGACACCCACGAGTTCCAGCTGCTCACCGGAGCGCGCCGCAAAGTCAGCCGTTCCAGCCTGCAGAAGACTCGCCACTTGCGAGCCGACAACGCCACCACCGAGCAGAGCAACCTTCACGCGCGACAGTCTTTCACGTCTGTGTCGGTTCGCGTCGGGCGTACTCCCGCGGTGGCCGGGAACACTGGGATAAACCCGAAGGAGTCAGCCGACGTCGGTGGCAAACAGGTCGTCGAGCGTCTCGCGGCGGATCAGGACCTGGGTGTTGCCGTCACGCACTGCAACCACTGGCGGTCTCGGGATCAGGTTGTAGTTGGACGCCATGGACCTGTTGTAGGCGCCGGTCGCTGCGACGGCAAGCAAGTCACCGGCCGTGAGGTCGCCCGGCAGCCAGCAGTCATTGATCACAATGTCGCCACTTTCGCAGTGCTTACCCACGACCCTGCACAGCACCAGCGGTGCGGTGGATACGCGAGAAGCTAGCGTCACCGTGTACTCGGCGTCGTAGAGAGCAGTCCGAATGTTGTCGCTCATCCCGCCATCGACCGACACGTACGTTCGCACTCCCCCAGCGTCGAGCGCGATCGGCTTAACGGTTCCGACGGTGTAGACCGTGATCGTCGATGGGCCAACAATGGCTCGGCCGGGCTCAAACGCGAGTTCAGGCAAGGCGAGCCCGAAGTTGGCGCATTGGCGCGCAACAATTTCGCGCAGCACCTCTGCCATCGCAGCGACGTCCGGTGGCTCGTCGGCAGATACGTACTTGATTCCCAAACCGCCGCCGAGGTTCAACAGGGGCAGTTCAACCGCGTGCTCATCACGCACGTCGGCGAGCAATCCAACGATGCGGGCGGCGGCCACCTCAAATCCACTCGAGACGAAGATCTGCGAACCAATGTGGCTGTGCAGACCCGCAAGTTCAAGGCGATCTGGCAATGCCAGCACCCGGCGAATCGCCTCTGCGGCGTCACCCGTGGCCAATGAAAAACCAAACTTCTGATCTTCGTGGGCTGTCGCGATGAATTCGTGGGTATGAGCTTCGACTCCGAGGGTGACTCGAATCAGAACCTTTGGTCGCACCCCTCCTTGCTGCGCGAGGAACCCCAGCCGAGCGATCTCTTCGAAGGAATCGACAACGATGTACCCAACCTTGGCTGACAGCGCTGCGGCGAGCTCCTCGGAACTCTTGTTATTTCCGTGCATAAGAAGCGCTTCGCCGGGCACTCCGGCCCGCAACGCGCAAGCCAACTCCCCACCGCTGCAGACATCGATCCTCAATCCTTCTTCGCGCACCCAGCGCGCGAACGTCGTCGAGAGGAATGCCTTGCCTGCGTAGTACACGTGCGCAGAAGTCGTGGGGTCGTCGAAGGCATCGCGGTAGCCGGACATTCGCGCCCGAACGTCGACTTCATCCATCACTAGAACCGGCGATCCGAAATCGGAAACAACATCGCGAACGTCGCAGCCTCCGAGCGTGATCGCCCCAGAACGGGCATCCCGCGTGGCAGTCTGTGGCCAAATCGCAGGGTCAAGCTCCAATGAGGTTCCGGTGCTCTGTGGCTGTGGCGGTGCACCGGCGGGATGAGAGACATCGCCGTGCCGAGGACCTGCTGGATGCGCGCGCATAGTGACCGAGGCTACATGCGCTCGGGGGCGGACACCCCGAGCATTGTGAGCCCGTTCGACAGAGTCTGCCTGGTTGCGGCGCACAGCCACAGACGCGAGACGTGCAGCGCCTCAACAGGCTCGTCGCCTCGCGGGAGTACCCGGCAGGTGTCGTAGAACCGGTGGTAAGCCGTCGCCAGGTCCTCGAGGTAGCGAGCAACTCGATGGGGTTCGCGAAGCTCAGCAGCGCTAGCCACTACCCGCGGGAAATCACCGATCGCGCGAAGCAGTTCGCCCTCGCGGTCAGTTGCCAACAACGCTGGATCGAAGGCAATGTCGCCATCACGCCAGTTCAATCCAAGTTCAGCGGCGTTTCGCAGTACCGAACTGATTCGAGCGTGCGCGTATTGCACGTAGTAGACAGGGTTGTCGTTGCTGCGCTTGACCAGGAGTCCGAGGTCAAGAGTGAGTGGCGAATCGGCGGGGTATCGGATCAAGGTGTAGCGAGCGGCATCCACACCCACCTCGTCCACCAGGTCGGTCAGGGTGACGATCTCACCGGCACGTTTTGACAGCTTGACTTCCTTGCCGTCGCGCATGGTCTTGACCAACTGGCCGATCAACACCTCGATCGTCTTGGCCGGATCGTCGCCCGCGCAAGCCGCGACGGCCTTCAGCCTGTTGACGTAACCGTGATGGTCAGCGCCGAGCAGGTAGAGGCAGGTAGTGAAGCCGCGATCGCGCTTGTTGACGTAGTACGCACAGTCCGAGGCAAAGTATGTGAGGTCGGAATTCGCCTTAATCAAGACTCGGTCCTTGTCGTCACCGAAGTCCGTGGTGCGAAGCCACACCGCACCGTCTTCGGTATAGACATGGCCTTGTTCGCGGAGCTTCTCCAGTGCTCGTTCTACGCCACCATCAGCGTGCAGGCTGCGCTCGGAGAACCAACTGTCGAAGTACGTATGGAAGGAATTCAGAGTCTCTTGCTGTTGCTTGAGCTGAAGCCGATAGCCGGCTTCGCGGAAGGCAATTGACTGTTCGTCGCTCGGCAGCTGTCGGATATCAGGATCGGCCGCGACAACCTCCGCAGCGAGATCCGCGATGTATGCACCGCGGTAGCCGTTCTCGGGGACATCTTGACCGTTCGCGGCAGCCATGATCGATGCCCCGAAGAGATCCATCTGGACACCGCGGTCATTGATGTAGAACTCCCGGTCAACGTCAGCGCCCGCCGCATCGAGGACAGATGCGATCGCATCACCAACCGCGGCCCACCGTGTGTGGCCTAGGTGAAGGGGACCTGTGGGGTTCGCAGAGATGAACTCAACGTTGAACCGTTGACCGGCCAAGGTGTCGCTGCGGCCGTAGTTGTCTGCGGCCTCGACCACGTCCCGCGCGAGCACACCCTGCGCAGAGGCTTCGATCCGAATATTTAGAAACCCTGGTCCAGCAATTTCTACGCCAGCGATTCCTGGGGTTCCGGCGAGCTGATCGGCAAGCGCCGCAGCGATGACCCGAGGATTGGTCTTTGCTGCCTTGGCCAACTGCATCGCAACGTTTGTTGCGTAGTCGCCGTGTTCGGGGTTCTTCGGTCGCTCAACGACTGGCGCACTGGGAAGTTCTTCGACGGTGACCGCAATTGTGCCTGCCGCCACACACTCGCGCAGAGCATTGGCAATGACGTCAACGAGTTCGCCTGGGGTCACGAGTGCAAAGGGTACTTGGCCCACATCGGGGCGCGACCTCCCGCCGACCGCTGCCGCCGGAATCCGGCGAGCATGACGACTTGCTAGGGTTGCGTCTCGCTGGGCCCCCGTAGCTCAGGGGATAGAGCGGTGCCCTCCGGAGGCATGCGCGCAGGTTCGAATCCTGCCGGGGGCACTTCTTCGCTTCGAACCTGACTTCGCCTACCCGAAATAGTCTGCGTAGAACGGCTCCAACCGAGCGCGAATTCGCGCCTCGAAGTAGCCGTCGGCAACCGCCTTGTCGATCACCGGACCCGTCAGGTCAATGACGACGTTGGTGGCAAGTTCCGGGGTAACTCCCGCATCAGCCAGGATGTCAGCGACCTTCCTCTTTCCCTGCTGCTTGAGGAAGTCCTCAACAACACGAGACAGGACTGACGTCAGGAACTCGTTGGTGCGCAAGTGCAGCCAGGCGTCGCGACCGGCTTGGGTGAATTCATCGATCGCATCAACCGGGACCATGTTGGTCATTTCCGCAACGGTCGACTTGGCATTGGTGTCCCAGACCTCGTTCGTCACGACGGTGAGAACCTCTTTGTCGAGCACCTTGTCCAAGTAGCGCTTGCTGTCGCGAATGTTGTCCTGGATATTCGCGTTCACAAAAGCCGTCAGCTGCTTGTCGACTGCCTTCTCCAACTTCGGAGCGGCGGTGCTGATCGCCGACTGGCCCATCTTCATCAGCGTGGACGCGCCGGGCACCTTGCGGGCGATCAGGTTCTCTTCCTGCAGGTAGCTCTTGATTGCCTGGTAGACGACGTGCGACATCAGCCGGGAGTAGACCTCACTGGTCGTCACTTGAGTTGTGATCATCTCGCGCAGTTCCTGCATGTCCAGAACCGCAGATGCGACCTGGTCGTAGCTGGCTTCCGGAATCAGATCGCCGATACGAGTGTCGTCTTTGCTCGCGGCGACGTAGGCCGACCGCGCTGCGGAACCAATCATCGCCAGAAGTTGATCGGTGACCTCAAACTCCTGGGAGTACCGAGTGCACCATTCAACGATCTCGGCGCTGGTGAACAGCTGATTGAGACGCACGGTCTTCAACCAGGCGAACGCCGCAGCAACCTCTTCGGTGAGCTGTTCGTCGCGTGACTCACCTGTCCAGCGGGCGAGCTCAAATTCAACATGGGCGTCAAGGATCTTCTTCGCTTCAGACACCGCGTGAGTGTTACATGGCAGGGCGAAGCCAGCGGAATCCGGGCCGGACGTATCCTCACTGCTGAGCAAGAATTCCGCACGACTTCACCGTTTTTGCCTGACCACAACCTTCACTACTACGCAAGGAGCGCTTCGCCGTGCCAAACCTCAACTACGACTTCACCGGACGCACCGTGATCATCACGGGAGCCGCTCAGGGCATCGGCCTCGAGGTTGGCCGCTTCTTTCAGACCGCAGGTGCCTCGACTTTCCTCGTTGACTACGACGGCGAAGCAGTTGAGGCGGCCGCAGCGCAGCTCGGCGCGACTGGCGTCCGGGCCGACGTCTCGAACACCGACGATGTAGAGCGCGCAGTCAAAGCCGCAGTCGACGCAACCGGGCGGATCGACATCATCGTCAACAATGCGGGAATCCTGCGCGACACCGTCTTGTGGAAGATGACCGATGAGGACTGGGAACAGGTGCTGGCGATCCACGCTGGCGGAACCTTCAAGTTCACGCGAGCTGCGGTTCCGTACTTCCGCGAGCAGAACTTCGGTCGCATCGTCAACGTGACGTCCTACACCGGCCTGCACGGCAACACCGGACAGGCAAATTACGCCACCGCCAAGGCCGGCATCATCGGACTCACCAAGACGTCGGCCAAGGAACTCGCGCGGTTCGGCGTCACCGTGAATGCGATCTCGCCGAATGCGAAAACGCGAATGGTCGCTTCGATCCCCGATGACAAGATGGCGTACCTGGTTGCTCAGATTCCGATGGGTCGCTTCGCCGAAGCTGAGGAGATGGCGGCCGCGATTGGCTTCTTGGCCAGCGACGAGGCCGGCTACATCACGGGCACGGTGCTCCCGGTCGACGGTGGCATCTCGATGTAGTTCGGGAGCAACAAGAGCCAAGGTGACGCAGGTTTGCAGATGACTCGATCGTGGCGTTCCCTGATTGCGGCCAGTGGTGCCTTGGCTCTTGCTTTGGTCGCCTTGGCGGCATGCGGTCAAGGATCGTCTGCGCCAGATAGCCCTCAACCGAGTTCAAGTCAACCAACGAACTCTGCGGGCGTGTTCACGCTAGGCGGAGTCGAACCAGACGACGGCCGGGCGCCGCTGCTGAACTTCATCGGCGGTGCTCAGGAGTCAATTGACGTCGTCATCTATCAGTTCGACGATGCCCGGATCCGACAGGCATTAATCGATGCCCATAACCGAGGCGTCGCGGTTCGGGTACTGATGTCGTGGCAGCTGTATCTCAAGAAGGATGAGTACGCCGATCCATCGTCGCGCAACTACAACCGAAACACCCCAACATTCAACGAGTTGCGCAGCGCAGGAATTGATGTTGCCTGGAGCCGACACCAGTTCCCGTATACCCACCAGAAGTCGGTCGTCTCCGATGCCGGGACCGACCATGGCAGAGCCTTCATCGCTGACTACAACTTCGCGCCGACGTACTTCGATGACGGTCCAAGCCCATTTGAGATAAATGAGGGTGGCGCGCGCGGGTTTGCCGTCACGTCCTCGGATCAGGGCGTCGTCAATGAAATGACCCGCGTCTTCAACGCGGACTGGCCGCCATTTTCAAACGGCGAGCCCTACACCGACCCCCACCTGGTGTGGAGCCCCACAACTCCGCAGTTCGCTGGCGAGCCACCAGGAACCTCCGGGGTGGCTCTGCCGGAACTGATCGATCAAGCATCGACGACGCTGAATGTCTACATGTACTTAGCGGATCCAAACGACCCACAACTCAATCAGTTGATAGCCGCGGCTCAGCGAGGTGTCAAGGTTCGCTTCGTTGCTAACTGCGGGGCACTCACCAAGAGCGACCTGAAACGAGTCCAGACCGCGGGCATCAAGGTGGTCTACCAGCCGGCCTCCGCCAGCGATGCCAACCGCTTCCTGTTCATTCATACGAAGACGCTCATCGCCGACTTCGGGACGGCGCAGCAGGTGGGCTATGTGGGCTCGGTCAACATCTACCTCAAGGCGTCACTTGCGCGCCTGCGAGAGCTCGGCGCACTCGCACGGGACACAAACGTATTGGCACCAATCAACGCCACGTTCGAACGCGACTACGCAAACTCGAGGACGAAGTGTCCAGCCAACACAGCTGCTGGACGCGCGGACATCTTGTCCCCGGGCAAGACCAGCTAGGCACTTCGCGGCCGGTTACTCCAGGCGATACATCGGATTGGGAACCAAGAACGCCTTGCGCTGGTGGCCACCAGCGATGTCGGCTTGTTGGTCACCAATGTTCGCGACGATGACATTGCCCTGCTTCTCGATCTGCGCTCGGTATTCGGCTTTCAGTTCCGCCGCGGGCTGCTTCTGATCTGGATTGCGCAAGTACATCGCCGATGGTGCCGGATACCCATCCTTCGCCAGACACGTCAGGGTTTCTTCCTTCAGCGTCGCCTCGCGTCCAGAGATCAACACGATCGGGATCCCCTGAGCCACGAGCTCGTTGTAGAGGGTCTTGATCGGCTCAATCGGGGGCGGCTTGCACTGCGACCAGAACTCGCGGAACGTCTCCTTGTTGTACCGCCAGTCGGTCTGCACTTCGTTGTAGTAGGGGTAGAACGAAACGAGAGTGTCGTCGATATCGAACACAACCGTCGGCTTGCACCCACTGACTTTCCCGGCCGAACTCGTCTTGCAGTTGGATTTCACCCAGCTGTTGATCGAGGCGCGAGCCTGCCCAGCAATTGCCGCGATGTCGTTTTCCCATCGACCGGTGTTGTGGTACTCCTTGATCTTGTCGATGATGTCGCCGACGTTGTAGGCCTGCGGCTTGCCGAGCAACGGCAACTCGTCCGTACCGCCGACCACGTTGTCGCGCTTCTCGATGGTGGGGCTCTGAGGTGATGCGCTCGCGGTGACGGTGACCGTGGCGGTTGGTGTTGCCTCCGGACTACCGCTGCACCCAGCCAGCACCCCGACGGCAACCAACGCAGTCGATGCTCCGATGAGAGTTCGCACCTTCACGAGCGGGTTTCCTTTCGCGATCTTGCCCGGGTGATCTGGTGTCTAGAAGGATCCAGAGCCGGACGACATGGTTCCGCCGCGTGAGGCCCACGACATCACTGCCTGACGAGATGCGCCCGACATGATCGAGGCGATAGACGCAAACGAAGCGATCGAGAAGGCCGAAGCGAAGGAACCGATCGACCCGATCGACAACGCTGATCCGATTGATCCCACCGACAACACTGACCCGACCGAGCCGATAGACAGCACTGATCCCTTGGATCGGATCGACAAGACGGACCCTTGAGACTTGAAGGACAGCTTGGAGGCACGACCTTCATAATCAGCATTTGACATGTGTCGCAGCCTATTCGGCAGTGCAGTGGTGAACAACTTGTGCGCGACCATGCGCGTGCCGGGCGCGACCATGTGTGTTTGAGAAGTCACACATTTGCCAGGAACACTCACGCGATTGTGGTTGTTGGGGCGGCATGACAACTTCTGTGGACTTCTGGTTCGATCCGCTGTGCCCGTGGTGCTGGGCAACCTCGCGTTGGGTACTCGCCGCCGCCGAGGTTCGACCGTTGGAAATTACCTGGCATCCCATGAGCCTGGGAATCCTCAACGCACCGACGGAACCGAACGAGCAACTTGAACAGTTCAGCGAACTCGCGCGCGGCCCGATCCGCGTGCTTACCGCAGTCAACGCGCAGGAATCAAATGATCGGGTTGCCGCCCTCTACACCGCGGTGGGTACGCGGTTCCATCACAGCGATCACGGGTTGCTTGCGCCGACTAGACGACCCGATGGGCCAGGGATCCTCGCGGGACTCGTGGCAGCACTGCCAGACGCCCCGCTGCTCATCGAAGAGGCCCTCGAAGAGACCGGACTCGCAGCTGACTACGTGAAGGCGTTCTCCGATTCGTCGTGGGACGCTGTCATTCGCGAGTCACATGATCAGGTTCCCGCCGGAGATCAGACTCAGGAATTGATCGGAGTGCCGACAATCTCCGTTGACGGCTCGGCCGCACTCTTCGGACCCGTAATCAGCCACTATCCAGACGGCGAAAAGGCCGGGAAGTTGTGGGATGCCTTCGCGACGCTGGCACTTGAGCCGACCTTCTTCGAACTCAAGCGAGTGACTGACCGGCCAATCCCGCTCGACTGATTCCAGTAGGGATTCGAGGTCAAGTGCCTACTCGGTGGCGGACCAGAACTCGTCGCTTTCTCGGGGCAAGGCCTCGACCATCCAGATTCGATCAATAACGTCACCGTCGAAACGGAACAGCTGGCCACTGAAGTTGTGCAGTCGCCGACCGTACCGAGCGGCATGAACTTCGAACATGGCCATGACCAAGCCCGGCTCTATGGTCATGATCTGTGGGATCTCCATCTGCAAGTTCGCAGAAAGAGGGTCCATTGCGTCAACGATGGCCGCGTAGTTGGCAGAGCCAACTACCTGACGGGTCGAACCGTCCGACTGCGTGACGTGTGCTACCAGGCCATCCGCCAGTCGCGACTTGACGGCTGCGCTGTCGCCGCCTGCGAATGCCTGCACTAGGTCGACAACAGTCTGCTCATGTGCTGAAGGCATGATGCGATTCTGCTGTCGTGTTCGCTATGACAAACACGCAACAGAATCGCGATTGAGCCATGCGGGTGAACGCTGGTGGCCTCGAGACGCGCATGACACATCAAGGTCACGTGATTACCGCCGCGACACTGCACCCTTGTTGAGGAGTGTCATTGCCTCGGTGAGACCGTCCACCGTCAACGGGAACATGTCCATGACGCGAGCAACTTCATCGATGGTTGAACCACGCCAGCGGTTCTGTGGCTCAGGGTTCAACCAGACGCTCTGAGGGTAATGATCTTTGAGCAGGGCGAGCCATTCAAGACCAGACATCATCGCGCCACCATCAGGCGTGCTGGGCGTGCGGTGCAGCAGTTCGTACGGTGCCATATAGGCGTCACCGACCATGATCAGCTTGTACTTGCTGTCGCACTCACGCATCACATCACTCACCCACTTCGGGTCGGTGAATCGATCAGTTTCGTAGACCTGCCCGTACACGCAGTTGTGGAAGTAGTAAGTGCGAAGTTCCTTGAAGTGCGTGGCCTTCTTCGCCGCGCTGAAGAGCTGCGACATCAGCTGTGAGTAGGGGAACATCGAGCCGCCGACATCGATCATCAGGATGACGTGAGTGTCGGGTCGACTCGGAGGACGCACGACAACCTCGATCTCGCCCGCATTACGCGCGGTCGCATCGATCGTGCGGTCAATGTCCAACTCGTACTGCGCACCTTCTCGAACGAAGGCTCGTAGTCGGCGCAGGGCAACTTCGAGTTGTCTGATGTCGAGTGTGATGTCACTTCGGTAGGACTGGTAGTTGCGCGCATCCGCCACGTGTATCGCTGAGCGACCACCACCAGAACTACCCGTACTCAGGCCCGACTGCGCCTTTCCTGCCTGACCGAACGGTGAGGTTCCGCCCGTCCCGATCCAATAGTTTCCGCCATCATGGCGCTCCGTTTGTTCCGCCATCCGTTCACGGAACTTCTCAAGCAGTTCCTCGAGCGAAGATTCGCTTAAATGATCCGGGCCCTCGATTGGCTCGTTTGGGTCCCGAAATTGATCAAGCCATTCTCGAAGTTGCTCGGTGAGTTCAGGCAGTTGTTCGGCGATGCCCGCAAACTCCGTGAGGAAGGCTCGGTCAAATGCATCGAGGTGGCCTTCATGATGGATAAGCAATGAACGGGCGACAAAGTAAAAGCCATCGATCGAATTGCTATGCGCGCCCTTCGCGAGTGCTTCGGCCAGAGCGACAGACTCTTGCGCGCCGACGGGAACACCGTAGGAGCGCAGTCGGTAGACCAACGGCAGGAACATCGGTGGCCGCTCGGATGCCTGTGGCTCCGGCGGCTGATCCCGCTGATCTGTTGTGTCCATCCCGGTGCCTACATCCGCCGCCGGAAGCCGCCACCAGATGTTGCATCCAAGAACGCGGCGAGGTCTTGCTCCTTCTTCAACAGCGTGCCAAGGAAGGGTAGGTCCGGCGACAGGCTGACCTCGTTCAACTCGATCGCCTGCAGCATGGCAATCCAGTCAACGAGTTCGCTGGTGCTCGGCTTCTTGCGCAACCTGTCCATGCCACGAATCGAATAGAACGCCGCCAACGCCTGATCGAGGAGTTGTTGATTGACACCCGGTTCGTGAACCTCGACGATCCGGCTCATCAGCTCGGCATCTGGGAAATCGATGAAATGGAAAACGCAACGTCGCAGGAATGCGTCAGGCAGTTCCTTCTCAGCGTTGCTCGTGATGATGACGATGGGACGTTCCTGCGCAGCGACCTCTTCGCCGGTCTCCATCACTGTGAACCTCATCCGGTCCAGTTCGTGGAGAAGGTCATTCGGAAACTCAAGGTCAGCTTTGTCAATTTCGTCGATCAGGAGCACCACGCGCTTGTCCGCCTTGAATGCCTTGCCCAATGCGCCCATATGGATGTACTCGCGGATATCCCGGACGTCATGGTCACCAAATCGGCTGTCGTACAACCGCTGCACCGTGTCGTAGTGGTAGAGGCCTTCCTGTGCGCGTGTTGTGCTCTTCACGTGCCAGGAGATCAACTCCGCACCCTGGCTCTGCGCAACGGCTTCTGCGAGCAGTGTCTTACCTGTGCCGGGCTCTCCGCGCACCAACAACGGCTTCTGCAAGATCAGCGCACAGTTGACTGCAGCTTCCAACGAAGGATTCGTGAGGTACGACTCGGTACCAGAAAATTCACTGCCCGCAGCAGATTCGATGTTGGTCACCACAGCAGCCTAAAGCGCCGCTGCCACGTGCTGTCAATTGCCCGGTGTCGCCGTTGTTGTAGGTGAGGGGCTTGGACTGCGGGTCGGGTATTGGATGCTACGTCCGAAATCGGTGTTGAACAGATCCACGACCTTCTTGACGGATTCCGTGTCAGTCATCAAAACACCAAGTTCACGTTCCGTCTGCAGGGATTGATCAAGGAATGGGTTCTCTGACCCGAGGAAGACCACCTGGTTGGAAGTGCCAGCATCGGCGATGATCGTTTTCGTATGGATGTAGAGGTAGTCGGTCGAACTTCCGGCCAAGCGTGGGTTCGCAACGATGTCCACCCCTGCCGCGCGCAACTGGGCGGCTGCGTCATCGTTGATACCGCCGACGTTGCCAATGATCCGGACCTTGACCCCAGCCTTGGCGCGGTCGAGCAACGGCTGGAACATCATCGATGGGTAGGCCAGAGCTTGGACGTAGACATCGAGAGACTGCTGCGCCCCGGCGAAAAGTGCGTTCATCGCCGTGATTGAGTTGCCGGTCGGCTTGAAGCTCGGATCGCCGGGCGCCCACACGAGGTTTGGACGCACTGCTGGCGGCCACACCCGGTATGGCGGCCAATCGGCGTCAAACGTCGCGGCGATATCCGCAACATCCGCAGCGTCGGTGACCAGAGCTGCCATCCCGCGAGTCCCGAGCTCATTCGGATTGGCATCAGCCGGATCTGCGGCAAACTCGAAGTAGCTGGTGTCAACGTTGAAGTCAGCAACGAACGCCAAAGCATCCCCGGTGCCAGCGTCACGAATGTATGTCTTTTCGTGCGAGTAGCTGAACTCCGGGCGACTCAGTTGAGTGTTCAGGCCCAGCTTGAGAAGCGTCTTGCGGTTAGCCAGATTGTGATTGTTGACGGGTTCACCGAAGATCTGGCGCGACAGCAGGATCCGGACATTGACACCACGGTTCTTGGCACGAAGTAGCGCATCCACCACTGGCTTGTAGGTCGGGTAGAACTCGTACATCACCATGTCGACGGACTGCTTGGCGCCGTCGATGAAGTCAGTGACAGGCTTCGGGCCGTCGTCGGGCTCAATCGCCGCGAGCGTGATCGACTTGTCGACTGACTTGGTCGGAAGTGGTTGTGCCTGCTGTGACTGCTGCGAGCAGCCAGTCAGAAGAAGCCCGGCGACGACTGCACCGATCCCCACCAAGCGGACTCCCCCACGATGAGGTCGCGGTCTGGCGAATCCGCTCATCTTCAGGGTCCTTCCACCGTTGTCAAAGGCGGACTTCACAGCTCGCCGACGCTCCAAATCACCCACGGAGCCTCGTTGGATTCTGACAGAGGTTCCCACGTCGTGTCAGGTTCACAAGCGCCACACAATTCGCGCCACCGTGCCTTGATCCACCCTATGGTTTGGGGATGCAGCCCCACACTCCATCGCGTGGCGCACTTGGCAGGCTGGAATTGCCCGAGCAGCTCACACGCCGCAACCTCCTCAAAGCCGCGACCGTGATTTCAGCGGTGTCTGCGGTGGGGTTGACGGCATGCAGCAGTTCATCGACACCGCAAGCAACTGCCTCTCCGGTTGCGTCGCCGACGCTGCCAAAGACAGTAAGCAACGCCGAGGAGGCGGGTCAACTTGTTCTGCAGTACGCCAAGTACGGCGCCTCTATCGGCAGCTACGCAATCGCCGGGGCGCTGATTCACAACGCCACGGGCAACGTCATCGGAGCGGTCGCTTCGAACGTGCTCTTCGCGATCCAGAACCGGGTCAATCAATTCCTGGATCAGGCGGTCACGTCGGGATCGAATGAGTCATTCCCGTTCGATCCAACGGCTCACGGAGAGCGTCAACTCACCTACTGGTACTTCGAGAACCGCAAGAAGTTGAACCTTCCCGATCCGCAGGACATCACGTTGGTCACCAGCCTCGACCCCTGCGCGATGTGCACAGGGACAGTGCTTGCCGCCGGATTCAACGTTGGCGTTTTCGCGATCGACCCATTTGCTGGGATCAACTTCAACAGCACCGGAACATTCGTTGATCTGCCCGAACCGTTGCGGGCCCAGGCAAAGCGACGCTTCGGCTACTACGGCACCCAGGGTGGCCGCGCCTACGTCGGCGGACCCAGCGTCGCATTCAGCGGGACGCTGGCGAACCAGTCAACTCTCGATGACTGTTACAGCGTGTACAAAGCCAGTTCCGACAATGTCTTGGCCTCCCGCAAGGGCAGTGACACCGATCCGAGTCAGCTCGTAGACCCTGCCACCAACCCGCAAGCGGCCGCTGTAATCAGCGCGTACCAGCAGGCATGTCCGAGCGCCTTTTCGATCAAGCTGGCGAACTACCGTCAGCCCACACCCGCGCTGCATGCACTGCTGAAGAAGTTGCGGGACACCACCCCGGGAGCGAAATCGGCGGCCGCCTACGTCGACCCGTTCGGGAACGTCTTGTCCGCGTTCGCCGATTCGATGGCAACGGACCCGGTTGCGACCGCCCTGCAGAATGTCATTCAGGCGTACTCACAGACTCGATTTAACCTGACGAACTCATCAAGCACTCACGACATCGCCTTGAAGTCGTTGACCAGCGCGAAGTACGGAACCTTTGTGTTCCTCAACGCGCCCAGCCCTCGGGTGGCCACCAGTTTCGCCGACCTTGGTGCCTACGGATCAACCGTCGGTACGAAGGCGCCGGTGCTCGACCCAAGCCCGTTCCAGTACTTCGAACCACCACTGAGCGGGACGGTAAGCGAACTGCGCAAGGTGATCGCTGCAATGCCACCGCTCTACAGCCAACTCGTGGCCATCAATCCACAGCCTGTTCGCTAACGATCTAGACCACCCACATCCTGACGACGCCAAAACAACCAGCAGGTCGGAGTAGACATGAACGGCAACACTAGGCACACGAAGACAATGCGCGGGGCGGTAGTGGCGGTCGCCGTCATCGGACTCACGCTCACTGGTTGTTCAAGCAACGGCTCCCAACCGGCCCCACCCGCACCGACGTCCACCGGAATCACCTCTGGGGTATTGCAGTTCGGTCTCGTCCAGCCGAACTCCGGAACACAGCCCGTCGTTGACTTCTTCAACTCCGCCAAGAAGACCCTCGACATTTCGATGTACGAATTCGACTCGACGTTCAGTGCTCTCGTTGACCCACTCAAGGCCGCCAAACAACGAGGCGTTACAGTCCGCATCCTGATCTCGCCGACACGGCTGAATCCAGACAACACTCCGCAGGTCAGCCCACAGAATGCCGCTGACGTTCAGGCATTCAACGCCATGGGATTCCAAGCGGAACTCGCATCCCAAAAGGAATTCGCCTGGTACCACCAGAAGTCGGTGGTTGCCGATTCCGGCCAGTCCGATGCACGCGCCTTGATTGCCGACTTCAACTTCGCCAGCGACTACTTCGACCAGACTCCATCCCCGTACGACGCAAACCAGGAAGGCACTCGGGGAATGGCCGTCATCGATAACGACAAAGATGACGTGGCGACGATCGCGCGAACCTTCAACGAGGATTGGCCGCCCCACAAGAAGTGGACAGGTTCAGACCGCCCTGACCTGGTCTGGGCACCATCCGGCCCGGCATACAACCCCAAAGGCAACTCGATCAAGGTCTTCACCGACATGCTCAACAACGCAACGAGCACAATCGACGCCTACGTTCAGGTCTTCAACTACGAAACCACTTCGCTCATGCTGGAGCCACTGCTCAACGCGACCAAGCGGGGCGTGAAGGTCCGGTTCATCACGAATAAGGGCGGGTTGTCGAAGGCCGGGTTGCTGCCGCAACTTCAAGCGGCCGGCATTCAACTGGTGATGGCCCCGCAAGCGATCAGCGACAGTTCCAAGTACCTCTACATCCACACCAAGTCCGTCATTGTCGATCAAGGTAAGTCCAACCAGGTCTTGTTCGTTGGGTCAGAGAATCCATTCCTCAATGACTCGTTGAACTTGGAGCGCGAACTAGGCGTCCTGGTTCACGACGCATCAGCCATTACTCAGGCTTTGGACGTGTACAACCGTGACTTCGGCGTCAGCCAGCCATACGCAAATTCGTAGGAAGTCCCGGCTCAGGAATTGGGAGCCTCGATAGGCAGGCCGTGAAACCACAGTGCGACCTGCAGTCGATCACGCAAGTGGACCTTGCGCAAGATCGAACCGATATGGGTCTTAACGGTGGACTCGTCCACACTGAGGGATTCTGCGATCTCGCTGTTCGTCATCCCGCGACCGATAAGAGTGGCGACCTGTTCCTCGCGACCCGTGAGTGGCGTTCGCGCAACTCGAGGGGACGTGGAGTTCGAAGCAGACGAACCAATCCCCGCAGTCGACCGAACAGGTTCATCGTTGACCAATGCCGTGAGAATCTTGGGATCGATCCAAGATCCGCCATCAATCACACTGAAGATCGCTGACTGGATTGTTCGGGTACTTCGCTCGGAAAGAAGCGCACCCCTTGCGCCAAGACTCAAGCATCGGGCAATCGATGCCCGATCCACTTCGTGGCTCACAACAACCACTGGAACAACCCGCGCGAGCTCCCTCATGCGTGCTTCATTCACGCCTGCGGCGCCCATGGGGCACTGCATCACAACAGCACGTGCACCCCATTCCGTCGCTTGCCAAATATCAGTGGGAGCGAAGACGTGCAAGGTGAACTCGGGGCGCTCGAGGACCGCCGACGTCAAGTGAGCTCGAAGCTCCTGCTCCTGTGCACTGACTGCGATCTTCATTGCTACCTCACTGTGTGAACCAACGTGGTGGTTGGCTTTCGGGTTCGTAAATAGGTAATGCCCGCCTACGCGCTTCGGAAACATTTCAGAGTCCGGTGAACCCGTTCGCATCGATGCAAACGGCTCGTCCACGCGTGCCGGGATTCCTTGGCAACCCGAATGGGTGAATGGTGCGGACCTACTTGGTGGTCGCCGTGGCCTTGGGGTTGGTCGGCGGCTTCACGATCTTCGGCGGCTTTGGCAAGGTGAAGGTCGGCGGCTTGGTGGTGAGTCCTGGAACGGGAGGTTTCGCCGGTGCCGCTGGCGGCGTCTTGCCACCTGCCGGCTTTCCAGTCAACGGTGTTGTGGGCTTCTTGCCGCTAGGTGTACCCGCCGTGCCTGACGACGGCTTCCAGCCGGCTGGCGGGCCTGTGTAGATGTTGGCCTGCGAGCCACCCGTCTGTGGACCTGGTGCTTGCGCCTGCGGTTGCGGGTCGTTCGGTTGACCCGGGGCGGCACCCTTGGGATGTGAGGCTCCTGAAGCTTCGGGGGCGTTCGATGCTGGTGCGCCCTGATCGCCCGATGGTGCTTCGACTGCGGGCGGAAGATCGCCAGAGGTCGGAGCGCTCTGGACCGCACGCCCCATGGGCTCTGCTCCAAGCAGACTCCGCGACGACGCGCCAGCAGGGCTTTCGACAGTGGCGTTCATCGCTGCCACACCCTGCAATCCGGAGTCCGCAGCGACCACGGCACCTGTGCCGATGACGACCAACAGCCCCGCAACCCCAGCCGCGATCGCAGTCGTGTTCCTGCCCTTATGGTTCGACTTGGGCCAGCCCAAACGGTCGAACGGAATTGCGTCTGAATCAACCTGTGCTGCCGTGAGCTGTTGTCCAATGGTGTCGTCGCGCAGCCAAATCGGAGCAGCAAGCAGCGGCAACGTGACAACCGCAACCGCCTTCACTGCGCGACTTCGGACCTTGGCACACCCAGGACAAGCCTTGAGATGACGAACCACTCGCTTTCGCGTCAGGGCTGTCAGGACGCCGCCAGTTTCAGCAAGGGTGCCCGCATCTCGCGAGAGGTCATCACATTGTTCCGGCGATTTCAGAACGAGTAATGCACCCACCGATTGTTCGAGAACCGATCGGGCACGCGCCATCCGGGCACGGGCGTTGTTCACACTGACACCCATCACCTCGGCGACAGCGGCAGCATCGAGCCCATGACGCAGGGACAACTCCAAGACCTCACGGTCACCAGTACTCAATGCAGGAAGTGAACTCTCGACCAAAGATCGCGCCTCTTGCGCATCGATGTTGCCGCCGAAATCCTCCGACCCATCGGTTGCTGACGCCGACACCTCGATGGCGATAGGAAGCTCGTCAACGAGCGATTCGCGGCGTGAGTTTCGCTGCAATCGACGGCATTCGTTGCGGCAAATTGCGTACAGCCAGGCTGTGAGCTTGTCCGGCTCACGCAGTTGGCCGCATCGTTCGTAGGCAACCAGCACAGTGTCGTGAACCACGTCGGCGGCTAACTGTCTGTCGCCGAGCAGCCCACACGCGTAGGTGTACAGCCTCGGAGCGTACGAGTCGTATAGCTCGCCCAGTGCTCCCGCATCACGAGCGACCATCGCCACAACGAGCCGCGCGGCCGCACCCGAGGACGCCTCGGGACTTTCGAACTGCGCCGCAGTGCTCATCTCCTGATGCTATTGGCGAGCCCTCCTATTTCAAGATCGCTTGCACACATTCGCAGTAGGCCAAGGACACCGAGGCGGCAGCAATTGCTCCAATCGGGCGAATGCTGCCGAGAACTGTTTGCGCCATGGGTGGCTGGCGACTCATGCACCCGTAGCCGGGGCAACCGCCACGTCACTTAGTAGGGAGAACGCAAT
Organism: Candidatus Nanopelagicales bacterium; assembly: GCA_030157755.1. Lineage (GTDB taxonomy): Bacteria > Actinomycetota > Actinomycetes > S36-B12 > UBA10799 > UBA10799. The sequence goes on from JAOAUD010000052.1 coordinate 21,121, forward strand.
GAACACTTCACCAGCAAAGACCCGTCGGGTATCGCCAGCAAGTGCGTTGGCCGCGATCTGCGCCGTGCCGTTGGTCGCCGCGCCACTAGTGCTCGCAGTGACGCCCGCCGCCCAAGCCAGCGTAAGCAGCGTTGCTCTGAACAACCGGGTCCTCACGGTGCAGGCGAACAACACGCCGACGTCAGTACGCATCCAGCACTCGGGCGCCAACACCGTCGTCACGCAAGCAGGCGTGAACGGATCATGGACGTATCCGACTGCGAATGTGCAGAGAGTTGTGTTCAACGGTGGATCCGACAATGACTCGTTCGATGCAACCGGCCTGACCCTGCCGGTCCTCGCGAAGGGCAACGGTGGAAACGACCAACTCACTGGCGGCAACTCACGTGACACGCTCGTTGGGGCAGCCGGAACCGACATCCTCAACGGCGGCCCCGAGGACGACACCTTGGTGACGATTGACACGCGCACCGACGACTCGGCAAATGGCGGATCGGGCCGAGACACATACTGGCGTGACTCGGTGAACGGAAGCTACGACTCAGCGAACGTCGCTGCTGACGACTTCGACAACAGGGTCGCAGCCTTTGCCAACGGTGCCGATCGCACCCTTAACGGTGACGACATCTTCGACCCGACGGCTCCAGTGGGAGCGTGGTACGTCGATCAACCAAACCGCCCACTGTTCGCGACTAGTGGCCCGAGTGGATCGGATATCTTCCAAGGACCCATCAGCGACTGCAAGGTCGTGTCCTCGCTATCGGCGATCGCGCACAACACTCCGGGCGGCGATGCATTCCCCATTCGTCGCGCGATGGCGGACTTCGGCGACGGCACATTCGGAGTTCGGCTCAACGGCCGCTTCTACCGCGTCGACAACCAACTCGTCCAGAAGTTCGATGGCACGATGATCAGTGCGGGGCCAGGTGCTCAGAACTCCATGTGGGTCGGCATCGCTGAGAAGGCACTCGCGTTGCACGATTCAGTCGAGCCCGGTTCGCCGTATCTGCGCCTGACGTCAACGTCGCCCGCAACGATCTTCGATGCCTTCGGCAGCGAGACCTTCGCAACGCCACTCATCCGCGGAGAGTTCGCATCGTCAGCTGCGGACCTGGGCAACAAACTGTTCGCCAAGTGGAACCACTACGACAACGTCGTTCTCACGCTCACGCCTCCGGTGAGCACGGTGAATGGGGTCCACGCCTACACCCTCTGGAACGTCAACCGGAATGCCGCGGGAACGGTCACTAGCCTGCAGCTTCGCAACCCGTACGGCAATGCCGATGGCGGCGCAAACGGCTACTCCGATGCCAACGCGAACGACGCAATGGTCACGTTGACACCCGCACAGGTCTTCGCCGATACCCAAGGCCGAGTTAATTGGGGGACCGCAAGCTAGATCCGCGACGCAGCACCGGTGAACACACCAATCGCTCGGGACAAGAACTGGTCTCGGGCGATTGGTGTGTGCAGTGGTGGTGTCGGCCGGATTCGGCAAATGATCTAATGACCCCCGTTATGAGCATCGAGACTGAAATCCGACCCACCACACCCAAGTTCGCGTCGATCGGCACTAGCCAGTACCCCGTCATACTCGCGGTGTTCTGCGGGCTTCTCCTGATCTCCAATATCGGCGCCACCAAGCTGATCGAGTTCGGGCCGATCATCACTGACGGTGGTGCGTTTCTGTTCCCACTCGTCTACATCACCGGAGATGTCCTTTCTGAGGTCTACGGATTTCACGCCGCTCGTAAAGCGATCTTCGTTGGCTTTGCACTTGCCATTCTGGCGGCACTAACGTTTTGGGTTGTCCAGATCTCTCCGGCCGCGACGAGTTGGCCCAACCAAGAAGCCTTCGAATCGGTCCTTGGTTTTGTGCCTCGCATCGTGCTTGCAAGCATTTGTGGATACCTCGTCGGTCAACTCCTCAACGCGTACGTGTTGGTGCGGATCAAGGAATGGACCAAGGAGAAAGCACTGTGGCTGAGGTTGATTGGTTCAACTGCTGTTGGTGAAGCCGCGGACACCATCGTGTTCTGCACGATCGCGTTCTACGGTGTGATCACCGGCGGGGAGTTCCTCAACTACGTGATTGTCGGCTACTTCTACAAGGTTCTCCTTGAGGTCGTCTTGCTACCCATCACCTACCGGGTGATCGCTGTCGTCAAGAAGCACGAGCCGACGTACGGCGAGCCGGAATCAGTGACCGCAGTTCCGGCGAGCTGACGCCAAGCCGCGGCATCTGCGCGCTAGCTGCCGTAGTAGCGAGCTAGAAAGTTATCCCGAAACGAGTAGAACGTTCCGTCGTCGATGCTGTCGCGAATCTGGTCAACGAGGCGCACAATGAAGCGCTCGTTGTGAATTGTCGCCAACGTATTCGCAACCATCTCCTTCGCCCGAAACACATGGTGAAGGTAGGCGCGTGTGTAGTTCGCGCACGTGTAGCAATCGCAGTCTGGATCGATCGGCGAGAAGTCACGCCGGTTCTCCGCGCGAGTCACGTTGAACCGGCCGTCTGGTCGATACACGGCGGCATTGCGACCCACCCGCGACGGAGTCACACAATCGAAAGTGTCGGCACCGTTCTCGATGGCGGTGAACAGGTCATCGGGTTCACTGATCCCGAGCAGGTGCCGAGGCTTGTCGTCTGGGAGTTCTTCGCATACCCACCGGACGATCGTCCCAAGGTTCTCCTTCTCTAGGGCACCACCAATGCCGAAGCCGTCGAAATCGAGCTCGGCGAGCCCGCGAGCAGCCAACCGTCGAAGGTCTTCGTACTGTGCGCCTTGCACAACTCCGAGCAGCATCTGCCTCGGCTTGTTGGGATTCTCCTGGGTCAAGCGTTGATGTTCGCTCACACATCGGCGCGCCCACGCTTGCGTGCGCTCCAGCGACATCTCCTGATACTTGCGAGTGTTGAGCAAAGTCGTGCACTCATCGAAGGCGAAGATGATGTCTGCGCCAATCTGATGCTGGACCTGCATGGAAATCTCAGGCGTGAATCGATGCAGTGAACCATCGAGATGTGACTTGAACGTGACGCCGTCATCGTCAACATGCGCCAACCGTTCCTTACCGGCCGCGATCACGTCATCGGAGCGCACAGTCGTCGCGTCCATGGCAAGAACCTTCTTGAAACCAACGCCGAGCGACATGACCTGAAATCCACCACTGTCGGTGAATGTCGGCCCCGGCCACGACATGAACTTGCCAACTCCCCCGGCCGCCTCGACGATGTCCGGGCCAGGCTGCAGGTAGAGGTGGTACGCATTCGCAAGCACTGCCTGAGCGCCAAGATCTGACATTGCCTCAGGCAGTACCGACTTCACCGTTGCCTTAGTCCCGACTGGGATGAAGGCAGGGGTCTCGATGGTTCCGTGTGGCGTTTGGATCTGCCCCACTCGCGCGAGCGGGCGCCGACCGTCCTTGGACCGAACACTCGTGGAATCACCGAGCTGCGTGAGAACACGAAATCCGATGTCTGACACGGGCGCTATCTAACCAGTGACGACCTACCAGATGTTGACGCGTTCCTGTGGGTCCTTCCACATCCCGTCGCCAGGCTGCACATCAAACGCGGCAATGAAGTCATCGTTGTTCACCAGAACGCCCAAGACTCGGTATTCCGGCGGCGAGTGTGGGTCGATCGCGAGCCGACGAATCTCTTCTTGTTCCCTGGTCTTTGCTCGCCATACCTGCGCCCATCCGGCAAAGAAACGTTGCTCTCCGGTGAGCCCGTCAATGACTGGCGCGGGGTGCCCGGCAAGCGATCGCCGATATGCGCGCAGGGCGACCGCGAGGCCCGAAACGTCGGCGATGTTCTCGCCAAGGGTCAGTTCCCCATTGATGTTGTGCCCTGCTACCGGCTCAAACTGCGAGTACTGATCAGTCAAAGCCTTGGTCCTTTCGGCGAAGGCCTCCTGATCGGCATCCGTCCACCAATTTCGCAGGTTTCCTTCACCGTCGTATTGAGAACCCTTGTCATCGAACCCATGGCTGATCTCATGACCGATGACGGCCCCGATAGCGCCGTAGTTGACGGCATCGTCGGCGCTCATCGTGAAGAACGGCGGCTGCAGGATCGCAGCAGGGAACACGATCTCGTTCATCTCGGGGTTGTAGTAGGCATTGACCATCTGTGGCGGCATGAACCACTCGTCGCGATCCACCGGCTTTCCAAG
>JAOAUD010000053.1 GCA_030157755.1 Candidatus Nanopelagicales bacterium
GCGTACGAACGTGGCCCGAATCCGGCGATCGTCCCGTCGGCAACAGCTGAGATGACCGACGTGTGCCGGAACTCCTCGCGGGCAGCGGGATTGCTCAGATGAACCTCGATAAGCGTGGCAGTCCGCTGCGCGCAGGCGTCGCGCAGTGCGTAGGAGTAGTGGGTGAATGCAGCGGGGTTAAGGACCACGGGGGTGCTGGAATCGACAGCCTCATGTATCCAACCGATCAGTTCGGACTCTGAATCTGTTTGGCGGACCTCAACATCGAGGTTCATATCTGCACCGATGGTTGTGCAGAACTCCACGAGCTGGTCGTAGTTCATCGCACCGTAGATATCCGGTTCCCGTTTGCCCAGGCGCGACAGATTGGGACCATTCAGCACGAGCACCCGCGCTGGCGATTCGTCTTGCTCAGTCATCGAGCTTCCTCCCGACTCGTTACTGCTGGCCTCGGCTAGGAACTGATCGTGTCGTAGGCCGACACCAGGATGGCAGGATCTGGGCCTTCCAAGATCGCTGGTTTTGCAATATCGGTCAAAACAACGAAACGCAGAACATCTGCTCTGGTCTTCTTGTCTATCCGCATGGCATCGAGAAGCTTCTGCCATTGCCCAGATTCATAACTGACTGGCAGGCCCACGCTGGACAGAACCTCACGGTGTAGATCCACCACTGCTTCTGGCAGGCGTCCAGCGAGCATGGCCAATTCCGCGGCGAAGACCATGCCGATTGAGATGGCTGCCCCATGGCGCCAGAGATAGCCTTCGTTTCGTTCGATCGCGTGCCCAAGTGTGTGCCCGTAGTTCAGAACCTCGCGCCCAATGCCGCCCCCGGCGGGGCCGCCCACAACTTCCTTGAGGTCGCCGGACACAACATCCGCTTTGACCGCGACGGCGCGTCGCACCAACTCTGCGGTGTGCGGTCCATCGGCGCGAGCTGCCGCCGCTGGGTCTTCCTGGATCAAGCGAAGGATCTGCGGGTCAGCGATGAAGCCGCACTTGATGACTTCAGCTAGTCCGGAGATGTAGTCAAGCTCAGGAACAGTCGCCAGGCGATCGAGGTCGCAGATCACAAGTGAGGGCGGGTAAAAGCAACCCACGAGGTTCTTGCCTTCTGCTGTGTTGATTCCCGTTTTACCGCCGACAGCAGCGTCAACCATCGCGAGCAGGGTGGTGGGGACCTGGATCAGCGGGACTCCGCGCAGCCATGTTGCTGCGACAAAACCTGCAAGGTCTGTCGTCGATCCGCCACCAAATCCGATTACCAGATCTGTGCGAGTGAAACCAGATTGACCGAGGACTGACCAGCAGTACTCCGCAACTGCAGCGGTCTTTGCTTTCTCACCGTCTGGAACCTCGATGGTGATTGCCACCTTGCCGGTTTCGGCAATCTGGTTTCGAAGCGCCTCCGACTCGGCACGAAGTGTCGGCGGATGGACGATCGCCACGCGTGCCACCGCGCCTGAAATCCCGGCAATAACCTGATCACCGATTCCATGTCCAATGACGACGTCATAGGGATCAGCGCCACGCACTCCAACTGCTACCGAGGGCTCCGTCATTCGCTGCTCACCTGCGGGGCTTCGAGGTCTAGCTCGCCGATGATCTGCGCCGCGATTTCACCCGGTTCGCGATCGGATGTGTCGATCTGGATCGTCGCGACTTCGGTGTAGAGCGGCTCGCGCTCTGCAGTGAGCGCCTTCAGCTGCCCCCGCACGTTCCCCAGCAATACGGGACGCGGCGCATTTAGGCCAACGCGTCGAACTGCTGTGTCCGTGTCCACCTTGAGCCACACTGTGGGCTCCTCAATCAGCAATGCGCGCGAATTGGCATCCATCACCGCGCCGCCACCGAGCGCAAGCACGCCCGCATGAGTCGCAAGAGCATCAGCCACAACTTCTCGCTCTAGTTCGCGGAAGGCGTCCTCACCGCTCTGCACGAAGATGTCGCTCACACTTCGCCCGGCCCGACGTTCAATCATCTGATCTGTGTCATCGAACGCAACACCGAGTTGAGCGGCGATTGCCTGACCGACTGTGGTCTTACCTGCTCCCGGCACACCAACTAAGACAACGACTGGGCTCATTTTATGGTCAGACTGTCGAGGTAGGAATGCGCGTTACGTCGGGTCTCTGACACGCTGTCGCCACCGAATTTCTCAAGTGCAACATCGGCGATCGTGAGCGCAACCATGGCTTCGGCAACAATTCCAGCTGCCGGCACCGCGCACACGTCGGAGCGTTGGTTGTGTGCCGTTGTGGGCTCTCCGGTTGAGGTATCGACAGTGCGCAATGCGCGCGGGACGGTTGAGATGGGTTTCATGGCGGCGCGAACCCGAAGAGTTTCACCCGTGCTCATGCCACCCTCTGTGCCACCTGACCGGCCCGATGCCCTGCGAATTCCATCGGCAGTGCGGATGATCTCGTCATGGGCTTGGGATCCGCGAGTAGCAGCAAGTTCGAAGCCGTCTCCGATCTCGACTCCCTTGATCGCTTGAATGCCCATGAGCGCACCGGCAAGCCGCGAATCCAGGCGCCTATCCCAGTGAACGTGCGAACCGAGTCCTGGAGGCAGGCCATGGACCACAACCTCGACGACACCACCGAGGGTGTCGCCCTCTTTGCGGGCCAGGTCAATCTCGTCCTGCATCGCCCGACTGGCGATGGGATCCAAGCAGCGCACTGGATCTGCATCCAACGCAGGAACATCGTCGATTCCGGGGAGAACCGTCGACGTCGATTTCACGGTGCCCAACGAAACGACGTGACTAACGACCGTGACATCGAGTGCGTCGAGAAGGAAGGAACGCGCGACGGCTCCAAGTGCGACCCGCGCTGCCGTCTCCCGAGCGCTGGCACGTTCCAAAATCGGGCGGGCATCTGCGAAGTCGTACTTCTGCATGCCAGCAAGATCGGCATGGCCCGGACGCGGCCGAGTCAGCGGGGCATTCCGCGCAATTCCGGCAAGTTCTTCGGCCGCCACAGGATCTGGGGACATGACAACATCCCATTTCGGCCATTCCGAATTTGCGATCTCAATAGCGACCGGGCCACCCTGCGACAGCCCATGTCGGACTCCACCAAGCAACGTCACCTTGTCTTGCTCGAACTTCATGCGCGCCCCGCGACCGGCGCCCAAACGTCGACGAGCGAGGTCGTCAGAAACGGATTCAGTTGTCACCGGCACACCCGCCGGCAGGCCTTCGAGGATCGCAACGAGTGCTGGGCCATGGGATTCACCGGCTGTTAACCAACGGAGCATGATGCTCAGTGTTTCACGTCGGCTATCCGTCGTGCCCCGCTGATAGGACCTAAACCGATGTGTAGAACGTCATGACGGCTGGGGTGAACAGCAATGACACCAACGCACCGATGAACATGAAGGGCCCAAATGGGATCTGGGACTTGCGGCCGGCCTTGCCGAAAATCATCAAACTGATACCGGCGAGGGCACCAATAAAGAACGCTGCGAAGAAGCCAATGAACACAAATGGCCACCCGAGATAGCCAAGGGCCAAGCCCAACACTCCCGCGAGCTTGACGTCCCCCATGCCCATACCCGCCGGATTGATCAGGGCCAGCAAGAAGTACGCGATGAACATCGCCAGCGCGGCAAACCACGCCCGCAAGTAGAAACCCCATTGCCCATAGGCAAGCGCCGGAATCAGCAGCGCGATACCAACGACGAGGTATGACGGCAATGTCAGTCGATCGGGCAGGCGATGATGCTCAACGTCGATGATGCTGAGCACAGCACCAACGCAGGCAAGCCATAACCATGCGATGAGCGTCCAACGGGCGCCCACACCCCAGCCTGTGAGACCCACGGCGATGCCTGCCACAACGAGGTAGAGCGTCCGCCGATTCTTGACGGTGACAGCACACGATTTCTGTGCGAGTTCCGGCGTGTAGTAACCGACAAGCGCACCAAGCAACGCGGAAACGATCGTCACGGCTATGCGCATTTGCTCACCCTAGGGCAGGAATCAACTCACCCGCAGCGCGATCTTCCTCGCTGTGGATCGATGCAAACGCCTTGGCCGGAGCACGCTTGCTAGAGCTGTGCCGCGATTCCGGCCGCCAACATGGCCTCCATCGGAGGTTGAAGACCCGTCATGAGTTCCACCTGTCGGCCCGCTTGCCCGACCAGCATTTCCAGACCGGATGCAACGGCACCACCGTTGTCTCGCCAGGCGGTTGCCAAAACAGTCGGCCAGGGCGCATAGACGACATCGAGGAGGACACCAGGTTGCGATCCAACGGCGTGGGCCAGGTCGTCTGCCGCCCTGCCAGGCACCGTCGATACGACGACGGGCGCGGCGAGGACATCCTCTGGCGCATCCCAGGCGGTCGGAACTACCCGCGCACCAAACGACTCAGCAACCTTCGACAGCTCAGCGATCGCTTCCGGGCGTCTCGCAACGACATACAGCGTGTGGGCCCCGAGCTTGGTCAACGCCGCAACTGCCGATCGTGCAGTCGCCCCAGCTCCGATAATCCCAGCATGCGACACCCGTCCTGCCAGACCGGCGCGGGTCAGAGCCCAGATGATCCCGTCGGGGTCAGTGTTGTCCGCTGACAGAGAGTTAGCGCCAACAATGAGAGTGTTTGCCGCCTGCGTCTGCCGGGCTATCACCGTGGCTTCTTGCGCCGCTGCCAGCGCAAGTTCTTTCAGCGGCATCGTCACCGACAGGCCAACCAAACTCGGGTCAGTCAGCAATTCGGCAAGGACACGAGTGAACTGGTCCTTGGGAACATCAATGGCGTCGTAGGTCCAGTCCAAGCCCAACTTGCGGTAGGCCGCACGGTGCAGCGCCGGACTCAACGAATGCGCGATAGGCGAACCCAGGACTGCCGCACGCTTAGTAGCCGTCACTGGCCCTTGCTCGCCCGATATCTCTCTTCGGCGGCCTTCTGTTGTGCGAACGTGTCGGAGAATTCGGTGAACCCCTGATCGGACACGAAGTACAGCCAGTTTCCGGGTGCAGGATTCAGTGCTGCCTCAATCGCTGCAGCACCTGGATTGCCAATGGGCGTGGGCGGCAAACCCTTGTTCTTGTACGTGTTGTACGGGCCGTCAGCAGACAGCTCAGCCTTGCTGAGATTGATGTCCGAGGTGTTCTGCGCGTAGTTGATCGTTGAGTCCATCTGCAAGCGTCCTTGGATGTACTCGGCCTTGCAGGCGGGCAACGTACAGGCAATTCGGTTGTCGATCACCCGAGCGACCTTGGCGTAGTCAGCCGGTTGGGATTCCGCCTCGAGGATGCTGGCAATTTTGAGCACGTCATATGGGGACTGCCCACTTGCCGCGGCCTGTCGTTCCAGGTTGATGCTCGCCGCGTATTCCTTGAACTTCGCAACCATAGTCTTGAAGACGGCTGTTGCTGACGTGCCAGGTTCGAAGTCATACGTCGCCGGATACAGGAATCCCTCGATGTGGTTGTTGCCCCACGTTGGCAACCCTACGTTCGATGGGTTGGCGATGACCTTCTCGAATTCGGCCAGCGGAACTCCAGTGGCATCTGCGGCTACCTGCGCAACCTTGTTCGCTCGCATGCCTTCGGTGACGATGACGACCCCGGCCTTGTTCGATGGATTGGTCAGGACATTCAATGCTGCCTGCGCGCTCATCTGCGATTTCATCTTGTACACGCCCGCTTGGATAGTGCGTGCTTTCGGATCGTCGCTTGCTGCATCAACAAACGCGTCCGCGGACTTCACCACGTCTTTGCTGGCGAGGGTGTTGCCGATCGCTGGGATCGATTGCCCAGACTCCACCTTGATGATGACCGTTCCCGTGCCATCACCTTCGTAGTCGGGCGCTGGCTTAAGGAACGAGGAATAAACAAACCAGGCTGCCACTGCCAGCAGTGCGAACACCACCACCAATGCGATCCAGACCGCTGCTCGGGACCTCTTGTGCCCGGGCGGCCCACCTGCGGGTGCGCCTTCCGCCATGGTCAGGCCAACCTGGCTCATGGCGTCCTAACTGTCGTCCCGAGCGGTTCACCTGTTTGACGCTCGGAGTCCAATGCGTGTTGCACGATAATGGCAGCCGCTGCCTGATCCACTATCGAGCGGCCTTGGCGAGTCGTGACTCCGGATTCCTGAAATCCTCGCTGTGCCTGAACGGTGGTGAGTCGTTCATCGACGAGCCTGACGGGGATCGGGGCGGCTTCAAGCGCAAGATCAGCCGCGAATCGTTGGGCAATTTCGGCAGCTGCCCCGGCCTTGCCCGACAGGCCCAGTGGCAGTCCGACGAGAATCTCAAGCGCCTCATATTCCACAGCAATCGCGCAGATTGAGCCTAAATCGCCCTTTCCGCGCTTGACAGTGTCAACGGGAACAGCCAGCGTTCCAGCCGGATCGGACCGGGCAACGCCGATCCGAACGCTCCCGACGTCGATGCCGATCCTTACCCCGTGGCGCACTACTCGGGTGCTCCCCAGCGCTCGCCCGCTGTGGCTCGGGCTGCCTGGAAACCTTCCGGCAACCCGGCAGGATTTGTTCCGCCGCCTTGAGCAACGTCCGGTTTTCCGCCACCGCGTCCGTCAACTGCGGGCAGGACTGCCGCCAACAGGTCCTTTGCCGTCAGCCCGCGCTCCTGACCTGCCTTGTTGACCACAACAACCAGCGAAAGTTTGCCGTCGGCATCGGCCGCGCCTACCCAAGCACCGGGAACGTCCGGGCGAGTCTTCGCGCTTGCCCGTTGAACGATTTCGCGCAGATCCCCGCCACCTGTTCCGCTGGGTGCCTCGAATAGCCACAAAGACCCCTCACCGATCTGTGTGGGAGCACCGATGATCTGGTCAACGTTGTCAGCAAGAGACGCCTTCTTGAACTTGTCGAGTTCGCGCTCGGCTTCTTTCAGTCGACTGACCATTTCCGAAATCCGCTGAGGGAGGTCCGACGCACCGACGTTGAGCATGTCGGTCAATTGCGACACCATGTCCCGCTCACGCGCCAGATACTCGAATGCCGGTAACCCAACAGTCGCCTCGACACGGCGCGTGCCCGAACCGATCGATGATTCGCCTGTCACAGCGATCGGACCGATCTGGGCACTTGATGACACGTGGGTCCCACCACAGAGTTCGCGCGACCAGGCACCGCCGATCTCAACGACGCGCACTTCGTCACCGTAGGTCTCACCGAATAGTGCGAGGGCACCTATCTTCTTGGCGCGTTCCAAGGTCATGTACTCAACGCCGACCCCGAGGTCATCACGAACCGCACGGTTGGAGACATCCTCAACATCGCGCCGGGACTGGGCTGAAAGTCCACCTGTCCACTTGAAGTCCAACCGCAGATACCCGGGACGGTTGAACGAACCCGACTGAAGAGCTGTCGGTCCAAGGACTTCACGCAGAGCGGCGTGCACAACGTGGGTTCCGGAGTGGGCCTGTCGGGCGTCGCGACGCCATGCTGGATCGACTTCGGCATGGACCTTCTGATCGAGAGTGAGTTCGCCACTCTTGATGCGAACCTGATGAGCGACGAGACCCTTCACCGGTCGTTGCACATCGATGACCTCGACATCGACGCCTTCGCCGAGGATGCGACCAGCGTCGGCGTGCTGGCCACCCGATTCCGCGTAGAACGTCGTGCGGTCAAGCACGATCGTTCCAACATCTCCGGCAGCTAGGGCGGGAGCAGGCTTGTCGCCCTTCAGGATGCCAATGACGGTGGCATCACAATCGAGGCCGTCGTAGGCCAGCCAATCCGTTGGCCCGTGCTGGTCCAATAGAGTCCGGAACTCCGAGAGGTCAGCGAGCCCTGCCTTGCGACTCCTGGCGTCGGCCTTGGCGCGCTGCCGCTGATCCTCCATCAACGCCGTGAATCCGGCGCGGTCGACCTCCATGCCTGATTCGGCCGCCATCTCCAGCGTGAGGTCGATCGGGAAGCCATAGGTGTCGTGAAGAAGGAACGCTTTGTCACCAGGCAGTTTGGAACCACCAGCGCTGCGAATTTCCGCCACCGCGTTGTCGAAGATCGTCGTGCCCGACCGCAACGTTTCGAGGAATGCACTCTCTTCATTCGCCGCGATTGCGGCGATGCGCCCGGCGTCGTCAATCAACTCCGGATACTGCGGGCTCATCGCTTCAACAACCGAGGCGATCAAGTCAGCCATGACCGGTTCCGTTGCGCCAAGTGAACGCATCTTGTTGATCACACGCCGAGTGATCCGCCGCAGCACATAACCGCGACCTTCATTGCCGGGTGAGACCCCGTCGGCGATCATGAAGACGCAGGTTCGCGAGTGATCCGCAACGACTCGTAAAGCGACGTCATCCTTTTCGCTGTCGCCGTAGTGCTTACCGGTGATTGCTGTGGCCTTATCGAGCACAGTCCGAGTCGTGTCGATCTCGTAAATGTTCTCGACTCCCTGCAACAGAGCCGCGATGCGTTCCAGGCCAGCACCTGTGTCGATGTTCTTGGCAGGCAGTTCGCCGAGGATCGGGTAGTCGTCCTTCGTCTGCCCGTCACCACGGGCGTACTGCATGAAGACGAGGTTCCAAATCTCCAGGTAGCGATCTTCATCGACGACCGGGCCACCTTCTTGCCCGTATTCAGGTCCGCGGTCGAAATAGATTTCGCTGCACGGTCCACACGGACCGGGAACACCCATGGACCAGAAGTTGTCGGCCTTGCCTCGGCGCTGAATTCGCTCGGCCGGAATGTCGGTCAAGTTGAGCCACAGCTGTTCACTTTCGTCGTCGTCCTCGTAGACGGTTGCCCACAGACGCTCCTTCGCGAAGCCGAAACCACCTGCCTCTATTGGACTGGTGAGCAGTTCCCACGCCAGCGGAATGGCGGTCTCTTTGAAGTAGTCACCAAACGAGAAGTTTCCGCACATTTGGAAGAAGGATGCGTGCCGCGTTGTCTTGCCAACCTCTTCGATATCCAGCGTCCGAACGCACTTCTGGACACTGGCAGCGCGCGTGTATTCCGGTACTGCCTCACCCAGGAAATACGGCTTAAAGGGCACCATGCCGGCATTGACGAACAACAAGGTCGGATCATCGAGCAGCAACGAAGCGCTCGGCACGACCGTGTGACCACGGTCGGCAAAGAAGGCTAAAAAGCGGCGTCTGATCTCCGCGGAATCCATAGGTGCTCGTCTTCCCTTAGTGGGCGCAAACTGAATTGGCTAACCAGTGAAGGTTACTAGGCGCACACCTCGGCCGAATGCCCCCGAGGCTCAACCAGCCCGCGAATGCATCTCGCGAACGTCGACAACGTCATCTGGATTGAGTGCTTCGAGGCGCAGAGCGGTCGCTGGGACCCGCTTCTGTCGACGATTGAGTGCCGTGCGCCGCACCGGAGTGACCTGCACGCTTGCGGGCAATTCAGCGGCGGACTCATAGTCGACCGCGACGGGGGTCGCAGGTTGGCCTGCAGCCAGGGCAGCAACCTTGCTCACTCCCTGGGCAACGCTTGCTGCCGTACCAGCAGCAACCTGCACGTTGCCGACAAATCCTCGCGCCTTTGCCTCATCGAGGGCTCGTTGGCCGCGACGGTACGCATAGATGCCACCGACTGCTCCGACAGCTACCCACATAACTCGACTCACGATGAAGAACTCCCCCACAGACCTAATTGACTAAAGCACTTGCCGCCAGTCACGTTCCCCTGTCGGCGCGGCCAACCCTACCCGGAGCGATCATCGTGACCAAGGGCGTTTCGAATATTTGTTGCCATTTCACCCCATCGCCGCTCAGCCCCATGGTCACTGGCCACGTAGTAGCGGCGACCGGCAACTGAGTCAGGCGCATATTGGAAGGCAACGATGCCAGTCGGCTCGTCGTGGGGGTAGCGATATCCCTCACCTGCCCCCTCCGCCCGCGCCGCACTTGAGGAGCCATCCCTCAACGGTGCCGGCACAATTCCGATTCGACCGGCTTCAACATCGGCAATTGCTGCCCCGATGGCGGCGTACACCCGATTGGACTTGGGGGCCAACGAGAGATGGACGACAGCGTGAGCAAGGGTGATTCTGGCCTCGGGAAGACCAACGAAGGACACCGTGTGCATAGCGGCCACGGCCGTCTGCAGTGCCGTCGGATCAGCCATGCCGATGTCTTCACTGGCGAGGATCACGAGCCGCCGGGCAATAAAGCGTGGATCTTCACCGGCAACGACCATTCGGGCCAGGTAGTGCATCGCGGCGTCCACATCGCTGCCACGGATGCTCTTGATGAGGGCACTTGTAACGTCGTAGTGCTGGTCGCCGTCTCGGTCATAACGCGGCAGCGCGTGAGCCACGGCCTTCTCGACAGACTCCGAGGTCAACTCCAGTGACGAGCCTTCCGCAGGTGCCGCCGCCTCAAGCACTGTGAGCGCGCGCCGAACGTCGCCGCCGGCGACGCGCACAATCTGATCGACGGCTTCTGTTGTCACCACAACATTTCCGCCAAGACCTCGTGGATCTTCGATTGCCCGCCTGACAACTACTTCCACGTCTTCGTCGCGCAGCGAACGCAGGGGTACCAACAGACTGCGCGACAGCAGCGGAGCAATCACCGAGAACGACGGATTCTCCGTAGTCGCCGCGATCAAAGTGACCCATCCGTTTTCGACTGCCGGCAACAACGCGTCCTGCTGCGTCTTGCTGAATCGATGGACCTCGTCGATGAACAAGACCGTGCCGGTGTCGTTCAGTTCACGCCGCCGCTTGGCCGCCTCGATCACAGCCCGAACGTCTTTGATCCCCGCTGTCACTGCCGACAGCTCTTCGAAGTGGTCACCCGTACTCGCGGCGACGAGTGTCGCCAGCGTGGTCTTCCCGGTTCCTGGCGGACCCCACAGCACCAGCGAGGAACGAGTCACCTCGCGACCGTCTGCGCGCAAAACCCGCCCGAGGGGCGAATCCTCCCCCAGGACGTGCTGCTGACCGACAACCTCCGCCAGGGACTGCGGTCGCATACGGACCGCGAGCGGGGCATGTGGTCGTGAGGACTGCGAGCCGTCGCTGAAGAGGTCATCCACGGCTAGCTCGAATCAGCGACTGGCTTTGCGTCGATTCCGGCTTCTTTGCGTTGAGCAGCAGTGATCGGAGCGGGTGCCGACGTCAACGGATCGAAGCCACCGCCCGTCTTCGGAAATGCGATCACGTCTCGCAATGAGTGGGCCCCTGCGAGCAGCATGCAGATTCGGTCCCAACCGAACGCAATACCGCCATGCGGTGGTGGCCCGAACTTAAACGCTTCGAGCAGGAACCCGAACTTCTCGTTCGCCTCAGCGGGCGACATTCCCAAGATCTCGAAAACCTGCTCTTGGATGTCCCCGCGGTGAATACGGATCGACCCGCCACCGATCTCATTTCCGTTGCATACCAAGTCGTATGCCCACGCGAGTGCCTCGCCCGGAGACTCAACAAAGCGGTCAACCCACTCCGAGTTGGGGCTCGTGAACGGATGGTGCACGGCCGTCCACCCGGTTTGACCGCCAGGCAATTCGATTGGCTCGAACATCGGGGCATCAACAACCCAGACGAACGACCACTCGTCATGATCAATCAGTTCTAGTCGTTCGGCGATCTCGACGCGGGCGGAACCGAGAAGCCCACGCGCTTGCGACGCAGATCCAGCGGCGAAGAATACGCAGTCGCCTGGCCGCGCGCCGGTCACTGCGGCAAGTCCGGCCCGTTCGTCGTCGGACAGATTCTTGGCGACCGGCCCAGCGAGCTCGCCGTCTTCGTTGAAGATGACGTAGGCAAGCCCGCGCGCACCACGTTGCTTCGCCCATTCCTGCCACGCGTCAAATGTCCGGCGTGGCTGAGATGCGCCACCGGGCATCACAACGGCACCTACGTAGTCCGCTTGAAATACGCGGAACGGGGTATTCGTGAAGTAGTCCGCGAGCTCGACGAGTTCGAGTTCAAAACGCAAGTCTGGCTTGTCCGTCCCGTACCGGCGCATCGATTCCGCATAGGTGATGCGCGGAATCTCGGGGATGTCGTAGTCGACGATGCCGGACCACAGCGAACGAACGATCGCTTCGCCAACCTCGATCACGTCATCCTGCTCAACGAAGCTCATCTCAACGTCGAGTTGAGTGAACTCAGGTTGACGATCCGCCCGGAAATCCTCATCCCGATAACAACGAGCGATCTGGAAATAGCGTTCCACGCCGGCAACCATCAACAGTTGCTTGAACAGTTGGGGTGATTGGGGCAACGCGTACCAAGATCCGGGGCTCAGACGAGCGGGGACCAGGAAGTCACGAGCACCTTCAGGCGTGGAACGCGTGAGGGTGGGAGTCTCAACTTCGACGAAGTCCCGATCGAGGAGAACGTCGCGTGCAAGCCGATTCACTTCGCTGCGCATCCGTAGGGCCTTCGCAGGTCCAGGGCGGCGCAGGTCCAAGTAGCGCCACTTGAGGCGCGCTTCCTCGCCTACCTCGGTGTATTCGTCGACACCAAACGGCAGCGGGGCCGATTCGCTCAAGACTTCAACCACGTCGGACATGACCTCGATTGCGCCCGTCGAAATCTCGGCATTGTCGTTGCCCTCGGGGCGAATCTCGACGTCTCCGGAAACTCGCACGCAGGATTCGGGCCGCAGTGTCCGAGCCACGTCTTCATCGCGGATGACCACCTGACACACGCCAGTGGAATCGCGCAGGTCGATGAACGCCACCCCGCCGTGGTCTCGACGACTGGATACCCAGCCCGCCAAAGTAACCCGCGAACCTGCGTCGGATGCGCGCAAGGTTCCAGCACCGTGACTACGAATCATCTACAACATCTCCTGGATCGTTTCGGCAAGTTCAGCAATCGCCACAGTCTGTTGGTCACCAGTGGACAGATTCTTAACTGCGGCAGTCTGTGCAGCTAGATCGTCATCACCAAGGATCACGGCAAGTTTCGCACCGGTCCGATCCGCGGCCCGCATCGAACCCTTCAACGACCGGTCGTCGAAGGCTAGATCGACGCTGACACCGTGGTCACGAAGCTGCGCAGCAATGCCGAAGAGCCGCAACTTCGCCGGTTGCCCGAGTGGCACGAGGAACACCTGACACCGCTGCCCCGAGGTGACCTCAAGCCCTTCGGCCGCACACGCCAATAACGTGCGGTCGACCCCTAGGCCGTAACCGATGCCCGATAGTTCCTGGCCTCCGAGGTCGGACATTAGCCCGTCATAGCGACCCCCACCGCCAATCGCCGACTGCGCGCCGAGCCCATCGTGGACAAACTCAAAGGTCGTCCGCGTGTAGTAGTCGAGTCCACGCACGAGCCGCGGCGCATCCGAGAAGTCAACCTTGAGTTCCCGCAGGTAGGTGCACACGGCCTCGTGGTGCTCACGCGCGGAGTCGGACAGAACATCGCGCATCAGCGGCGCATCAACCAGCATCGCCTGAACCTGAGGCCGTTTGTCGTCGAGTACCCGCAGCGGATTGAGTTGCGCGCGCTTGGTGGTCTCCGGGTCGAGATCGAGGTTGGCTAGAAACGAAGTGAGGATCTCTCGGTAGTGCACTCGCGTGGCTGTGTCGCCGAGTGAGTTCAACAGCAGCCGGAATCCCTTGAGACCTAGTCTCTGGAACCCCTCGGCAGCAATCGCGATAACTTCTGCGTCGAGTGCGGGATCCTCAGAGCCCAGCGCTTCGACACCCACCTGATTGAACTGCCGATACCGGCCCTGTTGTGGCCGCTCGGCGCGGAAGAACGGTCCGGCGTACCAGAGCTTGATGGGCAGTCCCGCACGGTCGAGGTTGTGCTCAACCACTGCCCGGACCACACCTGCTGTTCCCTCCGGGCGCAGCGAAAGTGACCTTCCCCCGCGGTCGTCGAACGTGTACATCTCTTTGCTGACGACATCAGTTGATTCCCCGACACCGCGAACGTACAGATTGGTGTCCTCGAAGATTGGCAACTCAACGTAGGAGTACCCGGCAAGTTCGGCCGAGCGACTCAGAGCGGACTTCACTGCCAGGAACCCAGCGGAATCGGGCGGAACGTACTCCGCCACGCCCTTTGGTGCGTGGAACTTCTGGTTCACGTCATAGCCCTTTCGTGGGCCCGGAAATGCCTTGGCCGACTTCGGCGGCGACCTGCTGCAGGAACGGATTGGTGGCCCGCTCTTGAGCAATCGTTGTTGTTTCGCCGTGACCAGGAAGGACAGCGGTTGAGTCTGCCAGTGGCAACACCACACGCGCCAAGGACTGCGTCATCGCCACCATGTCGCCACCGGGTAGATCCGTACGACCGATCGATCCGGCAAACAGCAGGTCTCCACTGAACATGATCTGCGGGTAGTCGCCACCCTCAGGTACCCGAAATGCAACGGAGCCAGGCGTGTGTCCCGGTGCGTGATCAACGGTCAACTGCAAGCCTGCAAGCTCCAAGGTGGCCTGGTCTGTGAGCTCGCGAACGTCATCCGGTTCGGAGAACTGCATGCGCCCGCCAGTCATGGATTCAAAGGCAAGCCGTGTTTCACCGGAGATCCCCGACAACGGATCGGCCAGCAACTTTCGATCACCGGGGTGGATGTAGGCCGGAATGTTGTTTGCCCCGCACACCGGAACGACCGACCACATGTGATCCAAGTGCCCATGCGTGAGGACAACTGCGACTGGCTTCAGCTTTCGGTCCGCAATCGCCTCCTCGACTCCAGAGGCGGCGTCCTTGCCGGGGTCAATCACGATGCACTCTTGACCAGGACCGTCAGCAACGACATAACAGTTTGTTGCCCACGGGCCCGCGGGGAATCCGACGATCAGCACGCCCATGAGCGTATCTGCCCCAATGCAAGGGCCATCGACCTACACTCCGGTGCAAACAGTTTTCACTCGCAGGCCAAGGAGACTCAGCACAGTGGCAGGGCAAAAACGGGCGAAGGAAGTCGCGCGGGCAAAGCACCACCGTCAGCATGCAAGGCGCACGGCCAAGCAGAAGGCGCGGCGGCGCAACGGCTGGATCGCCGGCGGCGTCGTGGGGCTGATCATCGTGCTGGGCGTCGCGTTCGCCTTGTGGCCTGAGTCATCCCAGGACCCGTCTCCGGCAGCATCTTCCTCCTCGAGTAAGCCACCTGCCCCTGTTGAGGCCCCAGAAAACGTGAGCTGCACCGACGCCACCCCCCAGGCTGCGACTGGGCAATACAGCAAGCCGGACGCCATGAAGCTCACCGCAGGCTCAGCGATGACGCTGGACACCAACTGCGGCGCAATCACGTTTGGCCTTAACGTCGCGGGTGCGCCCAAATCCACCAACGCGTTGGCATTCCTGGCTTCAAAAGGCTGGTACAACAACGGCAACTGCCCGCGGCTGACGGTTGAGGGCCTCTATGTCATCCAGTGCGGTGCGGGGAAGCCCAACGGCCAGGGAGACCCAGGATTCACCATTCCCGATGAGAACCTGCCGACTGCCGGATCCGGAGGCTCTGCGCTCTACCCACGGGGAACTGTGGCGATGGCCAACCGAGGCCCCAACACTTCAAGTAGTCAATTCTTCCTGGTTTACAAGGACACAATGTTGGGCCCGAACTACTCAATTGTCGGCCAGGTCACTAGTGGTCTCGACGTCATTGAGTACGTTGCTGCCCAAGGTGTGTCGGATTCGTCGACCAATCAAGCTGACGGAACCCCGGCGCAGCCACTCGTTATCAAGACCGCAACCGTGAGGAACGGACCATGACTTCCACCCCGCCCAGCCCGCTGAGTTCTGCAGCTCCAGCCACCAGTTTCGGTGAGGTTGGGCCTGACGGCACCGTGTTCCTGCGCTTGCCAGACGGCTCACAGCGTGAGGTGGGGCAATGGGCAGCCGGTGACGCGCAGGCAGGTTTGGAGTTCTTCGCGCGCAAGTACGCCGACCTGGTCACTGAGATCGATGTTGCCGCCAAGCGCTTGGCAGATGACCGCAGTACGCCAGCTCAGGCCGCAGCCATCGTTGAGCGTGTGCGCAAGTCAGTGCTCGAGCCATCCTTCGTCGGCGACATGGCCGCGCTGGTGGCCCGAATCGGGCAGCTTGAAGTCTTGATCAACGTCAAGAAGGAATCGCTGGCAGAAGCCAAGGAAGCCAACAAGAAGAGCGCCCTCGAGGCCCGCGAGAAGCTTGTTGCCGAGGCGGAAAAACTCGCGGACTCGAAGTCGTGGAAGGTCACGACCGAACGGTTCACCGCGATCGTCGAGGAGTGGAAAGCAATCCCGCGTT
The DNA here is from genome assembly GCA_030157755.1 of Candidatus Nanopelagicales bacterium. Classification (GTDB taxonomy): domain Bacteria; phylum Actinomycetota; class Actinomycetes; order S36-B12; family UBA10799; genus UBA10799. The sequence continues at coordinate 16,149 of JAOAUD010000053.1, forward strand.
ACGACCGCGCGAAGGAGAACGAACTGTGGAAGCAGATTTCGTCTGCTAGGACCACATTCGATAAGGCCCGACGCGCTCACTACTCCGAACTCGATGCCACTCGCACGCAGGCGAAAGACGCGAAAGAGAAGCTGGTGAAGAAGGCACAGGAGCTTTCATCATCGAAGGACTGGCAGAAAACGACGGTTGAGTACCGGAAGCTACTGGACCAGTGGAAGAAGGCTGGACGAGCCGGGAAGGCAGACGACAAACTGTGGGATCAATTCCGGGCTGCACAAGACGTCTTCTTCTCTGCCCGAAATGAAGTCTTCGCTGAACAGAACGAAGAAGAGAAGAAGGCATTGGCTGTCAAGGAAGAACTCTTGGTCGAGGCCGAGAAGCTTGTGCCAGTGAAGGACTTGGGCGCGGCTAAGAAGGCGTTGCGGTCGATCCAAGACCGCTGGGACAAGGCCGGGCGAGTTCCCCGCAACGATGTGCGCCGGATCGAAGCCCGCCTCAAGAAAGTTGAAGATGAGATCCGCTCATCGGAGTCCACAAAGTGGAAGACCAAGAACCCTGAACTGCAAGGGCGCGCCAACGACACGGTCACGCGATTCCGTGAGGCCGTCGAGAAGCGCGAGCGAGCTTTGCAGCGAGCTAAGGACGCAGGCGACGCCGGGGCAATCTCGAAGGCGGAATCCGAACTTGACGGAGCAAAGGCAATGCTTGCAGTCGCTGAGCAGGCTTCACAGAAGCTGAACTAGGGCGCGCTGTTCGCCAGCATTTCTTCTTGTCGCCAGGAATACCAACGAGCGTGACGTACACCACTTAGCGGCCAATTTACCTTCGCTTAGGGCATGGCGAGTGGCGCAGATGTGCGCGGTAACCGACGATGGCTCCCATGTTTGACACCTTCAATGGGCTGCCCCTTCATCCACTTGTTGTTCACGCTGCAGTCGTGTTCATCCCGCTGACGTGCCTTGGCACAATCCTCATCGCGGTTAAGCGGTCGTGGCGCAAGTCGCTGGGCTGGTGGGTTCTGGCTATCGCATTCCTGAGTGTGGGATTTGCGTTTGTGGCCAAGGAGTCCGGCGAGGCCCTCGCGAAGAAGGTCGGCGAGCCCCTGGTCCACGCGCAATTGGGAGACACCCTGCCGTTGATCGCAGGCATCATGTTCCTTGCGGTGGCCGCTCTCGTTATTGCGGACTTCGCGATGGACCGAGGTGCAGAGAAGACCGGCAAGCAGCCAGTGCTGGTCACCATCCTCGCGATCGTCGCGGTTCTCGTTTCCGTTGGCGCCACGGTGCAAACAGTCCGTGTCGGTGACTCGGGTGCCAAGGCGGTGTGGGCCGATGCTCTGACTCCCGCCACTGCGCCCACCCCAATGCCGTCGGGGTCCGCATCGACGGGGCCGGCGAGCTACACAATGGCTCAGGTCAAAGCACACAAGACCGCCGCCGACTGCTGGACGACCATCAGCGGCAAGGTGTACAACCTGACCACGTGGGAAGACCAACACCCCGGCGGGGCCGCTCGAATCATCGCGCTCTGCGGCACTGACGGCACTGCCGCCTTCGTTGACCAGCACGGAACGAAGAAGCGTCCGAATGAGGATCTCTCAAGCTTCCAGATCGGTACGTTGGCGAACTAACGAAACCAGGGCCTCAGACGCGGTACACGTCGTACACGCCTTCAACTCCGCGCACGGTCTTGAGTAGGGACCCAAGGTGTTTGGGGTCGGCCATCTCGAAAGTGAAGCGCGACAACGCGATCTTGTCGCGGCTCGTGGCAACCGATGCGGACAAGATGTTGACGTGTTGGTCTGAAAGCGCACGCGTGACATCGGACCGCAGGCGTGAACGGTCAAGCGCTTCAACCTGAATGTTGACAAGGAAGACGCTGTTTGCGGTTGGCGCCCATTCAACCTCGACCATACGGGTCTCGTCCTCGCTGAGTGCCGGGACGTTGACACAGGATGCCCTGTGAACGGACACCCCTGAACCTCGCGTAATAAACCCGACGATCTCGTCCCCGGGGACAGGTGTGCAGCAGCGGGCAAGCTTGACCCAGATGTCTTCCATCCCTGCGACAACGATGCCGGGGTCCAGCGCTCCCCTGGTGCGCCGTGGCGCAACCTTGTCCGGGGTGGCGTCCTCGGCCATGTCCTCAATTGCGCCCTCTTCACCTCCTACCGCTTGGACGATGCGAGTAACGACGGCGGCGGCCGACAAGCGTCCTTCGCCAATCGCTGCGTACAGCGCTGTGATGTCCGCATAGCGCAAGTCTTGAGCGATGGGCACAAGACTTGTGGTGGTCATCAACCTCTGGATCGGCAATCCCTGTTTGCGCATGGCACGACTGAGTTGATCTTTGCCAATCTCAACGGCTTCCTCGCGGCGTTCCTTGGAGAACCAACTCTTGATTTTGTTGCGTGCCCTCGGCGACACCGCGAAGGTCAACCAGTCGCGGCTTGGTCCGGCATTCTCGGCCTTCGACGTGAAGACTTCGACGACGTCGCCGTTGTCGAGTTTCGACTCCAACGACACCAAGTTTCCGTTGACTCTGGCACCGACGCAGCGGTGTCCGACTTCGGTGTGAACTGCGTAGGCGAAGTCGACTGAGGTTGAACCGGCGGGAAGGGCGATGACATCCCCCTTCGGCGTGAACACATAGACCTCGGTGTTCGCCAGGTCGTAACGCAAAGTGTCGAGGAACTCCGCGGGGTCCTCCGTCTCGCGCTGCCACTCCAGAAGTTGTCGCAACCAGCCCATGTCGTCGGGGCCGTGTTTCCCGCCAACCTCGTCTTGCTTGTATCGCCAGTGCGCGGCTACACCAAATTCGGCCGAGCGATCCATCTCGTAACTGCGAATCTGCAATTCGACTGGCTTGCCCTCAGGACCGATCACGGTTGTATGAAGTGACTGGTACATCGTGAATTTGGGCATCGCGATGTAGTCCTTGAACCGCCCGGGAACCGGGTTCCACCGCGCGTGGACAACACCCAGGGCCGCGTAACAATCACGAACAGAGTCGACCAGGATGCGGACTCCGACCAGGTCGTAGATGTCCGCGAAGTCGCGGCCACGGACGATCATCTTCTGGTAGATCGAGTAGTAATGCTTGGGGCGACCGATGATCTTCGCTTTGATCTTCGCGCCACGCAGGTCGTCTTCTACTGCCTCAATGACGCGGGCAAGATACTTGTCGCGGCTGGGCTGGCGCTGCGAAACCAACCGCACAATCTCTTCGTACATCTTCGGGTAAAGCGTCTCGAACGAGAGGTCCTCGAGTTCCCATTTCATGGTGTTCATACCCAGGCGGTGAGCCAAGGGGGCATAGATCTCGAGCGTCTCGCGCGCTTTGCGCTCCTGTTTCTCCGGCGGCATCCACTTGAGAGTGCGCATGTTGTGAAGGCGGTCGGCCAGTTTGATAACAAGCACGCGAATGTCGCGGGCCATTGCCACGACCATCTTGCGGACGGTCTCAGCGGTGGATGCGTCGCCGTACTTGACCTTGTCGAGTTTCGTCACGCCGTCGACGAGCCTGGCGATCTCGTCACCGAATTCCTCACGCAGCGCGTCGATCGAGTAGGACGTGTCTTCAACCGTGTCGTGAAGCAATGCAGCTGCCAGGGTCGGCGCCGTCATGCCGAGGTCGGCGAGGATTCCGGCAACGGCAACCGGGTGAGTGATGTACGGATCGCCACTCCGACGCACCTGATGCTTGTGATACTCGGCCGCAACCTCGTACGCCCGGATGACCACCTGACGGTCGGCCTTCGGGTGGAACTGGCGCAACTTCCGCAGCAGTGGTTCGAGTTCCGGATAAGTCGGCCGCGATCCCCCAAGGCGTGCCAACGCACGCCGCCGCAACGGGGTTGGGTTGTCAGGGGCGCCAGAACTCGTCAACTCTTGAGACACAGACACCTCCCGATTCCGACGTTGCCGCCGCGCCGTTTAAGAATCAAGCGGCGGCGACCTGCTGAGACGATCCCATCAGTGTACGGGCGCGCGGTCGTGAATGGTTCCTAGGATTTGCCCCGTTTACTGCGACTCTGCTTCTTTGGCTGATTCCGCGGCCCTTGACGGTGCGGGCGCTCCTTGCGCGTCTCCGTTGCTACTGCTGCCGCGCCAGCGACCCCGGCTGCAGCCGCCTCGTCTGTGTCATCGTCAGAAGCCACATCGTCGCTTATGGACCCGCTAGGCCCACCAGCAACAACCTTTGCGGCCTTCTCGCTCGCTTTGCGCTCCTGACCCGCTTTACGAGCAGCCACTCGAGCCGCCAAGGCCTTCATCGCCGGTTCGTGTTCCTTCATCTGACACAGGAACGGCGTCGCGACGAAGATGGAGGAATAGGTGCCTGCAGCGGTACCAATAAACAGCGCCAGCGCGAGGTCCTTGAGCGTTCCGGCACCGAGCAGACCCGCACCCACGAACAAGATCGCGGCAACGGGCAACAGCGCGACGATCGACGTGTTGAGCGAACGCACAATCGTCTGATTGACCGCGAGGTTCGCGGCGTCGCTGTATGTCATTCGACTTTGGCCGAGGATCCCGCGGGTGTTCTCCTTGACCTTGTCGAACACCACAACAGTGTCGTACAGCGAGAATCCCAGAATTGTGAGGATTCCGATCACGGTCGCAGGGGTCACCTCAAAACCGACGAGCGCATAGATGCCGATGGTGATGACGACGTCGTGGATGAGCGCGATGATCGCTGCAACAGCCATGCGCCACTCGAAGTAGATCGTCAAGAAGAGCGTGACCGCGAGCAAGAACACCGCAAGCCCTGTCAGGGCCTTCTTGGTGATCTCGGCACCCCATGTCGATCCCACCAGTTGGATCTTGATCTCGCCAGCGGTTGTTTGACATGTCGTCGCCAACGAATCGACGACGGCTTTGCTCTGTTCCGGGGTGAGTTCTTCCGTTTGTACGCGGATCCGGCTGTCACCGAGTGACGTGACGATGGGAGCCGATGCACCCGCGTTCTGGGCAGCCGTGCGAACGCTCTCAACTGAACAGTTCGCGGACGGCACCTGGAATTCGGCGCCTCCCTGGAATTCAATACCGAAGTTCAGACCTCGACCAAACAGGCCGACTAGTGCCAGCAGCAGGATGATTCCGGAAACCGTGTACCACCGCTTGCGCGATCCGACGATGTCGTAGCTAACGTCGCCGCGGTATAGGCGGGATGCGAGAGAGGTTGGCTTGGACATTATTCGCTCTCCCCTTCGCTAGAAGTTCCCGATCCAACGCCAGCAGTAACCGGCTCTTCCTTGTGCTTGCGCCGAGCCCGTTCTGCCCGTGCTTCCTTCAGTTCTCTGCTGGGCTCGACACCGAGTCGCTCAGGGCTCACCCCAGTGAGCGGCCCGCCCCGGGTGAACCACTTACTCCGGGCGAGCAACGCGACGATCGGTCTGGTGAACAGGAACGCAACAACAACGTCGATGACTGTGGTCAACCCGAGCGTAAATGCAAACCCTCGAACGTTGCCCACAGAAATGAAGTAGAGAATCGCTGCGGCAAGGAACGACACGAAGTCCGCCGCCAGGAGAGTATTCCGGGCCTTGCTCCAACCGGTCTCGCATGCCACTCGCAACGACTTGCGCTCGCGAACGTCGTCTCGTATTCGCTCGAAGTACACCACGAACGAGTCAGCGGTAATACCGATCGAAACGATCGCACCCGCTACACCCGCCAGCGTCAGCGCAAGGCCAACAGTCCTGCCCAAGATGACAAAGACGGTGTAGGTCAGCAGTGCAGCTTCCATCAAGCTGACGACCGCCACAATTCCCAGCGCGCGGTAGTACAGCAACAGGTAGATGACGACCAACAGCAACCCGAGGGCTCCGGCAATGAGCCCGGCCTTGAGCTGATCGGCACCCAGAGTCGGTGAAACCGATGTGATCTCTGCAATCTGGAGGTTGACCGGCAACGCCCCGTACTTCAGAACGTTAGCCAGATCCTTGGCCTGCTGATTGGTGAAGTTGCCGTTGATCGAAGCCGTACCGCCGAGGATCGGCTCCTGGAAGTAAGGCGAGGACACCACTAAACCGTCGAGAATGATTCCGAACTGGTTCTTGGGTGGCTGAAGCGGGACGAGTCGAGTGGATACATCGGCCAGCGCCTTCGCGCCGTCGGTATCGAATGTCAGGTTGACCTGCCACCCGCCCGCACCGTTTTGTGGGAGTTGCGCCTGAGCATCGCTGACCTGCGTGCCTCTGATGAATGCTGGCTCCAGCAAGTACTTCGCCGAGCCATCCTTTGAGCAGGTGACGAGCCACTCTTCTGGCTTGTCGGGCGTACCGCCCTGGTAGTTCTCTGGCTTCGAGCAGTCGAGCGCGGCATAGGCGCGCTGCAGGAACTCACTGTTAGTGGGCGCCTGAATGGGTGGCCGCATCTTGGTGGGGTCAGGTGCTGCCGCTGATGGACTGGGAGTTGGAGTCGGAGTCGTAGCGGTGCGCGCAGACGAACCCTTCTTCGCCTTCTTCGTTGTCGTGGGCGAGGGGGTCGGAACAACACTGGGTTCCGGCGCCGGGGTCGGGGCGGACGATTCTTCAAGAACCACGGGCCGGAAGTCCAACAGCGCTGTCTGGGAAAGCTGCTGTTCAAGGCCTTGCCGGTTCTCACCTGGAACGGAGACGATGATCGCCGAGCTACCGCCGGAACCCTGGGTCGTAACCTCGGCTTCGGAAACGCCCAGGCCATTCACTCGCTGGCGGATAATCTCGACAGACTGCTCAAGCTGCTCAGGGGTGACGTCGCCGCCGCCGTTTGCGGATTTTGGAACCAGCGTGACCTGGGTTCCACCCTGGAGATCAAGACCGAGCCGGGGTGTGTGTGACTGACCGGGCCAAAAAGCCCACGCACACAATCCAGCGGTGATGACAAGCAGGAGTATCAGCGACCGCCAGGGCCGTACCTTCGCAACGTTCGCCATGAAACTTCCTGTGCCTTACTGGTTGCGGGAGACGTCTACGACTGTCTCTTCGCTGTCGCTCACATCGGCAACAGCTTCGACGGCCGGGGCGACCTCATCAACGACCTTGGCGATCGCCTCGCGCATATACCGAACCACGACGCCCTCGGAGACCTCCAGCCCAACTTCAGCATCGTCAAGTTCGCGCACGTATCCGAACATGCCAGCGGTCGTCATCACGCGCTGACCGATGGTGAGCTGGTTCTGAATAGTGAGTGCGGCTCGCTGACGTGCCTTCGCAGGACGAAGCACCATCAGCCAAAACGCCAGACCAAGAACTACCAACATAAGTAACGGGGTGGCGTTCACTCAAACTCCGATCAAAGGGCAGGGGAAATGTCTTGCGAAGCGGGATTGCATGGATCCTTGGTGATCCTAGCCTTCCTCGTCAACTCCGATAGGTAGAACCGCCTGACCTGCGCGTGTTGTGTTTGCGCCAATGCCGCCCGAAACCGGGGACAAACCGAAATATTCCCATGCCGCAACCGTCGCGACTCGGCCCCGCGGCGTCCGCATCATGAGCCCTTTACGCACAAGAAACGGCTCGACGACACTCTCAACAGTTTCTGGCTCCTCCCCGACGGCGACCGCCAATGTCGAGAGCCCCGCCGGTCCACCTCCAAAGCTCTTCACGAGTGCCTCAAGTACGGATCGGTCGAGTCGGTCAAGGCCATCGGCGTCAACTTCGAATAAAGCCAGAGCCGCCTGCGCAGTAGCGCGATCGATCGTGCCGTCGCCATGAACCTGTGCGTAGTCCCGCACTCGTCGCAGTAGCCGGTTCACGATTCGAGGTGTGCCGCGAGAACGCCCAGCGATTTCCGCGGCTCCGGACGAATCGAGTTGCACCCCGAGCAAATCGGCAGAGCGCGCCACAATCAGCTCGAGATCAGACTCGTCGTAAAACTCCATATGCGCCGTGAACCCAAAACGGTCTCGAAGTGGTCCTGGGAGCAATCCCGCCCGAGTTGTGGCACCGACGAGGGTGAACCGCGGCAGCTCTAGCGGAATTGCCGTGGCGCCGGGCCCCTTACCCACGATGACGTCAACCCGGTAGTCCTCCATAGCGAGGTAGAGCATCTCCTCCGCAGGGCGAGCTAGCCGGTGGATTTCGTCCAGAAAGAGAACTTCGCCGGGTTGCAGACTCGTTAACAATGCAGCGAGGTCCCCCGCGTGACTGATCGCTGGTCCCGAGCTGATGCGCAACGGAACTCCGAGTTCTGCCGCGACGATCATCGCCAACGTGGTCTTCCCTAAGCCGGGTGGCCCGGACAGGAGAACATGGTCTGCACTTCGGTCAGCCTGCTTCGCGGCTTTCAAAACCAACCCGAGTTGCGCCCGGACCCGATGCTGACCGATGAACTCCTCGAGGCTGTGTGGCCGCAGAGCGCCCTCCGCAACAGTGTCCTCTTCGAGCGGCTGGGGGTTCACAATCCGATCCTCGTCGTCGAACGTCACCGCTGACTCATTCCTCGCAACACCAACGCCAACATTTCGGAAACCGCTGCCGCTGACTTGTCCGGGTATTCCGCCTCGGCGACTGTCACGGCTTCTTCGGCCTCACGGTTCGACCATCCCAGACCGACCAGCGCATCTCGGACTTGCGTCTGCCAAGTGTCATGACTCAACCCGTGGCTTGATGCCCTCGCACCACCGGCGGATTCATTGGTGGGCGGCCCCAGTTTGTCCGCCAATTCGAGAATCAGCCGTTGCGCGCCCTTCTTGCCGATTCCAGATACCTTGGTCAACGCCGCCTCATCGCCGCGAGCGACGATGCCCCTCAATTGATCCGCGGAATAGGCAGACAGGGCGGCGAGAGCGATCCGTGGGCCAAATCCCGAGACCGACTGAAGGATCTCGAACACATCACGGTCGCTTGATTCCAGGAATCCGAAGAGTGTCAGGGAATCCTCGCGAACAACAAGCGTGGTGGCGAGCGAGACATGCTGGCCGGCGCTTACCGCAGCGCATGTTGCCGCCGAAGTTGTGACGGCAAGCCCAACCCCGCCGACTTCTACAACCAAGCGCTCAGTGCCGCTGTGGATGATCGTCCCGCTCAGCGACGCAATCATCGGCTGGCCCTTGCCTTTTCGCCGCCGATCGCGAGTGCCCGCTCCAACCGCTGCTGGGCAGGGAACCGCCATCCATGACAGATTGCGAGGGCAACGGCATCGGTGAGGTCAGCAGGGCCCGTCA
>JAOAUD010000054.1 GCA_030157755.1 Candidatus Nanopelagicales bacterium
CTGCGTGTGATCGCGATGATGGAGGGTATGGGGAAGAAGTAAGTCGTTCTTCTCTGCGGTCTGCGTTACGTCGTTGGTGGGGCTCACACGACGGCTCACTACCCCGTGGCCTCCCCGAGGTGTCGGACCGACCTCGGGGGCACCACGGCTCACTACCCCGTGGCCTCCCCGAGTCGCCTTCGGCGCCTCGCCCGACGTTCGCCTAAGGTGCCCCCAAGCTCGCTCCTTATGTATCCCAAGAAAGGCTCACCGCAATGACTGAAACTGTGCAGGAATCCGTGACGTACGAGGTGGCGGACGAGGTGGCCACGATTACGTTGAACCGGCCGGATCTGCGCAACCGGATGACCGTCGAGATGTTGCAGCAGGCGTTTGAACTGTTGGAGCGGGCAGCCGTCGATGACGGGGTGCGAGTCGTGGTGTTGACCGGCGCGGGGAATACGTTCTGCGCGGGTGCCGACCTCGCTGGGGCGAGCGATGCGGCAGCCGCGGACTCCAAGTGGAGTGGGCCAAAGGCCATCGTCCATGTACTCAACGCGATCCTCGAACATCCGAAGCCGGTCATCGCTCGGGTGCAAGGTCACGTCGCCGGTGGCGGCAACGGGCTTGTGGCGGCGTGCGACCTTTCCGTTGCCGTCGAGTCCGCCAAGTTCGCGTTCTCCGAAGTTCGCCTCGGCGTCGCTCCGGCCGTCATCTCAGTGGTGTGCCTGGACAAGATGAATGTCGCTGACGGATTCGACTTGCTGCTCACAGGTGAGCGCGTTTCGGCGGCGCGGGCCAAGGAGTCCGGGCTGCTCAACAAGGTCGTTGAGGACGAAGCACTCGATGCCGCAGTCGCAACCTACGTTGACCAGCTGCGCCGTGGAGGACCGAAGGCTCTGGCCGCGACCAAACAACTGCTGCAGCGGGTGCGAACGATGGATCGCACGGAAGCATTCAACTGGACCGCAGAACTGTCGGCCAACCTCTTCGCATCGGAAGAAGCACAAGCCGGCATGGGGGCATTCCTCAAGCGCGAACCAGCGCCCTGGGTTCCGCAGGACTGATCTCCACCCCTCCGCCTCCCGAAAACCCCCGCCGTGTTGCCCTTTTCGAGCCTAATTTGGCTCAAAAAAGGGAAACACGGCGGGGGTTTGCGCAAAGGGACACCACGCACCGACTGGGCGCTTCACGCTGCGAGTTGGGGACGGTTTCGGGCACTCTGTCTTAGTGACGTCGGGAACCGGTGGGGTGTTGACCCTTGGGATCGACTGCGGCGGGTCTGGGATCAAAGGCTCGGTGCTCGATGCCGAAGGCGAGATGGTTGCCGAGCGCATTCGAATCAAGACGCCTTACCCGCTTCCGCCGGAACGATTCGTGAAGACACTGAAGCGGATCGCCAACAAGATGCCGGAGTTCGATCGCGTCACTGTTGGCATGCCGGGCATGATCAGAAATGGACGTGTCATCCGAACCCCGCACTACCCGAACGTCGCCGGTCCCTACACAGCGAAAGACCCCGGACTCGTTGAGGCGTGGCGAAATTGGGATGCGCAGACCATCCTCTCTGCGGAATTCGATCGTCCGACGCGGGTGATGAATGATGCCGAGGTTCAGGGCGCAGCTGTGATTCAGCATGAGGGCTTAGAAGTCATGTTCACGCTGGGAACTGGACTTGGCTGTGCCGTCTACAACGATGGGCGTCTCGCACCTCATCTCGAGATGTCGCACGCGCCGATTCGCAAGGACGCCACCTACGACACGTGGATCGGTATCCACAAACTGCGCGAACTTGGCCCCCGAAAGTGGAGCAAACGGATGCTCGAGGTTGTGGAGGGTCTGCGCCCGGTCTTCTGTTGGGACCACCTCTACGTGGGCGGTGGCAACGCCCGGCTGCTGACCGAGTTTCTCGGCGATGACGTCACGATCGTGCCGAACGTTGCGGGCATCATCGGCGGCGTCCGCGCCTGGGATCTTGAGATCGGCGACTAGCCGCACCAGCCGCACTAGCCGACCACCCGCACTTGCTGTCGAGCGTTCGGGTGAAGCGCGTTCGCCAGGGCGACGTCACGGCCGCGTTAGCGCGATACTTTCTCAACGAATCCTTCCCTTGGCAGAGGTCACTCATGACAGTCAGACGAACGATCCCCGCCCTCGCGGTCATCTCCGGCACGCTCGTTGCAGGGCTAGTTGCAGGTCCGGTTGCCGCTGCCCAGGCGGCCCCGCCACCGAACAAACTCCTGACGTCGCCGAGCGGCCTCGGCCTCGGCAAGGTGAAGCGCATTGGACCGATCTCGTCAGTCGAATGTGTGACCTCGCTGAAGTGCCGAGATGCGAGCTACCTGCGCATGGCGGGCGAGGTCGTCAAGTCCAGTTTCACCAGCGACGTCGCTCGGTACGGTGGCGCGAGTGCGGCAAAGCTTGTGATTCCCGCCCGCATCAGGTTGTACAAAGAGGTCAACGGAGGTTCCCTCCTAGTTCGCTCGGTTAAGCACTACAACCAGGGCGGTTACGAGATTCTCAAGATCCAAACCATCGATAGCGGTGGAACGATGCAGATGCTCCACAATCGCCTTCTGATTGTTCGCAAGGGCGACAGGGTCATCTACCAAGAGGCCGGGCGCCGCAAGCCACAGAAGGCAAGCAAGACCTTCAAGGTGCTGCTATCAAAGGCGAAGGAATCACTGGCCAAGGACTGGAGTCGGCTGCCGGTTACGTCGCCGAGGATCTACGGCTAATTCGGGTAGGAGCGTCCCCGATGACTGATGAGGAGTTTGAGGGTTACCTGCAAGGATTCTCGGATGATCAAGTCGACGCCCTGCGTCAACTCCGGATTCTGATCACGAAGAATTGCGACGGACTGCAGGAGTCGATTAACCGAGGCCGCTGGTTGAACGGCTTCATCTTCTACTCGGCGGCCGGTCAGATGGTCTACGCGATGGGCCCGAGAGGCAAGACCAAAACGACGCTGCACATGATGCCCTTCTACGGATCGCCGGTGCTTCAAGAACGCCACCGGGAGGCACTGTCTGACCTCCTGACCGGGAAGAGCTGCATCGCGTTCCGGAGTTACTCGGAGTTGCCGCTCGATGCAGTCACCGACATCCTGCGAACGGGAACGCCGGTCATGATCAAGATGCTTGAGGAGCATGCGGCGGGGGCAAAGCGCCCGCAATGACGCGCCTAGCGACGGGTAGCTCGACGCTAGCGACGAACCACCCCGCGAGTGGCACTGCAATTGCGTCGCGGAGGTTGCACGCGGAGAATCCGACCATGATTGGTCCCGACGCACTCGCCGACATCTACCGCGACCTCCACTCGAACCCGGAGTTGTCGTTTGCCGAGACCCGGACGGCGGGAATCGTCGCGGACTTCCTCAACGAGTTGGGCTTCGAGGTGACGACCGGCGTCGGCGGGACTGGCGTCATTGGCATCCTTCGTAACGGAGACGGCGCCACCGCACTCCTTCGGGCAGACATGGATGCGCTGCCGGTGCGGGAAGAGACCGGCCTGCCCTACGCCAGCACCGTGACAACGACCGACGCTGCCGGTTCCGAGGTTCCCGTGATGCACGCCTGCGGCCACGACATCCACGTGACCTGTTTGCTCGGCGCCTGCGCGGAACTCGCTGCGCACCGCGACACCTGGTCGGGGACTTTGGCTGTGATCTTCCAACCAGCTGAGGAAGTCGCAGGCGCGCGGGCGGTCGTTGACGATGCGTTCGCCGACAAACTCCCGCCGATCGACGTCGTGCTCGGGCAACATGTCGCCCCCATCCCGGCCGGCGTGATTGGTTTGCGCAGCGGTCCTGCATTCGCAGCATCCGACACCGTTGACATCGTGATGCGAGGTGAAGGGTCACACGGTTCGCGGCCAGAAGCGTCGGTCGATCCGATCGTGATGGGTGCCGCCGTTGTGATGCGGCTACAGACCATTGTCGCCCGCGAGATTGCCCCGACGTCCGAGTCCGCTGTAGTCACGGTTGGAACGTTTCATGCTGGATCCAAAGAGAACATCATTCCCAGCGAGGCGCGGCTCGGGCTGACCGTTCGGACCTACACCGACGACGTCCGCGAACGCGTCCTCGCCGCCATCGGACGTATCGTTCGCGGTGAGGCGATCGCGTCCGGTGCCACCGAGGAGCCACTAGTTGAACTGTCGCCCGATTCGTTCCCGGTGTTGGTCAATGATCCCGACGCCGTCGAGCGAACCCGTACGGCGCTAGCTGCCTCGGGTGCACTCATCGTGGACCCAGGGCTCGTGAGTGGGAGCGAGGATGTCGGATTGCTTGCGACCGCGGTCAACGCACCACTCGTGTACTGGCTGTTGGGCGGGCAGGATCCGGCGGACTATGAAGGTGCAACCACCATCGAGGAACTCCACAAGAGAATGGCCGAGCTTCCCGCGAACCACTCGCCGTACTTCGCGCCGGTGATCGAGCCGACCTTGACCAACGGTGTCAACGCGCTGGTTGCCGCTGCGAAGGAATGGCTACCGCCGCAGTCGGCCTGACCCCAGCTCTATCGACTCAGCTAGATCGGCATGCGGTAGCCGAAGAACTCCTGGTCTTCGTTGTAGCCGCCTTGCCCGGCTCCTAGGTGCTCGAACGACTCGACGAATTCAATCGCCTCGATCCACTTCACGTGTTTGAAGCCGAGCTCAATCTCGTCGCGCAGCCGCAGCGGCGCACCGTGAGATTCGTTCAGCGGTTCACCGTTCATTTCGTACGCCAGGATCGTGTGTTCGTGCCGCATATTTGCGATGGGATGGCAGTCGTAGTACCGGCCACCCTCAGGGCCTTCCGCGAATGAATAGAACACCACCCACTTTGCCTCTGGTCGCGGCTCGACGATGTCGAGGATCTCGCTCATCCGCACGCCTGCCCACTCAGCGATTCCGGACCAGCCTTGGATGCAGTAGTGGGCAGTGATCTGCTCTGATTTGGGGAGCGCCAAGATCTGCTCGTAAGACAACTCGGTGGGGGTGTCGACTAGGCCGTCGATACGCAGCGAGTAGTCGGTCCACCCATTGGCTTTGAGTGCTTCGTATTCTCCCGTCTCAGGTCGCTCGCCGTTTGACCAGAAGAACGGGGAGATGTCCTTCTTGCTGTACGTCGCCTTGGGATTCCACCACTCCATGAAGAACTTGATGCGACCGACCATGAATCGACCCGCGTGCTGGACTTTGCGCGGGTATCGGATCGTCAGTGGCGAGGCCACGATCCAGAACACCACGACGACAGCCATCCACAGCGCGTATAGCCAGACCCCCGAACTTGATGTGGTGTCGGTGCCCAGGGTGATGTGGTTGACGTTGCCGACGAAGCCAGTAATGAAGATCATCGCAGTGTGAATGACGATGAAGATCAGCATCCAGATCATCACCAGGAAGTGAATCGAGCGCGCCACCTGCCGATTCAACAAGCCGCTGCCCGTTCCGAACCTCGCAGAAATGGCCGGCGCCTGCAGAAGTCCCGTGATCATCGCCAGCGGCGCAGCGATGAACACCGTCACGAAGTAGGCGATGAGCTGCAGTGCGTTGTAGGTGCTGAAGCCGGCGTTTTCGGGGAGCTGCAAAGACAGGTACTGCAGTGCCGTCGATGCCGCGTTCGGAAATACGTCTAGGGACGTGGGCACCAATCGACGCCACTGGTCAGTGCTGAAGATCAGGATGAAGAAGATCGCTCCGTTGATCAGCCACAACAGGTCAAAGCTGAAGTGCCACCAGCGCGCGAGCCCGATCGAATGGCGAAACCCGGGGATTCCCACCTGCGCAGGCAGCGCTACCGAGTCATCCTTCGCGGTCCACACGGTGGTGGCATCCGCGCTGTCTCGGCGATCTTCGGGCACCGGACCGCGCAGCCGAAGCCACTCAGTGTCCGGCTTACTGCCGGAGTTCAGGTAGAGGCGAGGATGGTCGGCGAGGATCTGCAAGCCCGCCCGAATGATGAAGACCATGAAGAAGAGGTTGAAGAAGTGCTGCAAGCGCAGCCACCACGGGAATCCCGAATCGACCGGGGTCACATAGTCGCTGGACGTACCGGGGTATTGGTAGGTGAAGTCCTGGTACCACT
>JAOAUD010000055.1 GCA_030157755.1 Candidatus Nanopelagicales bacterium
TGGGTCAGCCAGCTCCCACCCTGTCTGGGGGAGAGGCGCAACGGGTCAAGCTCAGCGCAGAGCTGCAAAAACGCTCCACCGGTCGCACGATCTATGTGCTTGATGAACCAACAACTGGCCTGCATTTTGAGGACATCCGAAAGCTTCTCTTGGTCCTCGGGCGCCTGGTGGATCAGGGGAACTCAGTTGTGGTGATTGAACACAACCTCGATGTCATCAAATGCGCCGACTGGGTCATCGACATGGGGCCGGAAGGTGGCTCAGGCGGGGGAACGGTCGTTGCAACCGGCACCCCGGAAGATGTGGCTTTGGTAAAGACCAGCCACACCGGCCAGTTCCTTGCGGAGTTGGTGGATACGGTGTCCGTCAAGCCAACGAAGAAGGTCACAGTTCCCAGCATTCCCGCCCGGCTTGTTCCGGCCAAGAAGACGACCGCCAAGAAGGCAACAGCCAAGAAGGCAACAGCCAAGAAGACCACAGCCAAGAAGACCACAGCCAAGAAGACCACAGCCAAGAAGACCACAGCCAAGAAGGCGACCGCGCGCAAGAGTTCGCCCAGACAAGCGAAGGACTAGTCATGACGCAGACCAAGGCAGACGACACGAACCTGGACGAAGTAGTCGAAGAAGGTGACCAGGCGACCGGATCCGAACTTCCGCGCCGTGCGGTGCTAGCAGTGGGAGCGGCCGGCCTAGCAGGCGTGGCGTTGGCGGCATGCAGTTCGGGCAGCACCAGTTCGCCGTCCTCAAGTGCTGCGGCGCCGACTGAAGCTAAGAGCGGGTCTGCGTCACCGTCAACGTCGGGTGCCGTGTTGACCACGACCGCCGCGGTTCCGGTAGGCGGCGCGAAGTTGGCAAAGGCAGATGGCACCACCTGGCTTGTCGCTCAGCCTTCGGCGGGACAGTTCGTCTGCCACAGCGGTATCTGTACGCACGAGGGTTGCCCGCTCACTGAGGTCAGCGGCGACGAAGGAATCTGCCAGTGCCATGGAAGCAAGTTCAACGCCAACACCGGAGCAGTCATTCAGGGACCCGCAACTAAGCCACTGGCGAAGCAGTCAGTGTCGGTGTCGGGTGGAAATGTCGTGCTTGGGTAATCGCGCAGATCTGGTTTGAGTCAGCTCGTCGCGGGTTGCGCGAGCGAGAGGATCGCGTTGCGCGTCTCGATTGCACGAATCCGGTAACCCTTCGGCGTGAGATGAACACGATCGCCGCTCAGGAGTTCACGCTGCTGGCGGATCACGGCTGCCCAGTCGATGACGGTGAGCTGCGGGTTTGCGGCATCGAGGGCCCTCAAAGTGCGGTTCACACGTCCGTAGCCACCGGGTCGCACGACATTGACCCAGATCACTTGGCGATTCTTGCCAGCCAACTTCATGACGTGCGCAACGTTCTTGCGGGTTTGTGCACTGCTGGGCGAGTCATTTGTTCCGAGTGCGACGACCCAGATACCAGCGGCTTTGGCCGCCGGGGAGCGCAGCTTCCGGATTCCTTCCCCGGTGTGGCGGCCAACTTGAGCATCAACCGTCACGGATTTCACGTGACGTCGGAGTTGACTCTTGAGGGCACCGGCTGAGCCAACTGTCAGTGAATCTCCCTCAATGAAGACTCTTGTGGATGCGAGCGAAATGGGCGTCGAGTCTGCCTGTGAGGGTGCCGCGCCCAGCGCCACGCTGCCGAGTCCAATCAGAACGACGGTGGTCACCGAGATCGGAATGGACCGAGTCACAGTCTGGACCGCGTGCTTGCTTCTCATCCGAGTAACGGTGCGGCATGGGTGCGTGGGGCTGGTGCGATCACGACGGACAACACACAAACTGACCAAGTTTGGTGCGCCTCGAGTCACATCACATCAGCGCTGCGTATTGGCACCACTCGTTCGGGTGGCGAGGGCCGCCAGCAAGACGAGGTTAGTCTTGCGTTGTGGCGGACCCGGTGACGTATCGACCCGAGACTGGCAGCATTCCGGAGTCTGCGGGCGTATACCGCTTTCGTGATGAGAACGACGTCGTTATCTATGTGGGCAAGGCGCGGAGTTTGCGCAGTCGCCTGAACAGTTACTTCGCAGACGTTCATTCCCTCCATCCGCGGACCTACGCGATGGTGAACTCAGCCTCGCGGGTCGACTGGGTCACTGTGGCGAACGAGGTGGAGGCGCTGCAGGTCGAGTACTCCTGGATCAAGGAATACGACCCGAGATTCAACGTGCGCTACCGCGACGACAAGAGTTATCCGTATCTCGCGGTCACCATGAACGAGCAGTTTCCGCGGGTCCAGGTGATGAGGGGATCGAAGAAGCCTGGGATTCGCTACTTCGGCCCTTATGCACACGCGTGGGCGATCAGAGAGACAGTTGATCAGTTACTCCGCGTCTTTCCAATGCGCAGTTGCTCGAAAGGGGTCCTCGTTCGGCATCAGCGAATGGGTCGGCCCTGCCTGCTCGGTGACATCGGAAAGTGCGCCGCACCATGTGTTGGCCGAGTGGACGAGCAAGAACATCGTGAAATCGCTGAGGAATTGTGCCGGTTCCTAGGTGGGCGCACCGAGAAGTACATTCGCGATATTGAGAAGCAGATGGCTCAAGCTGCCGGGGAACTCGACTACGAGACCGCCGCCCGATTGCGTGATGACTTGGCCGCGTTGCGTCGGGCATTGGCGCGCACTGCGGTTGTTCTCCCGGATGACACCGATGCAGACGTCATTGGCATGGTGGCCGACGAACTTGAGGTTTCCATTCAGGTATTCCACGTCCGCGGCGGGCGCGTGACGGGTCAACGCAGCTTCATCGTGGAGCGCACAGTCGACGGTGGTGAGGACGAACTCGTCGAGCAGTTCGTCACTCAGCTCTACGGTGACGACTCTGAACATCAAGAGGAGGCCGGGGTCCCACAGAACGTCATCGTGTCGCAGCTCCCGCCGAATGTTGAGGTTCTGACGTCGTGGTTGAGTGCCAAACGCGGCGCCAAGGTTCGGATTTCTGTGCCATCGCGCGGCGCCAAGCGGGACCTTTTGGCGACAGTCCGCCAGAACGCCCGCGAGTCACTTGCCGTGCACAAGCTGCGCCGGGCCGGTGATCTGACTGCGCGAAGCCAGGCGCTCCAGCAACTGCAGGAGTACCTCGACCTCCCAGAAGCTCCCCTGCGAATCGAGTGCATCGATATTTCGGGCCATCAGGGCACCGACCTCACAGCGTCCATTGTGGTCTTTGAGGATGCGATTGCGACGAAGTCCGAATATCGCAAGTACGCCATCGCCGATCATCAGGACGACTTGGCAGCCATGCGTGAGGCCGTCACTCGGCGCTTCTCCAGACTCGCTCCAGGTTCCGACGAAGAGGCCCAGGCGCGACGCCGTTACCGCCCCGGACTGCTAGTCGTCGACGGTGGCGAGCCTCAGGTGAATGCGGCTGCGAATGCACTAGCCGCCCTCGACATCAACTTCATCGCCGTGTGTGGCCTCGCCAAGCGGTTGGAGGAAGTGTGGCTGCCGGGTGATCCTGATCCGGTCATTCTGCCGAGGCGATCAGAGGGCCTGTACTTGCTGCAACGAGTGCGTGATGAGGCGCACCGGTTTGCCGTCGCCTATCACCGGCAACGACGCGCGAAAGCGGCGCGAGCCAGCATCCTCGATGACATACCAGGACTTGGACCCGCCCGGCGCAAGGCATTGCTCAAGCATTTTGGTTCGGTGCGAAAGGTGCGCGAGGCGAATGTCGAGGAGATTGCCGCCGTGCCGGGAGTCGGGCCGAAGCTAGCTGCAACGATCCTGGACGCCGTGGCTCAAAGTGGTCAGAATGGCGGCATCAACGTCACAACAGGCGAGTTGTTAGGGAATGCTGAGGCCGATGAGCGAGCGACGGATTGAACTAGTCCTTGTGACCGGCATGTCAGGGGCCGGTCGGTCCACTGCTGCGCGAGCGTTGGAAGACCTCGGGTGGTTTGTTGTCGACAACTTGCCGCCGCAACTATTGGACGATCTGGTGGCATCGGTTGCGGCCCGCGAAGAGGCCTCGCGTCTCGCGGTCGTTGTCGACGTTCGGGGTGGCAGTCGGTTTGACATCCTCGAGGCTGAGATCGCCGGCCTGCGGGATGGCGGCAACAACGTTCGAGTGCTCTTTCTGGAAGCCACCGACGAGACGCTCGTTCGACGATTCGAGTCGAACCGTCGGCCTCACCCGCTGCAGGGCGGCGGCCGGGTCCTGGATGGCCTGAAGCGCGAACGAGAAGCCCTGGCAAATCTGCGAGGTGGAGCGGATCTCGTGATCGACACCTCCTCACTGAACGTTCATGACCTGCGCCGCAAGATCGAAGCCGCTTTCCGTCCTGAGGAGGACGTGAAGTTGCGCGCTACCGTGATGTCGTTTGGATTCAAGTACGGGATCCCGGTCGACGCCGATCTTGTGGCGGACATGCGCTTCCTCCCCAACCCTTTCTGGGTTCCGGAGCTGCGCGAGCACACGGGGCAAGAGGCTGACGTCAGCGACTACGTGACGAACCATCCGGAGGCGCGCGAGTTCCTCGATAAGTACACGGAACTCCTTGACTTGGTTGCCGATGGCTATCTCCGCGAGGGCAAGCAGTACGTGACGATCGCGATCGGATGTACCGGGGGCAAACACCGAAGCGTGGCGATGACAGAACACCTCGCCGCGAGACTGGTCAAGCAGGGGATGGAAACGCTGGTGGTTCATCGCGACCTTGGTCGGGAGTAGTAGATGTCGGCAACGATTAGCGAACCGCCAGTTCCCGGTACCCGGGTTTCCGTCGCCGGGCGTCGGATCGGCCATCACGGACCGGCTGTTGTGGCACTCGGTGGCGGTCATGGGCTGTCCTCCTCACTCAAGGCACTGCGGCGTCTGACTGACGATGTGACAGCGATTGTTGGGGTTGCCGATGACGGCGGCTCGAGTGGACGGATCCGCGGTGAACTTGGGTTGCCACCTCCCGGGGACCTGCGCATGGCCCTTGCCGCGCTGTGCGGCGATGACGCCTGGGGGCGAACGTGGTCACAGGTGATGCAGCATCGCTTCGGCGGAACCGGCGAGATGGCGGGGCACGCCACCGGAAACCTACTGATCGCCGCGCTGTGGGAAGAAACCGGAAACCTTGTTGCCGGGTTGGACTGGGTCGCGGCACTGCTAGGAGCCCACGGTCGGGTGTTGCCCGTGGCAACCGTTCCGCTCAATATCGTGGCTGACGTGCGTGGCGCTGACCCGGCACATCCAGACGAGGTGAAGACCATCGTCGGGCAGGTAGAGCTTGAACACAGCCCCGGCTGGGTGATGAACCTTCGGGTAGAGCCACCGGATCCGCCGGCGTGTGTCGAAGCGCTCGAGGCCATCGCTGGTGCGCAGGCGATTGTGCTGGGACCGGGAAGTTGGTACACCAGCGTTCTGCCACACCTGTTGGTTCCAGGGGTCCGCGAGGCTCTTGCCGAGACCAGCGCTCGGCGGATCCTGGTGCTGAACCTCGACGGCAGGAGTGCGTCCTCAACGAGCGAAGTTGGCAGCACGCAAGATTTCACGAGCGCCCGCTACCTCGATGTGTGGCGCGCGCAGTTCCCGGAAGTTGGGCTTGAATACGTGCTCGCGGACCCTCGCTGCGTCGACGATGTGGATGAGTTGGTTGCTGCTTGCGCAGCACTCGACGCTGAACTAGTGCTTGAAAGGGTGTCCGTTTCGCAGCGAGACTCTGAGCCCACGTCTCCGCGTCACGATACGCATCTTTTGGCAGCAGCCCTCGGGAACCTGCTGCCGCATGGCAATATCTAGCTATGGCAATGACTTCCGCCGTCAAAGACGAGCTCAGTCGATACGAAGTGACGAAGACCTGCTGCCGGAAGGCAGAGGTCGCAACCATGCTCCGATTCGGGGGTGGCCTGCACATCGTCAGCGGGAAAATCGTGATTGAGGCTGAACTCGACACTGGCTCAGCAGCGCGCAGGCTTCGTACCAACATCAAAGAGGTGTACGGCCACGACGCGGAACTTGCCGTTGTGCACGCCGGGGGGCTCCGCAAGGGGAACCGTTACCTCGTGCGGGTAGACGCCGGTGG
>JAOAUD010000056.1 GCA_030157755.1 Candidatus Nanopelagicales bacterium
CCTGCGGTCGGGTTGACCCACAGATCAGTCCCGGTGAACGTGCCGACGTCGTAGCGACCGTTCGCACTGATTGGTCCGGGACTTGGGTCGATCGTCCGGACTGGGTCGCCGGGTGTGGGCGAAGTTTCCGGCGGGCTCCCAGTGTTCGGCGGTTCAGCGCGCCAGTAGCCGACGATCACTACGGACACTGTGGCCGCGCGTGCACCGCGGTTCGTGACTCGCCAGCCGGTCGGTGTGCCAGGAGGCAACGAGATGGCCGCAGACTTGGTGGTCTTTGCCTTGAAGCTCACGGTTGTGGACTTCGAGGCACCGCGAGGGCGCCACTGGGTTGAGCCCTTTTTTGCCGACCGGACCGAGACCGTAGCGCGGACCTTCAGTACTCCACTGCGTGCCAGCGGGCCGACACGGGCGAAGGACACCGTCGCGGTCCGACCGGAACGGACCTTCAAAGATGAAGCGACCCGTACTGGGTCCACTTGCTGGTAGGTGCCACTGGCCCGCTGGGTCGGGAGTGTTGGGCGTGCGACGTTTGTGGCAGGTGCCGCCTGCATGCTGTTTGCGGCAGCGGCGATTGGCAGCACGGGAGCAACTGCGGTGGCCGCGCCCAGCAGAGCGGCGACGAATTGGCGCAGAGTTCCCATGGCACCTCCCGCAGAGATTCGCTTCAGTTATCGGAACCCGAAGTTCCATTGTTAAGTGCCTGCGCCGTTCGGGCAAGAATGGGCGGTCGCCAAACATCACGAACCGGGGCAATTCGGCGCGCCGTTCACAGGCTGTAACCAATGCCGCTGGCACTCTTCGATCAGTACCGGATTCGGACGAGCACGAGGGATGGGTAGTGGAACCACGACTGGCGAAGCGCAACCGCGCCATCGTTGGTGCCGTGAGCGCACCCCTGTTGCTCGCCGGGATGGTTGGAACAGCGGCGAGCTCACCGGCCGCCCTGCTGCAGGTCCGAGTTCCCGCGGCGCCGATCGATGACCAGGTCGACGCCGCGAACAATGGTTTGAAGGCGGCCAAGCATGCGCTGGTAAGGGCGCAGGCGACCCTCGATCAGGCCGCCTCCGCGCTTCCTCAAGCCGAGCAGCGAGTCCAACAAGCACTCGCTGCGTTGGCGCAGGCGCAGGCGGCCGAGGCGCGCGCACGCGAAGCCGTTGCGGCCGCACAGAAAGCCGTTGCCGCGCAGCGGGTCAAGATCGCAAAGACCCAGGGCGAGATCGACGCCCTCAAGGTGCAGATCGCTGGCCTCGCTCGGCAGGCGTACACCAATGGCGGCGAGTACCAAGAACTCGAAATCCTGTTGGAGTCGCAAGATCCGAGTCAGTTCGCGGCGCAACTACATGCCGTCCGCCGACAGGCCCGCAGTAACTCGGGGACCCTCGATCAGATCGTCGAACTCAAGCAGGAACTCCAAGTCAAGTTCGCTGAGCTCGCGGCGCTCGAGGCCTCGGCGAAGGCGAGCCAGCAGGAGGCAGACGACAACCAGGCAAAGGCGCAGTCCTCCAAGGACGACGCGGCGGCCGCACAACAGCAGGTTCAGCAACTCGTGGCGAAGCGCCAGTCCGCCGTCGCTGAGGCAGATGCGACCCGCACGAAACTCAAAGGCATCTATCTCGGCTTACTCGCGGAGCAGCGGCGATTGGCGCAGGAGGCAGCGCGTAAGAATCAGATCGGCTCCGCAGCATGGGCTGGACAAGAGGCAGCTGCCGCTCGGGCGGTGAGCTTCGCGGTGTCGCAGGTTGGACACCGTTACAACCCCAACGGCGGCACGGGGCCGAGCTACGGCTGCAATGGCTTCAGCTGGCGCGCGTGGCACGAGGCAGGTTCGAAGTGGCCACTGCTGATGGCGCAAGATCAGTCGACTAGCAAGTACACACAGAAGGTCGCGCTATCGGCAGCGAAGCCAGGCGACGTGATCTTCTGGCGCATGAATAACGGGACGGATTGGCGCGAGAACGCGATTGATCACGTCGGCATCATTGTGGACCCAGCCAGCGGAAAGTTTGTTCATGCCGCGAATTCTCATGACGGGGTCAAGCTCTCCAACTACAAGACCGAGGCTCACTACGGTGACGTTGCCGCGGTAGTTCGGGTGATTCGCTAGAGCGCTGTCGCCTACGTCGACGCACTTCGCGCTGGGATAAGTGCGGTGAATAGGCGACGTTGGTAGGCGGGAACACCATTCATGTGATTGTGTCGCCTTGTGAAACGGGCATCCTTGATCACCCTTGTGGCGTTGGCAATCGTCTCCGTGTTGGAACTGTCTGCTGTGGCTGTCGATAACACGGTTCTCGAGCACTTGACCAAACCGTTGTTGCTGCCGTTGCTGATGCTCTTCGTGCTGGTCGAAGTCGGATGGAACGCAGACCCAAGCATCAAGTTTCTGATCATTGGTCAGTTCTTTTCGTTCCTCGGTGACGTTGCATTGATGCTTGACGGCGATTTGTGGTTTGCCCTGGGGATTGCAATGTTCCTGATCACGCACATCTTCTACATCATTGGATTCTTCAAGCTCGGCGCTCGTCAAGGGCTGCGCGATCGTCGCTGGGTGCTGTTTGCGTATCCGCTGTTTTGGCTGGCTGCCAACGCGGCGCTCTGGCCTGGACTTGGCCCGCTGCGAATTCCTATCATCGTTTACAGCGCGTTCTTGGTCGCGATGGCAATGTGTTCGATGAGCCTCGGAACGTTGTTTGGCATCGGCGGGGCACTGTTTATGGTGTCGGACCTGTTGATTGGCGAAACGGTTGCTTACGGCGCGTTTCCCGTTTCCGGGGTGATCATCATGTTCACATACATCCTCGGTCAGGCGATCATTGCTTACTGTTGGACGCGCAGGGTTGAGTCCAACGCGCCGATTGAAGTTGTTGTGGTTGCGGCCTAGTTACTCGCAAGGGGTGTGCGCGGTGTTGAAGGTCTCGGCGGTGTCAGTCGCCATGGCGTCGCTGTTGGGCAGCGCCGCGATCGCCAGCACGCCGGCCGTCGCTGCACCAGTTCCGCCAACTCCGAACGCCTCGGTTTCGTATCAACTCGGCGGTGACTATGGGCCCGAGTTTGCCAGCGGCGTGGTCATTCGCGATAGCACGTCGTCGCCTATCGCTGGTCACTACAACATTTGCTATCTCAACGGCTTCCAGACCCAGGCCGATCAGAGTAAATGGTGGAAGCGCAAACATCGAAACCTCCTGCTGCGCAAGGGCGGGCGGTACGTCATCGATGGGCAATGGAACGAAATCCTGCTCGACACCTCGACCGCCAAGAAGCGTCGGGCGATCGCGCGCGTGGTGGGTAAGTGGACCGATTCCTGTGCCCAAAAGGGGTTCAGTGCCGTCGAGTTCGACAATCTGGATTCCTACCAACGTTCACGGGGTCGGCTCACGAAGTCGAATTCCGTGGTGCTCGCGAAACTGCTGGTCAAGCGTGCACATCTGCGAGGACTTGCGGCCGGTCAGAAGAACGCCTCCGAACTCGGTGACCGTGGGCGTCGGATCGCGAAGTTCGACTACGCAATCGCCGAGGAATGCGAGCGCTACCGGGAATGCGATTCCTACCGTGCGGTCTACGGTGACAACCTGATCGAGGTCGAGTACACCGATTACGCGACGTCAGTCTTCGATCGGGCTTGCACGGCTCGCGGTGCACAAATCTCTGTGATCCTGCGCGACAGGCAACTGAGCCCTGCTGGCGAACCGGGCTATCGTTACGCAGCGTGTTGAGCTGTCGGCGAGGCCTGCGAATAGCCGCGGTCGGAGCCATTGCCGCCGCTGTGGTCGCGGGAACGTCAGGATGCGGAGTGCAGCTGCGTTCTGGTGACCATGAGGCATGCTCGGCCGGAATCGATGGCTGGCTGGAGCAGATTTCCGCCGAACCCGTGATGGCGGCGCCGCCTGATGCGGCCGACGTGGCGCGCACCGGGACTGTGAACTGTCCTCGCCTGCCACTTGTCGGAGTGATTTCCGGCGACTCAATGGTGGAACTTGCTACGCGCTATCGCACCGGTGAATCCGAGGAACAGGTATCGATTCGACTTCAGAATGCCGCCGGACTTTCGGATTGGTCGACCTTTGATGGCGGCGGAGACTGCCTCATGAAAGAAGTGGATTCAGTTCCGTCGTTCTTGAACATCACGAGTGCCGATGACGTCTTCGTGATCACCATCCGCCGCGGGGACGCCTCGGTTTGTTTTAGCGCGGCCACGCCCAACCCCGGCGAAACTGCGGCCCCAGCCGCCGGCGAAGTCCCGCTCTAGTAGGGGCTACGAACTCTGACGACGCTGGGCACGCTTGACCAATTGCGCGTAGTGCTTCATCGAAACCGTGATGGTCGTGTGCTCATGGTCACGCTGACCGTCGGCATGTGAATGTGTGATCGTCACGCCATCAACAACGTGCATGTGCGGGTACGAATCCTCAGACGGATCGATTGCCTGGCGGGAATCTGCCGCCCGAGCACGCCAATTTCGTGCCCACTTGCTTGGCGAAAGGTTCAGCCACCCGATGACGGCGAACGACAACAGCACGCTGATGCCCAGCCAAATAGTGACCGTGAGCACCTCTGAACCGCTTGCCCCCGACATAACGACCCCCAAAACCAAGGTGAATGGAAACAATTCACCACTGCTTTGAAGGTAACACTCGTCGATTGAGGCCGCCGTCGGGTCACACAAAAGGGCGCCGTGGTTCACACCACGACGCCCTTTTGGAAAGAAACTATTCGGAGGCGAGCGCCTCGATGACTTCCTCGGCCGCGCGCTCTTCGGCTTCCTTGAAGCGGCGGTAGGAATCCACAACCTCAGCCTCTGCGTCAACGCGGTTGGCCCACGTTGCGCCTTCAACTGACTTACCCGGCTCGAGTTCCTTGTAGACCTCGAAGAAGTGCTGGATCTCGAGGCGATCGAACTCTGGGACGTGGTGGATGTCGCGGATGTGCTCCATACGCGGATCATTCGCCGGGACGCAGACAAGCTTGTCGTCGCCACCTGCCTCATCCGTCATGCGGAACATGCCGACTGTGCGGGCCCTGATCAGACAGCCGGGGAACGTTGGCTCCTGAACGATGACGAGCGCATCAAGCGGGTCGCCGTCGAGTCCAAGGGTGTCGTCCACGAATCCATAGTCGTGCGGGTACCGCGTCGCGGTGAATAGCATCCGGTCAAGGCGCAGACGACCGGAAATGTGGTCGATTTCGTACTTGTTCCGACTGCCTGTCGGGATCTCGATGGTGACGTCGAACTCCACGAGTTTCTCCTGTATTGGTCGCGGGCGTGATTTGCTCGTGGCTTAGTGTTCCGCAAAGAGCCGGGTCGAAGCCTGACGAGCGAGCGCAGAATGGCATCCACCTGGTCAGAATCTATTGAAATGAACAATCAAAGTCAGGGCCAAATGGCCGCCGGAAGGGCAGTAGACGCACCGTGAAGCAGACCAAAAGGCCACTACCCGCCGCAGGAATCGTCATTGTGACGACTCTTGGTGTGGTTGCCGCAGGTGTGTTCGCAGCCCCAGGTTTCGCAGCAGATTCATCTGCGCCCGCACTGCCCCAACCGGGTGACACGACGGCCGTTTTGGCTCCGCTGGCGCCCCCAGCCGACAGTTCAGCGACTCAATCGGGGCTCGCGCAGGCTCTTTCCGGGCCACTTTCTGTCAAAGCGCTCGGTCCGAATGCTCGAGTTGCCGTGTTCGACACGGATTCCGGCAACCTGCTCTATGAACGGTCTGGCTCGAATCCGGCAACTCCGGCATCAACAAACAAATTGCTGACTTCGGCGGCGGTGTTGAGTGCTTATGGCGCCGACTATCGGATCAAGACAAGCGTGGTGCAGACAAGTTCCCCGACGGACTTGGTGCTTGTCGGAGGTGGCGATCCTCTGTTGCGAACGACACCAGCGGCGCCGGACGAGTCGCCTGCGGCATCTCTGACCGATCTTGCCGACCAGACTGCGAACGCTCTGAAGGCTGCCGCCAGTTCCGGCGGTGAAACGCCCACCACGTTAAGCGCGA
>JAOAUD010000057.1 GCA_030157755.1 Candidatus Nanopelagicales bacterium
AAAGGCGAAGAAGAAGGTCCGCTGCGTTGTCGTCAAGAAGCGAGTGGCGGGCAAGGTCAAGAAAGTCAAGAAGTGCAAGAAGGTGAGCAAGAAGAAGACCACCAGCAGTGTGCCGACGTCGCCCCTCGCACCGGCCGCCGTGCTTGCGGTTCCGCCTTCGAGCCTGCTTCAGACGCCTGCACCGAGCGGCCAATCTGTGATGCCGACGGCTGCGACGACGGGGGTTCCAGCAGGCACGGTGTTAACCCCCTACAACGGGGATCTAACGATCACGACCCCTGGAACTGTCGTCGACTCGCTCGATATTCACGGGTTCGTGGTTGTGAAGGCGCCGAACGTCACGATTCGGCGTTCGATTATCCGAGGCGGAGCGGCTCCGACTGTCGGCAAGGGCCTACTTTCTGTGGTCACCGCCGGAGCAACGAATTACCTCATTGAGGACGTCACGGTGGTCCCGAGCAATCCAAGTCCGTACTTCAATGGCGTGAACGTGAACCAGGCCGGGACGTTTAGGCGAATGAACATCTCAGGTTCCGTGGACGGGATGATGATCTACGGCAGTGGAGTCAACGTTCTGGATTCGTACTTCCACGATTTTCGTCACTACCTCTCTGACCCCAACTGGAACGGTGGTCCGTCCCACGACGATGCGATCCAAGTTCAAGCTGGAATCGGAATCAACATCCTCGGGAACCGTTTGGAAGGCGCCTTCAACTCCGCAGTGATG
The DNA here is from genome assembly GCA_030157755.1 of Candidatus Nanopelagicales bacterium. Lineage (GTDB taxonomy): Bacteria > Actinomycetota > Actinomycetes > S36-B12 > UBA10799 > UBA10799. The sequence goes on from JAOAUD010000057.1 coordinate 728, forward strand.
ATCACCCAGGATGCTGGTACGACCAACGCGTTGGCAATCAATGGAAACTGGATTGACTACGGCGGATGCAGCATCAACTATGGCTCGACCGGTGCCTACAAGACAGGAATGCAGGCGAACAACAATCGGTTCGGTCGTGCCCAGCGCATCGCTGGCTGCGCGATCATTCACAACGCCGCCAAATCAGACCTGGCTCCAAGCGGGAATGTGTGGAGCGACACTGGCCTGCCAACAGGTGTCAAACAAGGATCGTAGGGCCGCGATAGCTAGCCGAACCTGTGCGACGTGTTTCACAGCGCGACTTGGTTTGGCCCGGTCCAATTATTGGTAAGACGGCATGGATACAAGCCCGAGAAACTCTCGAAGAAGGAATTCACATGACCGATACGTCGAACGTCTCGCAGACAGTGGCACTCACTGACCAACAGAGCAAGCCAACTCAGACCGTCATCGCCTGGATTGTGGCGGTTCTCACTGGGCTCTACATGCTTCCGTGGGCGATTGCCGCCACACGCGGAAAGGCGAACTCAGGAACGATCGCACTCATCAACGCATTGCTCGGTTGGACCATCATCGGTTACATCTGGGCGTTGGTACTGTCGCTGACTCCACATGGGGTACGTGGGTACGGAACCCTGACGACCTGACCGGTCCGGAGCTCTTCCGGTCGAGGATTCGAAACCTCCGCCACTTCCTGGATTACAGCGCGTAGTGGCCAAGTCGTCGCGTGGACTAGGCCAGTTCTAGCTGGCTAGGTTCCGCGATGTGGCAGGCCGCGCGAGTCGAGGGCAGGTTATTGGGGCGACCCTGCTAGTGGTTGCTGCGTCGGTTGGTGTGAGCAGTGCCGGGCCTGGCGCCGCCGCAGACAACTCGCTAATTGCACCCAAACCATCAACGCTTTCGATCGTGAACAAAGCTCCCAATGCTGCGACCACTGGAGTTCCTAGCGGCACGAGCCTGCGGATTCACAAAGGCGACCTGGTCGTTCGCAAGGCAGGCGCTGTTGTCAGCGGCCTCGAAGTGCGAGGCCGGGTCATCATCAGTGCGCCCAACGTGACGGTCAGAAATACCTCGATCCGCGGTGGCAAGAAGCCCCGGTTCGGCATCGGATTGCTGACTATCGTGAGTAAGCGGGCCCGCGACTTCGTCGTTGAGGACGTAACAATTCGGCCCCGAAAAGTGAGCCCCAACTTTGATGCGGTCAAGGTCAATCGCCGAGGCGTCTTACGCCGCCTGAACATCTCCGGAACGGTGGACGGAGTGCTCGTCTACGGCAGCGGAGTCCGCATCGAAAGCTCCTATCTCCACGATTTCCGACACTTTCGGTTTAATCCCAACCAGCGCGGCGGTTCCCATGACGACTCGATTCAAGTTGTCGCTGGTTCTGGGATTCGGATTGTCGGCAACACCTTGATGGGTGCTCGGAACGCCGCCGTCATGGTCACTCAGGATGTCGGGCCAACCAATGATCTGCAGATCAATGACAACTGGATCGACAACGGTGCCTGCAGCGTCAACTTCGGATCTGGCGGACCGTACCAATCGGGAATCCAGGTCAACAACAACCGTTTCGGTCGAGCCCAGATTGTGGCCGACTGCGCGATCATCCGCAGAGCGCGATCCTCGGACCTGCGCCCAGTTGGCAACGTGTGGGATTCCGACGATGCTCCCGTCAGTGTCAGCAGAGGCAGCTGACTGTTAGGCGCTCGAAGCAATTGTCGGACGTGTCTGCAAGTGTCACTTCTTGATCACGTACTCTTTCCTGACCCGCACTGTTGTGGGTAGGCAATTGGGGTGCCAAAATAGTAATTGGGGTCACATCCACTCGGGGTGAGTAGTGGTGGATGTGCGCGGAACTCGTCATGGGTTCTGTGAAAAGGGGGAATCTTGTTTACGTCCGGAGTTTTTGCGAAGCGTCCAGTCAATCTTGTTATGGCCGGTGTCGCTGTCGCTGCTGCCCTGATGTTCGGTGCGCAGCCGACGACCGCGTTCGCTGATACTGCACCAACGCCACCAGAACCAGAGACCGTCAGTAACGATGCGTTGCCGACGGTCCAGGTGGATGGTGTCGTGTGGACCCAGGTTGTTGTCGGAGACACCGTTTATGTGGGTGGCAATTTCGCCAACGCGCGCCCGGCGGGAGCAGCACCCGGAACCAACACCACCCCTCGCTCGAACATCTTGGCGTACAACGTCACCACCGGCGTTCTCAATACCTCGTTCGCCCCCACGCTGAATGGTCAGGTGCTCGGTCTTGCCGCGTCGCCTGATGGAACTCGGATCTACGCAACAGGCGATTTCACGAATGCAAGCGGTGTGAACAAGTATCGGGCCGTTGCGCTGAATGCCAGCAACGGTTCGGTCATCACTTCGTTCTCGCCCGGTTTCAACGCTCGCACCCGAACTGTTGTCGCAACAAATGACACCGTCTACTTCGGCGGCATCTTCAGCAATGTCAGTGGTGTGACGCGGACCCGTTTGGCCGCAGTCCGAGCATCGAATGGCGCCGTCCTTGATTGGGCGCCCACGGCTGGAAACAACCAGGTCACCTCCCTCGCTCTGACGCCGGACAACTCAAAGCTTGTCGTGGGCGGAAGCTTCACTACCCTCAATGGCCAGACCGCCTACGGCCTTGGTGCGGTTGACCCAGCAACCGGGGCAACGGTCCCATGGGATGCCGCGAACCTGATCAAGAATGCGGGTACCAAGGCGGGAATCACCAACCTGACCGCAAGCAACACCGCGATCTATGGAACGGGCTACGTCTACGGTTCCGAGGCCGGAATCCCGAAGGGCAATCTTGAAGGCGCCTTCTCGGCAAGCCCCAATTCCGGTGCAATTAACTGGGTCGACTCATGTCACGGCGACAGCTACGCGACCTATGCCATGAACGGTGTCTCGTACTCAGTTGGACACAAGCATGACTGCCGGGGTGTGGGTGGATTCCCCCAGACCGACCCATGGACCTTCTACCGTGGGGTCGCGTTCACGGAAAACGCAACAGGAGTCAACAAGACTGAAACTGTTGGCGGCTACTACAACTTCGCTGGGGTTCCGGCCCCTTCTCCATTGACCTGGTACCCGGACTTGACGGCTGGAACATTCACAGGCCAGACCCAGGCGGCATGGAGCATCTCGGGCAACTCTGACTATCTGGTCCTCGGTGGCGAATTTCCTTCCGTCAACGGTGTTGCCCAACAGGGCCTTGTCCGCTTCGCGCGCAAGGGATTGGCACCCAACAAGTCCGGTCCGAAGCTTCATGGAGCGAACTACAAGCCGGCACTCTCCTCACCGGCCGAAGGTGTGGTGCGCGGGCTAATTGGTGCGGACTACGACATGGACAACGAACTGTTGACCTACAACGTCTATCGACAAGGCCTCGGCACACCTATCTACACGACGACGGTGAGGTCGAACTTCTACACGCGTCCCAACATCGCTTTTAAGGACACTGGGCTCACGGGTGGCCAGACCTACAACTACCGAGTCGCCGTTAGCGATCCGATGGGTAACAACGTGACGGGCGATTGGACCCCGGTCACCGTTTCCACAACGGGTTCAATCAGTGGGTACGGCCTTGGCGTTCTGGACGATGCTGCGTCGTTGTATTGGCGGCTAGGTGAGGGCAGCGGAACCGTCGCGAATGACTGGGCAGGCGCAAATACCGGCACCATTTCCGGAACCGTCACGCGAGGGGCGGCAGGAGCAATTATCGGTGATGCCGACACTGCGACGACGTTTGCTGGCGATGCCAACCCGTCCAACGTTCGCACTTCGACGTTGACAACCGGGCCGCAGCAGTTTGCGCTTGAAGCATGGATCAAGACCACCACTACCAAGGGTGGCAAGATCATCGGATTCGGCAACGCTCTGACGGGCAACAGTTCGAACTACGACCGACACATCTACATGCAGAACAACGGAAAGCTGACTTTCGGGGTGTACCCCGATGCAGTCAAGACCGTGACCTCCGCACAGAGCTACAACGATGGTCAATACCACCACGTTGTGGCGCAGCTAGGCAGCGGCGGGATCCAATTGTTCGTCGATGGTCAGCTTGTCGGAAACGATCCTTCGGTCACTTCCGCGCAGACCTACAGCGGCTATTGGCGGGTCGGCGGCGACAACATGGGTGGCTGGACAGGGCAACCCACGAGCATCTACTTCGCCGGCACCATCGATGATGTCGCGATCTACGGCGCTCCGATGTCGCCACAGAAGGTCAGCACCCACTGGTCCTTGAGTGGGCACGGTGCTCCGCTGCCGAATGTGCTGCCTACTGCGGCATTTACGTCGTCCGCCAACCGACTTGCGGCATCGTTCGACGCCTCCACGTCCACAGACTCGGATGGCACGATTTCGAGTTACGCCTGGGACTTCGGTGATGGTGCAACGGGCACGGGAGTAACGGCGGCCCATGCCTATGGCGCGCCGGGTACCTACTCAGTCAAGCTCAAGGTGACCGACAACGCAGGGGGCAACAATGAGGTGTCGCACGACATCACTGTGACTGACCCCAACACACTCCCGACGGCAGCGTTTAGCTTCACAACGAATGACCTGACTGCCAGCCTGAACGCAACGGGATCGAATGACCCCGACGGTTCGATCGCAGCGTACGACTGGGACTTCGGTGACGGTCAAACCGGCACTGGATCGACTGTCGATCACGCGTATGCAGTCGCCGGGACCTACCCGGTCAAGCTGACCGTCACGGACAATCGTGGCGGTACGGCGGAGATCACGAAGTCCGTCAAGGTGACCGCTCCAACCCCGGCACTCGCCCTTGATGACTTCGATCGGATTGTGGCGAATGGATGGGGAACGTCGACCAAGGGCGGCGCTTGGACCGCAGCTGGAACTGCGAGCAACTTCGCAGTATCCGGGGGAGTTGGCGCCATCACCGTTCCGCTTGGCAACACCCGCACGGCGTCGCTAAATGCGATCTCCGCAACTTCAACAGACACCACCGTTGACGTGGCAGTGAACCGTCCCGAAGTTGGCAGCACCTACTCATCTGTCATTGGACGCCGGGTTAATGCCACCGATGACTACCGGGTGAAGTTGCGCTTCTTCGCCAACGGTGACCTCAATGCAACATTGGTCCGTAACATCGGCGGTGTTGAAACGACGCTTGCTGGCGGTCGAGTTACGGGGCTGGTTTACAACTCCAACGACGTCCTGCATGTTCGTCTGCAGGTCACTGGAACAGCACCGACCCTG
>JAOAUD010000058.1 GCA_030157755.1 Candidatus Nanopelagicales bacterium
GGACCCGGCGGCCCGATTGGGCGTTGCATCGGCTTCGTGATCGGACTTGCCGCAGCGATTGTCTACTTCCTTCTTCGACTTGCCGCTCTGCCGCCGACCTGGTTGGGCGCCGCACTGGCATCCATCGTGGTGATCATCATCCTCACCGTGGTCAGTTCAGTGACGAAGGGCAAGGTCCCCATGTGGGCCCCGCTCCTTGGTGCGGTCTCAATGGTGGGTGCGTACAACACGGCCTTTAACACGACACCGTGGTTGCTGCAGACCCAGATCGTGACCGTCGCGTGCAACCTGTTGCTTTCGGCAGCCGTTGGGTTCCTCATCGCAATCCTCGTCGAACTCGAACGGAATCACCGCAAGACTGCCGCCGAAGAGGCCGCAGCCAGCGCGGAAGCAGAGTCGATTGACTCCGGTGGTGTTTTGGTCAGTGCCGGAGCGTCGGCACCAGCGACCGAACCCGAGAATGCGGGCCTCTCAGTGATTAGCGATCGACCAGAAGGTGAGAAGTAGAAATGCGTGCGCACAAGCGGGTCGGAAGGAAGGTCCGCGCAATCGGCACCTCGAAGTCAGTTCGCAAGACGACCGCATTGGTCGCTGCCGGAACGATCATTGCCGCATTGGCAGCAGTTGGTGCTGGGCCAGTTCAAGCCGATTCCAAGGACTTGCTCGACGGTCTGGTTCCATCGCCAACAGGCCCGAGCGTAAATCCGTCATATCTGCCGAACCTCGTCAACCAGGATCCCAAGTCGACGCATTCGCAGAACCTCAATGTCATCGTCGGCAAGTCGATGTTGATTGCCACGAGCCCAGGCGGAACGCCGAAGAACAGCGTCTTGCTGGCAAACACCCAAGTATCCGGTGATGGATCTACCACCGTCCAGGTGCCGATGGGTGGAACAAGCGTCCGCAGCGGCGACGGTTTCGCCAGCCCGAACATGCAAGGCGACAACGTCGTCTACGACGTCTCGAACGGTTCCAACCAGATCCAGACGTTGGCGGCAAACAACGCAAGCTATGGCGGGAAGCTCCCGCTCAGCGTCAAGGTCGCGGCGACCGTGGACGGAAAGAACGTTGATCCGGAAGACTTCGTGAATGTCTCCGGACACGTGAAGATCTCGTACACGTTCACAAACCAGACCTCCGAGCCCACGCAGATCACGTACAACACGCCGAACGGGCAGACAGTCACCGAGACCGTGTCGCTGCCGGTGCCTTTTGGTGGCGCTTTCTCGACGACGCTGCCATCGACCTTCGCTGACGTGAATGCTCCTTGGGCCGAGGGTGGAGTTGGCCCGACGGGAACCGTGCTGGCTGGGACGCTGTTCATGTTCCCGCCACTTGGCAAAGACACCCAAACACTGACACTTGAAGCACGCGCCGAGAACGCCTCGCTTCCGGCAGCAACTCTTAACGCCCTGCCGTTGACGTTGTCTGACAACTCGATTGGCCGGTTGGCATTTAAGTACTCACCGGTTGCGTCAAACGCGCTCGATCAGCTGTACCAGGGTGGCGTCACTGGCCAATCGATGCTGCTCAAGTACCAGTTGATGCTTCTCAAATACTCGGCGCTTGCCGCGGGTATCAATGAGAAGTATGTGTCCCCGATCCTCAAGAAGATCGAAGAGGGCGGACCCGCGTTCAACGACGCTGTGAACCAGGTCCAAGAACTCGCTGATGGCGCGGCAGGCCTTGCCGTGCTTCTCCCTCAGGCGACGAACGTTATCGATATCCTGGCGACCACGACTGATACTGCGAACGCCAGGTACCAAGAGGCGATCAGTAGTCCGACCTCGACACTCAACAAGATCATCGACCAACTCTCTGTCGCCTCGAATAACGTTGGCCGAGTCGCGAACGCACTGAATTCCGATCTCGGCGACGAGATCATTGCGGCTGGTCTTGCAGGGGCCCAGAACCTGGCGAAAACAGCAGTCAACATGTGTCCGCAACTGAACACATACTTCACTCAGTACACGACCACCTATCAGGCGGAGATTGATCAAGCCGCAGGGTTGCTGATCGCCGCGGGTGAACCCGCATCTGCGAACCAGCTGACAGCGCTCAACCGATTCCTCGCATCTTTCATCGCCAGTAACCAGGGCTACGTCGACGACTGCATGGAGCTCGCGCCGACGGTCTACGAGTGGACGAAGCAGGCGGCCAAGGACACGTCCGCACTGCAGAAGATGATCGACAAGCTGATTGCCGACGTGAAGGCTGCGTCAAAGAAGTTGGACCAGGGCGTAACTGGAGCCCAGCTGTTCCAGGAATTGGAACCGGTGATCGGCAATGCACTCGACCACAACTGCAACTACAACAAGGCCACTGGTGCGGGGATTCAGCAATGCGGCCTCGTTCAACAGGTCGACTTCCTAGATACGAAGATGAAGTACGCAACGGATCAAGTCGTCAATGTGATGGCGCCTGGTACTGCGAAGGCCGCCGCGTTGATTCCGTTCATCGAGAAGTACTTCGCTCTCGCGCAGAAGTACGCGCCTGTCGCGCAGAATGCGATTGACGCACTTCCGGCCGAGCTGAAGTTGTACGCGGACAAGCTCGGCATCTACGCCGGTATCGCTGGCACGGCAGTCAACGGCATCGAGAACGCCGGGGACGTGTTGGCCAAGACCACCGCCGAGCTCGAAGCCATGGATAAGAAGGCTGCAGCGGGCGAAGGAATCGCCGGTGGCCCAGCGACTGGGGCGAACACAAACCTTGCCGCGTACATGTACGCGATTCCTGCGACGAGTGATTCGGAACGCCAGAACGCTATTCAGGTCGGACTAGCGGTCCTGCTGTTTGTTGTGGGCGCCGGCGTCGCTGCAGCGATCGCGGCCCGTCGCAACTAGTAACTTCACGGTGGCGAGTGCAGCGGATCTGTCCGCAGCACTCGCCACCATGGTTAGTGCGTAAGGGAAGAAGGCTGGGCAGCTAGGTCACCACGACCCGCCGCCGCCGCCTCCGCCGCCTCCGCCAACGCCTCCGCCGCCGCCGCTAGAGCCTGACGACGACGAGGAGCCACCCGACTGGTACGCGCTGATGGTCGACGTCACGGTCGTTTCGAAAGAACCCACCGCGGTCATGAGGGATGCGGGAGTGATCCTGCGGCTCGAGTAGTTGATCCAGTCCGGCGTCGGCGGTGGCTCATCGACTTCATCGTGGTACTTCTCGGACCACTGCTTGGCGACGCCGAATGCCACCGCATACGGCAGGTACGGCAGGAAGAACTCCTTGCGGGCGGAGAAATCGAACCGCAGCTCGCTTGATGGCGTCGACAACATTCGTTGGAATCCGCCCGCCCGCGACCACAGCTGACGACCGGCCCGCGTCCGGCGTCGAAGCGTCCCCATCTTCATTAACGGGTATCCCGTGACCGCAAAAGCGAGCGGGATGATCGTAAGGATCGTGGGGCCCTTCCAGCCCGTCAGCGCAAAGGGGATCGCTACCACCGCAACGACCCAGAGCGCTCGGCCGATGATGCCGGTTGCAGACAGCCGGACCAGTCCTGCACCGTCGGCCCATCTGACGACCGCGTGCTTGATTGCACTACGCGTCTGGTCGAGAATGATTCCCTTTGCCCGTGAGCTACTAGCGGTGAACTCGTTGCCCGCGGTCTGCAGGGAAAGCCCCTCGATCACAGCTTGGCTAACGGGGTCGGTTGCGGCGATCGCGTCCGGGGTCATCAGCTCCGTGGCCACTGCGGTCCACGATCGTGGTTTTGAGGTGATCGTCAGCAGTCCGAGTTGCGCCAGGTGGAACACCGTCGCTGCCAAGTCGTGCTCACCGGGCGTTTCCGTTGCCATGAAAACGGTCTGGACTGGTCCAAGTCCCTCGGGTGGTTCAAAGAGGACTGGAAGCCCCGGCTTTCGCTCACGTTTGAGCAGAACCAACACGAAGCCGAGACCCGCGGCCGCCACAGCCAGGAGAACGATCTTGGTGAGGTCACCCGATGACTGCCCGAGGACCGGATCCAATTGCCACGGCCAGGGTGTCGTTATTTGAGCGGGAGCCGGTGTCGGCATGCCCGCGCGAACCGTCATGCCCCCGAAGGCGGGGATCCCCTTCGCTGCGAGCTTGATCGTGGACGTTCCCGTCCCGGCGACGGTGCAGGGACCCGCGGCTTTGTCGGGGAACGTCGCAGCCGAACATGCGACTCCGACGGCGGGGGTCGGCAAGTTGACCGTCACATTCGCATTTGCGATGGGCATTCGCCAACCGTTTGCCACCACGTTCCACCAGAACACCGACTCATTCGCGCCGGTGAGAGATGGACCGGAGTTACTGACGAAGCTCGGTACGGTCCCGGCGTCAGCCGGGGTGATCACGCCTGGGATTGAATAGCGAATCTGGTAGACGTGCGTCCCCGCAGTCAGTAGGACGTCCGCATCGCCGACCTTGGCGACCGTGTAGCGGTCGGCGCCCATCTCGTAGACCTGCGTCGGCTCGGGGTGGCCGTCCATGGTCACGACGATGCCGCTCGGCATGTACCGCTTGTTCGGGTTATTCGGGTCGACGTGATCCCAGTACCGGAAGATCCCGTGACGACCATTGGGGAAGACACCTGTGAGCGTCTCGACGGCTTGAAGATCACCGTTCGGACTCACGTCGTACTGGGCCTGATAGTCAGAAACCTTCACCGGGTCAGGCGGCTCACTGCTATTTGTTGGAACGATTCCGATCAGCGGCCAGAACATCGCGGCGAGCACGAGGAAGGGAGCGGCGATCAGCCAAAGGCGTCGCTTCCGCTCTCGCCGCTGCTTCTTGGTCGGCTTGGCCATGACAACTAATAGTCAATCGGGCCGCCGAAAGTTTTGCAAAGGATCGGAAAACTTCTGCGACGATTGGAACCTCGCGGTGGTGGTTCTCGTCCCACCCGCGAGCAACAGGTACGGAGGTACCCACCATGGCTAGATTCTTCGCCCGGTCCTACATCGGGCTCAGCGCCCCCATTGTCGTGACCCCAGCAGACGAAGATCAGACTGATTCAACTGAGACGTTCGGTTCAGCGAACGTCTGATTTCGTGACCTTTAGCGCCTATCCGCCATTCGGGTCACGGCTGTGGTGATCTTCCGCCACAAGGGTGATTCTGAATGAGTGGACTCTCTAGCGCAAAGCAGCTTGTTGTTGCTCGCTGGATTTGTCCTGTTCCCAGCCCTCATCGGCGTGCTGATCTGGCGTCGCCGGGAGTCGCGATCCATGTGGATTGCCACCGGCGTGTGGGCCGTCGCAGTAGCCGCCCTGGCAGTCACCACGGTTGCGCTGTCCAACACGTCACTGACGACTGAACAGCTTGGTCAACTCGTCACACTTCGGCACATGCTCTTCGGGGTTGCCGTGTTCTCAGTCGTCTGGGTCCTGCAGGCGATTTCCGGGAATTGGTCTCGGGTGCTAACTATTCTGCTGGCCGGGCTCTTGATCATTCGCGGGACATTGTGGGTTACGACAAACTTGATCTGGAATCACACGCTGACGCCTGCGGGGCTGCCAGTTTATGGGCCGGGTCGAACGTGGTTCATCCTCAGCACGAACCTCGTTGCGCTTGCGCTGATCCTGTCAGTGTTAGCGCGGCCGTGGAATTCCGAAGTTGCTCGCCGCGCCACCGCGTGGGCATTGATCCCCGCTTCGATTCTGTCCGTGGTGATCACCTTCCTACCCGGTGCAATGTCCGAGTACCTGATGGTCGTCATCCTGTCGATCCCGGTCCTGGTCGTACAGGCCGTGCTGCTTAGCGGGCTTGCCCTGCAGTACCGGCAGGTGAAGGTTCGCGGCCAAAGGGATGCCCGGCTTGCTGAGTTTGGGCGACAAGCACTCACGCCAGGCGAGACCGTTCCGGCTCAGGCAGCCGTCGAACTGGTCATGGACACGCTGGAGCCGATCTACTGCGAGTACGCCGAGGTATTCGTTGGCACCCGGCGCCC
>JAOAUD010000059.1:0-24389 GCA_030157755.1 Candidatus Nanopelagicales bacterium
GCTCTGGTGTCGTGGGGTGCGTCGCTGACAGCTGCTGCGATCTGTTCGTCTGTCGTGATTCGCTTCAGGCTGCCTCTGGCTTCGAGCCTGCGCGCCAGACCCTTGCCCGCCGTCATGTCGCTGTACTGCAAGTCGACAAGCTGAAGCCGAGCATCGTCCCAATCAACGCCATCACGGCGACGGTATCCATCGAGGACTTGAAGCTTCGCGACCCAATCCAATTCGTCGGCACACGTCATGGGATCTGATTGCAAGCGGTCGAGCAGATCAATCCACCTGTCGAGGACATCACTCGTCTGATCATCGACATCGCTGCCGTATCGGCGCTCGCAGAAAGCGGCGCACCTTTCCGCGTACGTACGCTGAATCTCTAACGCGGTCATCTTCCGGCCGTCAGCAAGTTCTACCTTGTGCGAGAGCGTGACGTCATATGACACTTGATGTAGCTGGGTCACCGGCTTCGACAGTGCCAAATCGCTGAGGTCAACGTCAGCCTCAATCAGACTCAGCACCAACGACGTCATACCCATCTTCAGGTAAGTGGGTATCTCGGCGAGGTTCGCGTCACCGATGATGACGTGCAGGCGACGGTGGTACTGCGGGTCCGCATGCGGCTCGTCGCGAGTATTGATCATCGGTCGCTTGAGAGTGGTTTCGAGGCCAACTTCGACCTCAAAGAAATCGGCGCGTTGCGAAAGTTGGAAACCATGGCCACGGCCGTCTTGACCTATTCCCACCCGCCCGGCACCTGTGATGACTTGCCGGGTCGCGAAGAACGGTAGAAGCCCGCCAACGATCGCTCCGAAATCGGTCGCCCTCGACATGAGGTAGTTCTCATGGGTGCCGTAGGACGCGCCCTTGTTGTCAGTGTTGTTCTTGTAGACCCGAATTTCCGGAACTCCCGGCATCGATCGAGCGATCTCGGCCGCCCGCGCCATGATGACTTCACCCGCTCGGTCGTAGACCAAGGCATCTTTGGGTGTCAGGACTTCCGGGCTTGAGTATTCGGGGTGTGCGTGGTCGACATAGAATCGCGCGCCATTCGTCAGGACTGCGTTTGCCAGCCCAAGATCTGCATCCGTCAGTTGCGATGGATCTGCATCCGCTCGTGACATGTCAAAACCACGAGCATCTCGCAGCGGGGTCTCCTCGTCGTAGTCCCATCTCGTGCGACTACTCGCCGTCGGCAGCTGATTGGAGTAGGCGTTGACCACCTGCGAGGACATCAACATGGCGTTGACGTTGGGGTGTCCTGGGACAGATATGCCGTACTCGGTCTCAATCCCCATCACCCGAACAACGCTCATGAGAACACTGTACGGGCGACGGTAGGGATTGAGACCGCTAGAACGTTATGACGGCAGGTTGGGGTTAAGCAGGCGGTAACCAGTCGGATCATCCGGCAGGTACAAGTGGAAGCCTTCTTCAGCAAAGATCAGGACGACGTTCGCAATGATGATGATGATGAATGCCCAGACGAGGATGCGGCTGATCCAGAGTGCTGCATTTCCGGAGGGAGCAACAGGCAGGGTCGGCTTGAAGAACATCAACATGATGGCGCTGTAAGCGATCACAACAATGAACGTGATCAGTGCCCAGGTGTAGAGGTGCAGGCCCAATACTGCGTCGCCGTATCCTGCGTCACCGGGGAGGATGTGAAGCTCGATCTGGCGAGTTGACATCGTTGCGCCGAGCATCGCGGCGACAATCATCAGGCCATATGAACGGGCATAAGCAGCGAGAGTGAGCATGCCCTTGCGTGCTTGGCCAACCATCCAAATTGCTGCGATTCCGATGAGCATCATCGCCATACGTTGAAGAACACACAGCGGACACGGCATATCTGTACCGATGAACTGCGTCGAGATCGCAGCGAGAATGACAAGCGCGTAGCCGAAGGCCACAAGGTGAGGGAACCAGTACCCCACGTAGTTCCAGAATGTGGGGTTTGCTGGGAGATCGGGGTTAGTGGCCTCGGGTGCTGGGGCCGCAGTCTCAGTACTCATCATGCCGCCTTAGAAGCTCAGGTCCAGTTTGGACGTTACGTGGTGGTGGAATACGAACGCTGTCATTACAAATCCCACGAAGAACAGAGGCACGACTACCTTTGGTGGGGACCCCTTCGAGGCGAAGATCGCCGTCACTAGCAGGACGATGAAGATGATGGTGTCCACGCACAACTCCCTGTCGAGATTCGATCACCGCAACATGCGACGGGGGATTTTCTAGCACTTTTGAAGGAGCGTTCGCGCGCTCAACAACCGAGAGAGTGACAGACCTGTAGTTACTCGGGACTTAGGTCCCTACGCACTTGGACTAGAGGTATTGCCCGGTGTTCGCGACCGTGTCGATCGAACGACCGGCCTCGGTTCCCTTCTTGCCTTGGACCAGAGTGCGAATGAAGATGATCCGCTCGCCCTTCTTGCCTGAGATCCGCGCCCAGTCGTCCGGGTTCGTCGTGTTCGGAAGATCCTCGTTCTCGCGGAACTCATCGATGCACGCGGACAGCAAGTGGTTGACCCTGATGCCCTTCTGCCCGGTTTCGAGGAAATCCTTGATTGCGGACTTCTTCGCACGCGCCACCACGTTCTCGAGCATCGCTCCGGAGTTGAAGTCCTTGAAGTAGAGGACTTCTTTGTCGCCATCTGCATACGTGACTTCGAGGAACCGGTTGTCCTCGTCCTCGGTGTACATGCGCTCAACCGCGCGTTGGATCATCGCTCGCACCGTTTGTTCAGGGTCTCCCCCGTTGGCCGCAAGATCTTCTGGGTGCAGTGGGAGATCCGAGGTCAGGTAGATAGCCATGATGTCCGCAGCTGCTTGTGCGTCCGGTCGTTCGATCTTGATCTTCACGTCCAGTCGACCTGGACGCAGGATCGCGGGATCGATCATGTCCTCACGGTTCGAGGCACCGATAACGATGACGTTCTCGAGGCTTTCAACACCATCGATCTCACTGAGCAACTGCGGCACGATGGTGTTCTCGACGTCGCTACTGACGCCGGTTCCACGAGTTCGGAACAGGGAGTCCATCTCGTCGAAGAAGACGATGACCGGCATACCTTCGCTGGCCTTCTCGCGAGCACGTTGGAACACGAGCCGAATGTGCCGCTCGGTTTCACCCACGTACTTGTTCAGCAGTTCCGGGCCCTTGATGTTGAGGAAGAAGGACCGGTGCTGGTCTGTACCTTCGCGCGCAGCAACCTTCTTTGCGAGCGAATTGGCGACAGCTTTGGCAATAAGCGTCTTGCCGCATCCTGGCGGGCCATACAAGAGAATGCCCTTGGGAGCCTGCAACTTGTGTTCGGCGAAGAGGTCAGCGTGAAGGTAGGGAAGCTCGACCGCGTCGCGGATCTGATCGATCTGCGGGCCTAGTCCACCAATGTCGTGGTAGTCGATGTCGGGTACTTCTTCGAGGACAAGTTCCTCAACCTCTGACTTCGGAATGCGCTCGTAGACGTAACCAGAACGAGCCTCCATCAGCAGCGCATCTCCCGCGCGCATGGGACCATCAAGCAGCGGCGCCGCGAGCAGCACAACTCGTTCCTCGTCAGTGCGCCCAACAACGAGTGCGCGCTCGCCGTCTTCGAGAACTTCCTTCAGGGTGACGATTTCACCCTGCCGCTCGAAACCGCATGCGGCGACAACATTCATCGCCTCATTGAGCATCACTTCTTGACCGGCTTGCAGCTCATCGAGATTGACGGTGGGACTCACCGTGACTCGTATCTTGCGACCAGAGGCGTAGACGTCGACGGTTCCATCCTCTAGGCGCGAGAGGAATACGCCGTAACCGCTGGGGGGCTCGGCGAGGCGGTCAACCTCTTCTTTGAGCGCAATGATCTGGTCGCGGGCCTCACGGAGAGTGTCGGCGAGGCGGTCAGATCGTTCCTGCGCGATGCGCAGTTGATGACGCAGTTCGTCCATGTCGCCTTCGGTAGGCCGCGGGTATCCAGCGCGGTACCTATCGTTGCCTTCGTCTATCGCCACGAGAGACCTCCGGTGCTCGCCGAACACGAACCCACTGAGCATGTCACGGATCCGTGCTAAGTGCAGCGACCTTACTCTGGCTTGCCTTGAGTTTGTGCGTTGACGAGCGCTTGCCAGTCCTGGCCATATGCACCTTTGGACGGTCTCGTACGTTTCGGCGGCAATTCCACGCCGTCAGCAAGGCGCCTCGCGGTGATCAAGAAGCCCGTGTGACCAACCATCCGATGGTTGGGGCGCACTGCGAGGCCTTCCACATGCCACGACCGCAGCAACGTTTCCGTTGATTCCGGTTCGGTCCAACCGCCGTATTCACGCATTGCTTCAACGGTCCGCGACATCTGTGTGGTGGTGGCGACGTAGATGCAGACCACGCCTCCGGGGCGCAGCGCCTTATGCACGACTTCCACACATTCCCAGGGCGCAAGCATGTCGAGAATCACTCGATCGACGTCAGTGTCGTTGATGGACTCCACGAGGTCGCCGACCGTGATTTCCCAGGCCGGGTGTTCCCGCCCGAAGTAGCGCTGCACGTTCGCGGCAGCGATCTCGGCAAAGTCTTCGCGGCGCTCGTACGAATGAACCCGGCCTTCGTCGCCGACTGCTCGCAATAGTGAGCAGGTCATCGCACCCGACCCGGCTCCCGCTTCGATGACCGTTGCCCCTGGGTAGATGTCGGCCATACCCACGATCATCGCGGCGTCTTTTGGATAGATGACAGTCGCACCGCGCGGCATAGACAGAACGAAGTCCTTGAGCAGTGGACGCTGCACGAGGTACTTGGTTCCATTCGTTGAACTGACGACCACACCTTCTGGTCCGTCGAGGATCTCGTCATGTGAGATCGCACCCTTGGCGGTGTGGAAATCCTTGCCCGCCTCCAGGGTAATCGTGTGCATCCGGCCTTTTGGGTCGGTCAACTGGGCCTGATCCCCGATTCGAAAGGGGCCGGAACGGAATGGGAAGTCGGGCGGTGTCATGGATCGAGACCCTATCCGCCGCGAGTGGCTGTGCGGAATTGTCGGGTCCGGCTCGTAGCCTTGGGCCATGACAGTCGAAGCAATTCAAGCCAGCACGCCCATTGGGCTGCCCGTTGGCACAGCCTTGTCGCCATCGCGTGCTTCGGACTTCTTGACGTGCCCGTTGTTGTTTCGTTTCCGAGCGATCGACCGGATCCCCGAGCGCCCAAGTTCGGCCGCCGTTCGGGGGACGCTGTTGCACGCCGTGCTTGAGGACTTGTTCGATCTGCCGGCAGCGGAGCGAACTATCGAAGCAGCGAAGGAACTTCTGCTGCCAACGTGGGAACGCATGCTCGTCGACAATCCTGACGCGGCGTTCGCACTTGATCCCGACGCGGCTTTCCCGCCTGACCCACAGGCACCGCGTGAGGCGCTCTCGCCTGCCGTCGTGATGGAGTGGATCTCCACAGCAGAGCCACTACTCGCGACTTACTTCGACCTAGAAGATCCGACCCGCCTCGAACCGCAGGCACGCGAGTTGCGTGTCGAGATTCAGCTCGACGATGGCCCGCCGCTTCGCGGCATCATCGACCGCGTTGATGTTGCTCCCGGAGATCTAGTCAGAGTGGTTGACTACAAATCTGGCCGATCTCCCGGTGTCGGTTTCGAACAGAAGGCGCTGTTCCAGATGCGTTTCTACGCGCTGATGTTGTGGCGCATAAATGGCAACATTCCGACCCGACTGCAGCTGATCTACCTCGGGGACTCCCAAGTCCTGAAGTACGACCCAACAGAGGCAGAACTGATCGCGTTCGAGAAGACGCTGCGCGCACTGTGGAGCACCATCACCCGCGTCGCGGCCGAAGGTAATTGGGCGCCAAAGCCATCAAAGCTGTGCAACTGGTGTGACCATCACGATCGGTGCCCCGCCAAGGGTGGAACTCCGCCCGATCTGCCTATCCACATCACAACCCGGCCGACCGAGTAGCCTGAGCAAATGAGCGCAGCCGCCTACGCACGGGGACTGTCCAAGGTTTATGGAGAAGGCGACACGCGAGTGGTTGCACTCGATGCCGTCGACGTAGATCTTGAGACGGCCGAATTCACGGCAATCATGGGTCCGTCCGGATCAGGTAAGAGCACTCTCATGCACTGTCTGGCAGGCCTCGATTCGGCCTCCGCAGGCAACATCTTCATTGGCGATGTTGATCTCACCGAACTGTCGGACAGGTCCCTCACACAGCTGCGTCGGGAGAAGATCGGGTTTGTCTTTCAGAGCTTCAACCTCGTGCCGACGTTGACCGCCAAGGAGAACATCACACTCCCGCTGGATATCGCCGGGAAGAAGGTCGACCCGCAATGGTTCGACGTCGTCGTTGACACGGTCGGACTGCGCGACCGCCTCAGCCACAAGCCGACGGAACTGTCCGGCGGCCAGCAGCAACGAGTCGCGTGCGCGCGGGCTTTGGCGAGCCGCCCAGAGATTGTGTTCGCTGACGAGCCGACTGGGAACCTCGACTCGACGAGCAGTTCTGAAGTCCTGGGATTCCTGCGCAAGAGCGTCGACGATTTCGACCAAACCATCGTCATGGTCACGCACGATCCGAATGCGGCTTCCTACGCAGACCGCGTCATTTTCCTCGCGGATGGGCGGATTGTGGATGAACTGCGAGACCCGACCGCGGATTCTGTGCTGGACACGATGAAGAAGCTCGACACAGCTCGCCTTGCCCGAGCTGCCTCACCCACTGGGTGAGTTTCGGGACTAAAGACCCTGCCCCAGCTCAACCGGTTACATGATCCTTCTACCCATGGCCGCATCTGGAATTGCCTCATCGATCGCCCCTACCATCGAGACTCTCGACCGAAATCAGTGTCTCGAGCTCCTACAGGGCGCGCGCGTCGGTCGATTTGGCACAACCCTGGACGCAATGCCGGCGGTACTGCCTGTGAACTTCGTACTCCTTGAGTCAGACGTACTTGTCCGCACAATCCCTGGTTCACGCCTCGATGCGGCGGTGACCAATGCCGTTGTCGCATTCGAAGCGGACGGGTTTAGCGACGACGGCCTGCGTGGCTGGAGCGTCCAGATTCGCGGAGTTGCGCGTGAGATCACCGATCCGCACGAGCACGCCTTAGCCGATGCCGCTGGATTGACGAACATGGCTCTACCCGGTGTGCCCCAGCGTTACCTGCGAATCTCCACCATCGATATGACCGGGCGCCGCTTCGACCACAGCAAGTAGATCCCTGACTTCGGCTCAAGCTGCCGGCACGTCCCTCGCCAAGCGAAGCCTGGGCCAATGCGGACTGAGGTATCTTTTCGCCTGTGATCAGACTGCTCATCAGTGCCGCCATTCGGTTGCTTGCCAACGCCATCGGCCTCTTCGTCGCTGCGCTTGTGCTGCCGGACATGACCATTGACGGTGTCTCTTTTGTCGTCGCCGTCGTTATCTTCACCGTGATTGAGGTCATCCTGGATCCGCTGATCACCAAGGTCGCCGTCGAGAAGGCGCCAGCCCTACGCGGTGGAGTCGCGCTCATCACCACGCTCGTCGGGTTAATTGTCACGACCTGGATCTCAAGTGGGCTTCAGATCAACGGACTGTCGACCTGGCTGGCCGCCACGGTGATCGTGTGGATCGCTGCGGTGATCGCCGGCCTGATCCTGCCGATCTTCATGGTGAAGAAGGTTGCGGACGACCGCACCGCGAAGTAGCACACGCTCAGACGGTGACTGGCGCTTAGCGCCTCACGAGGTCCAAGTGAGTAACAACTGTGCCTGTCGAGGTCTTCATGACGAGCCGATTGTGGGTGGAGATGCCCCGGCCACCATTCAGCGAACCGCGAAGGATTCGCGATGTGCCAGCGTTCGATTGAATGCTTCCACCCGTGATCTTTCCGCCAACGTAGGTCAGGTTGACCTCCGCGTAGGAAGAGCCCTTTGCCATCAGCGCATCAAGTCGTCCCGACCGTGCGCTGCGGTTGACTGACACATAGGCATCGTCAAGATTCATCCGCTGCGACTTGCTTCGCGGCAGGCTCATCGTCGCCTTGCCTGCGTAGTCGCCGCTGCTGATCGAGTGACTGGTGCCGGAAGTATTGGCTGATGCCGGAGCGGCCGACAGTACGACCGGGGCCAATCCCAGTGCTCCGATCGCGACGATTCCGACTACCGGGCTAAGAAGTGTGATCCTGCGCGTCTGCGTATTCATTTTCGGTCTCCGTGTGTGTGCTGGTGGGTTTGGGAGGTGCGCCTTAGCGGCTCATCTACGTTTTGCCCGACACACGTCATGCCAACCGGAACAACCAGTTGGTATCGATACCAGCGATGAATAACAGCCCTATCGGCCCAGTAGTTCCCTCAGTAGCCCGAGATTGACGTCTTGCGCGCTTGGAACGATCAACTGCCGATCCGCAGCATCAATGACCGCCATGTGCGGTATTGCCACCACGAAACAACCGGCTGCTGCAGCTGATGCGATGCCTGTCATCGAGTCCTCAAGCACAACGGTGTTGGCTGGGTCCACGCCCAAGGATTCGCACGCGAACTCGTACGGCAAGGGGTGCGGTTTGTTCTCGGCGAGCTCATCGCCGGCAACCGTGACGTCGAAGTGCAGGCCGGTCGATTTCAGGACGATAGAAATCAGGCGGCGGAAAGAATTCGTGACTAGCCCGGTCGGAATTCCGGCTGCCTCTGCCTCGGCCTTCAATTCCGCGATGCCGGGTTGGATCGGCAGTGGCCGCGAGCTCATCAGCTGGTCAATCGCATCAATGAGTGTCACGGCAACGTCTGTTGGATCGGCCCCAGCCTTCTGCGCCATGTATTCCACAACGCGGCCGAACGGACCGCCCAGGGCAAAGCGTTGCTCGTCCTCGGACCACGTCGATCCAAACGCTGCCATGGTGAGCACCTCGGCCTCGTGCCACAGCGACTCGGTCTCCACGAGGGTGCCATCCATGTCAAAGAGCACTGCCTGCAATTCGCCCACGCGCAGAGTCTGACCTAAACGAAACCCTTAGGTAGCGTTGAAGTAGCCCGCCTGCGGGTGATGGAAGATAAGCGCCGACGTCGATTGCTCAGGATGCAGCTGGAATTCCTCGCTGAGCTCCACACCGATACGTTCCGGCTCGAGGAGTTCGAACATGACCGTCTGCTGCTCAAGATCCGGGCAGGCTGGGTATCCGAACGAGAATCGTTCACCCGTGTACTCCTGCTTGAGGATAGATCCGATCTCAGGCGCATCCCCCGAAGCAATGTCGAGCTCTTGACGAACGCGGCTGTGCCAGTACTCCGCAAGCGCTTCCGCGAGCTGCACCGAAAGTCCGTGAAGCTCGAGGTACTCACGGTAGGAGTTCTCTGCGAACAACTCCTCCGTCGCCTTGGACACTCGACCACCAACGGTGGCGACCTGCAGTTCGAGGACGTCGACCTCGCCCGGTGCCAGCTTTTCGATGGGCCGGATGTAGTCCGCGAGGCAAAGGAATCGCCCGTGCTGCTGGCGAGGAAATGCCAAGCGACCGATTTCGTCGGGCCGCTTGTCATCGGCCAGCGAACTCATCTGAGCGGGATCACCGATCACAACCTCATTGCCATCAGCCCAGGCCGGGTAGTAGCCGTAGACGACGGCAGCTTCGAGCAGGTTCTCGGTCTGCAGGCGATCGAGCAGTGCGCGCAGCCTGGGCCGCCCCTCCGTTTCGACCAACTCGTCGTACGACGGGCCGCCCTCCTTGCGTGAAGGTGTCAAACCCCACTGACCACGGAACAACGCACGTTCATCGAGGTACTTGGTGTAGTCGGCGAGGGGCACCCCCTTCACGATTCGGTCGCCCCAGAACGGCGGCGTTGGAAGGGGGTTGTCGTCTGCGATGGCTGAACGGCGCGGTACGTCGACCGGGTCAACCTGCTTGGTGGAACGGGTACGAACACGGCGTTCCCGTCGCTCAGGAAGCTGCGCGCCTTCGTCCCCGCGCTTGACCGCCATGATCGAGTCCATCAGGCTCAAGCCCTCAAAAGCATCACGGGCGTAACGAACCTCGCCATCGAACATGTCGGCGAGATCCTGTTCCACAAACGCTCGCGTCAGCGCAGCGCCACCAAGCATGACGGGCCATCTTTCGGCCACACCTCGCTGATTCATCTCGGACAGGTTGTCCTTCATGATCACGGTGGACTTGACCAGCAAGCCGGACATCCCGATGGCATCTGCGTTGTGTTCCTCAGCCGCCTCGAGGATCGTGTTGATGGGCTGCTTGATCCCAATGTTGACGACCTCATATCCGTTATTCGTGAGGATGATGTCAACAAGGTTCTTGCCAATGTCGTGGACGTCTCCCTTGACCGTCGCGAGGACCAAACGCCCCTTGCCGCCGTCTCCGGAACGCTCCATGTGTGGTTCGAGGTAGGCGACAGCCTGCTTCATGACCTCTGCACTTTGCAGGACGAAAGGCAGCTGCATCTGCCCAGAGCCGAAGAGTTCGCCCACGGTCTTCATGCCCGAGAGCAGCGTTTCATTCACGATTGCCAGCGCTGGCTTTTCCTTCAGAGCTTCCTCTAGATCGACGTCTAGACCGTTGCGCTCGCCATCAACAATTCGTTGCTCCAAGCGCTCAAAGAGCGGCAGCTTTGCGAGTTCTTCTGCCCTGCTAGCTGAAGTGCTCTGTGCATCCACACCTTCAAACAGTTCGAGGAAACGCGACAGTGGGTCGTACTCGATATTGCCGTCGGCGTCGTAGCGGCGGCGGTCGTAGACCAAGTCCAAAGCAACTTCACGTTGTTCATCCGCGATCCGCGACATCGGCAGAATCTTTGACGCATGGACGATCGCCGAGTCCAAACCTGCGTCTCGGCACTCGTTGAGGAACACCGAGTTGAGGACCTGGCGAGCCGCCGGGTTGAGACCGAATGACACATTGGACAGGCCGAGGGTTGTCTGCACTTCCGGGTACAACGCCTTGATCTGACGGATTGCTTCGATCGTTTCGATTCCGTCCCGGCGGGTCTCCTCTTGCCCCGTCGCGATGGGAAATGTCAGCGCATCGACCATGATGTCGCTGACATTCATGCCCCAGTTGCCGGTTAGGTCCTCGATCAAGCGGGTCGCCACTCGCACCTTCCACTCCGCGTCGCGAGCCTGCCCTTCCTCATCGATGGTGAGCGCCACAACTGCAGCGCCATGTTCCTTGATGACCGGCATGATGCGCTGGATTCGCGAACCCGGTTCGTTGCCATCCTCGTAGTTCACGGAGTTGACGACGCACCGCCCACCGAGCAGTTCCAGCCCCGCCTCAATGACCTCGGGTTCGGTCGAGTCCAACATGATGGGCAGAGTCGAGGTCGTCGAAAGGACACCCGCCAGAGCCTTCATGTCAGCAACACCGTCACGACCGACGTAGTCGATACAGAGATCGAGAAGGTGGGCGCCATCGCGGGCCTGGTCCTTCGCAATCTCGACGCAGTCGTTGATGCGCCCCTCGACCATCGCCTCGCGGAACGCCTTTGATCCGTTCGCATTGGTGCGCTCACCGATCGACAGGTACGTGGCGTCTTGTTGGAAGGGAACCGCCTGGTAGACCGAAGACACACTCGCGATGTATTCAGGATTCCGCGCGACGGGCGCCCGCCCCCCGACTCGTTCGACTACTGCTTTGAGGTGTTCGGGCGTAGTCCCGCAACAACCACCAACGATGTTCAGCCCGTATTCGCGAGTGAACAGGTCGTGAGCGTCGGCCAGTTGCTCTGGCGACAGTGGATAGCGTGCCCCATCAGACGTGAGTTCGGGCAAACCCGCATTCGGCATGACCGACAACCCAACCCGGGCTTGCTGGGCAAGCACTCGCAGGTGTTCACTCATCTCAGCGGGCCCGGTTGCGCAGTTCATTCCAATGAGGTCGATACCGAGCGGCTCAAGCGCCACGAGCGCAGCCGAAGTCTCCGTTCCAACGAGCATGGTGCCTGTGGTTTCAACTGTGATCTGTGCAATCAAGACAGCCGAGCTTCCGACCGCATCCATCGCTCGCCTGGCGCCTACCAATGCGGCCTTGGCCTGCAGGACGTCTTGAACCGTCTCGACGAGCACGGCATCGACGCCGCCGGCCAGCATGCCCTCCACCTGACGCTGGTACGCATCGCGCAGCAAGGCGTACGGCGCGTGGCCCAAGGTTGGGAGTTTCGTGCCCGGACCGACCGAACCGATCACAAATCGTGGCTGTTGCGGCGTTGACCAATGGTCTGCTGACTCCCGCGCGATACGCGCACCGGCCTGCGCGAGCTCTTCGATCCGCTCGGTGATGTCGTACTCAGCAAGATTCGCCCAGTTAGCGCCGAACGTATTCGTCTCTACGAGGTCCACCCCGACTTCGAAGTACGCATCGTGAACCGCGCGCACCACGTCAGGCCTGGTCACATTAAGGATCTCGTTGCAGCCCTCATGCCCTTCGAAATCTTCGAGGGTCAAGTCGTGGGCCTGCAGCATCGTGCCCATAGCGCCGTCAGCAACCAAAACGCGGGAAGAGAGAGCTTCGCGCAATCGCGCACCTTGATCAGTCATAGTGAGCTAAAGGCTACCTGTAACACCAAACAGGCATACGCTTACTTGCGGTGTGACGCGCGGTCGCATCCGAAATCACCGGCGGGAGTTACTTGTGATCGAGTGGGAACGCACGCCAAAGCTGCGCTCACCAGTGCTGGTGACAGCTTTCGAAGGCTGGAACGATGCAGGCGAAGCCGCGACGGACTCCATCGACCACATCAGGCAACTCTGGGATACCGAACTCCTCGGCGAGCTCGAACCAGACGACTACTACGACTTCCAGGTGACGCGACCGCACATCCGGATCGATGACGTTCGGCGATCGATTACCTGGCCGACAACTCGCTTCTATCTATCGCGTGGGCCCGACCGCGACTTCGTTCTCGTTCACGGGATCGAGCCGAACATGCGTTGGCGGGCCTTCTGCGCGGACATTCTCGAAGTGGCGCAAGATCTCGAGGTCGAGCTAGTTGTGAATCTTGGTGCGCTGCTCGCCGATGTGCCCCATACCCGTCCAATCCCCCTGACTGGCTTCGCGTCGGCACCTGAATTGATCGCCGACCTTGGCCTCGACCAATCAGGCTACGAAGGACCCACCGGAATTGTCGGAGTGCTCCAGCACGCTTGTGATGCATCCGGGATCCCCGCGGTCTCGTTATGGGCGGCGGTCCCCCACTACGTCTCACAAAGCCCGTGCCCGAAGGCGACGTTGGCGATGATCAGCAGACTCGAAGACGTCACTGGAACACAAATTCCGCCCGGCGATCTACCCGATGAATCCGCCGCCTGGCAGCGAGGCGTCGAGGAGATGGCGGAGGAAGACGAGGAGATTCGCGAGTACGTTGAACGACTAGAACGGGCACGCGACAGTGAAGACATGACCGCTACTAGCGGAGACGCCATAGCCGCCGAGTTCGAACGCTACTTGCGACGCCGCAATTCCTGAGCCGGCGCCGACCCTTTAGACGCTTGCCACTACTTGTTTGCGCGGTATCGGGCAGCAAGCGCCAGCGTTGATGCGTCGAGGCTGTCATCGGTTGCGCCGTCGACCAGCACCGGAACAATCTTCTTCGCCATGATCTTCCCGAGCTCGACGCCCCATTGATCGAATGAGTCGATTCCCCAGATAACACCCTCGGTGAAGACCGCGTGTTCGTACAGGGCGACCAACGCACCGAGCGTTTTGGGATCGAGCTTCGTGGCCATGATCATTGTGGAAGGGCGATTGCCCTCCATGACCTTGTGCGGAACGACGGATGCCGCGACACCTTCGGCTGCGACTTCTTCGGCCGTCTTGCCGAATGCCAACGCAGCGGCTTGCGCGAGGACGTTGGCAATCAACAGGTCATGGTGATCCGGGGCATCAACCGCGGGCACCTTGTTCAACGGCTGCGCGAAGAACAAGAAGTCACACGGGATGATCGATGTCCCCTGGTGAATCAGTTGGTAGAAGCTGTGCTGCCCATTGGTACCTGGCTCGCCCCAGTAAATCGGGCCGGTGTCGTAGGAAACGTGCGTTCCCTCGAGTGTCACATGCTTGCCGTTGGACTCCATTGTCAGCTGCTGGAGGTACGCAGGGAAGCGCTTGAGGTACTGCTCGTAAGGAAGCACGGCAACTGTGGCGCAGCCGATGAAATTGCGGTTCCACACACCGAGTAGCCCCATGATGACCGGCAAGTTGGATTCCAGTGGAGCGGTGAGGAAGTGCTCATCCATGGCATGGAAGCCAGCCAACAAGTCAGCGAATCCGTCAGGCCCAATCGCGATCATCGTCGACAGGCCAATGGCAGAATCCATCGAGTAGCGACCACCGACCCAGTCCCAAAATCCGAACATGTTGTCCGTATCAATACCGAACTTTGAGACGCCGTCTGCGTTCGTCGACACCGCGACGAAGTGCTTCGCAACGGCCGATTCGTCACCAAGCTGGGACAACAGCCAGGTGCGTGCTGACTGGGCGTTGTTCATCGTCTCTTGGGTGGTGAACGTCTTTGACGAGATGATGAAGAGCGTTTCTTCGGCTGACAGGTCCGACACGGCTTCGGCGATGTCTGTGCCGTCGACGTTCGATACGTACCGGAAGTCGAGATCACGAGGAATGTAGTGGCGCAATGCCTCGTGTGCCATGACTGGGCCGAGGTCAGAACCACCAATGCCGATGTTCACGATGGTCTTGATCGGCTTGCCTGTGTGGCCCTTCCACTCCCCGGAGCGAATCTTGTTCGCAAACGCACCCATCTTGTCGAGCACGTCGTTGACATCGCCGACAACGTCTTGACCATCGACGTGCAGGGTTGCCGTGCGGGGCAGACGAAGTGCGGTGTGCAGTACAGCGCGATCCTCAGTGACGTTGATGTGCTCACCACTGAACATCGCCTGGCGGCGATCCTCCAGGTCACGTTGCCGTGCGAGTTCGAACAGCAACCCAAGGGTGTCCTTGTTCACGCGCTGCTTGGAGTAATCCATGAACAGGCCCGCGCCCTCTGCCGTGAAATCGGAAGCGCGGGATGGTTCCTGCTCGAAGAAGTCACGCAGATGAGTCTGGCCGATCAGGGTGTGGTGTTCACCGAGCTTGTTCCAAGCTGGTGACGAGGTCAGACCATCGGGATCGTAAGCGGACACTTCTACTCCTTCAATAGAACCGTGCGGGTTGGGATGTGTACGTGGTTAGACGGTTGGTTCGCGCCATCCGCCGTGTGAAGCGGTCATATCGATTGCGCGCTTTGGACCCCAGGTACCCGGTTGGTAGATCTCCGGAGGGGTATCCATTTCCAGGATGGGCTGCACAATGCGCCAGGTCTCCTCGACGGTCTTCTCGTCGGGGAACAAGTCACGGATACCGGCCATCGCACTTGTCAGAAGCAACTCGTAAGGCTCGGGAACGTCACCCAATGCCTTCGCGAAGTCGACCGACAACTGCACGGGCTCAAGGTTGTCGATGCCAGGCGTCTTGACACGAACACTGAGCGAGACGCCCGGGTCATTGCCGAGTCGTAGGACAATGTCATCGTGCCAGCGGGATTCACGCAGACGACCGTTGATGTACAGCGGCTTCAGCTTCTTCATCCGAATGACAACTTCAGTCGCCTTCACCGGCAGGTTCTTGCCAGCTCGAATGAAGATCGGAACGCCACCCCAGCGCCAGCTGTTGATGAACAGGCGCAGAGCGACAAACGTCTCTGTCGTCGAGTTGGGCTTAACACCCTTGACATCTTGGTAGCCCGCATATTGACCACGGATGACGTGAGCAGGATCGGCATCCGGCATCGCCTTGAAGATGTCGAGGCGCGGTGCTGCAATATCCGCGACTGGAACCTCCATCGTCACCAGCGCGAGCACTTGCAGGAGGTGGTTCTGCACCACGTCACGGATGGTGCCAACTGGGTCGTAGAACGAACCGCGGTCGTCGACGCCGAAGTTCTCGGACATCGTGATCATGATGCAGTCGATGTAATGGTTGTCCCAGGTCGGCTCGAACATCGTGTTGCCGAAGCGCAGGTACAGCACGTCCTGAACTGGTTCCTTGCCCAGGTAGTGGTCGAGTCGGAAGATCTGGTCTTCACGCATGATCGAGTGCAGCGTTCGGTTCAGATCGACGGCTGTGTCGTAACTGGTGCCGAACGGCTTCTCAAACACGACGCGAGCATCACCGTGCAGCAAGTCTGCGTTGTACAGATGTTGGGCAACGATCACGAACAAGCTGGGCGGCACCTCGAGGTAGAACGTTGCCGCGTGGCTGCCCTTCAGCGCCTTCTTGAGCTTTCCGTACAACTTGGGATCGTTGAAGTCGCCATGAACATATGACAGGCGCTCGGCCAATCGAGTGAACACGGTCTCGTCGATCTTGCCCTCGACTGACTCAATCGATTCCCTGGCATGGTTGATCAACTGTTCGTGCGTCCAATTGTCGAATGCCACCGTAATAACCGGCACATTCAGCATCCCGCGCCGCTCAAGGCGGTACAGCGATGGCAGTGTCATCTTCTTAGCAAGGTCTCCGGTAATACCGAAAATGACCAATCGATCGGCTTCTTGCAGAGCCATCAAGTCCGCCTTTCCTCTAGTCTCGCGATGACCCTAGCGAGCAGATGGCGACGATGCCGGACTTGTTGCTCGCATCGATACAAGCTGGAGGAAGTTACGTGGCCACGGACTCACCAAAACAACTGGGAATGATCGGCCTTGGGCGCATGGGCGCCAACATTGTCCGTCGCATCATGCGCGACGGACACAGCGCAGTTGTGTATGACACGGACCCGGCTGCCGTTGCAGACCTCGTCAAGGATGGCGCTATCGGCGCCAACAGCATCGCGGAATTCGTCGAGAAGCTGGACCGTCCGCGCAACGCCTGGATCATGGTTCCCGCCGGCAAGATCACCGATGCGGTTATCAAGGAAGTTGCCGACGCTCTTGAAGAAGGCGACACAATCATCGATGGTGGTAACTCCTACTACCGCGACGATATTCGCCACGCGAAGGCTCTGGCCGAAAAGGGCATTCACTTCATCGACTGTGGAACGTCCGGCGGAGTCTGGGGACTCGAGCGCGGCTACTGCTTGATGATCGGCGGCGAAGATGCACAGGTCGACAACCTGAACCCGATCTGGACGTCAATCGCACCAGGCCCGGGCGACATCGAACGCACCCCCGGCCGCACCGGCCCCTACACACCAGAAGAGCAGGGTTGGCTGCACTGCGGCCCCAATGGTGCTGGCCACTTCGTGAAGATGGTCCACAACGGCATCGAGTACGCGATCATGAGTGCTTACGCCGAAGGACTGAACATCCTGAAGAACGCCGATGCCGGCAAGGAGAAGCGCGATCAGGATGCCGAGACCGCGCCGCTCGAGCACCCCGAGTTCTACCAGTACGACATGGACCTCACCAAGATCTCAGAGGTCTGGCGTCGTGGATCGGTCGTTGGATCTTGGTTGCTCGACCTGACAGCCATTGCGCTGTTCGAGTCACCAACCCTCGACGAATTCAGTGGCCGCGTTTCGGACTCCGGTGAAGGCCGTTGGACGAGCATCGCCGCAATCGAAGAAGGCGTTCCCGCCGACGTGCTGACCGCGTCGCTGTACGCCCGCTTCCAGTCACAGGGCAACGGCTCCTTCGCCAACAAGATCCAGTCGGCCCAACGTAAGCAATTCGGTGGGCACGACGAGAAGAAGGACTAACTGCTCGCTGTTGCTTGATGTGCAAGAGCCCTGATCGCTACTACGTTCACTGCTTTCGCTTTGACGTTCACTTCCGTAGCGATCAGGGCTCTTGCATGTCCGCGGGCGTCCAGCAGTTAGTCCTTCTTCTGGCCTCGTGCTGGGGCCTAGGAGGTTCGGGTGGGTGGTGCGTGTAAACGTAAAGCGAAGAGTGCACGAGTACTACCCACCCGAACCTCCCGCGTGAGTACCACCCACCCGAACCTCCCACGCGATGGCATTTGGCGGAACTGGGCTGCGACGGGTAGGTTGATCGAATTGAAATCCTGAGGAGGACGCCACCATGGCATCGACGCTCAACCCCTACATCAACTTCAAGGACAACGCACGCGAGGCGTTGGAGTTCTATCAGGGCACGTTCGGCGGTCAGCTCGTGCTGAACACGTTCGGACAATACGGTGATCTGGACGCCCCTGAAGCCAACTTGATCATGCACGGAATGCTGGATACGCCGAGCGGATTCACACTCATGGCCTCAGACGCCCCACCCGGAATGCCCCTGGATACCGGTAGCACTATCAGCATCAGCCTCAGCGGCGACGACGACACTGAACTGCGTGGCTACTGGGACAAACTGACCGACGGCGGCAGCATCGAGGTCCCGCTAGAAAAGCAGATGTGGGGAGATACCTTCGGAATGGCGACCGACAAGTTCGGCACGCGTTGGATGGTCAATATCCACGGCGGCGCTTAAGCCTCGTAGTTAGAGCGCAACGCCAAGGAGCGCATCGACGGCACGAGAGATGATCCCTGGTGCAGACGCATCGTCACCACCGCGCACTTGCTGTTCGCGCGCCCACTCGTCAACGGCCCGCAGCGCTCGCTTGCTGTTCAGATCGTCGGCCAGGGCTTCACGAATTGCCTCAAGAGTTCTCATCGCATTCGGGCCAGTTGGTGGGGCGACGGCGCAACGCCACGCCTCGAGGCGGCCCTGCGCTGCGACCAACTTTGCCTCGGTCCACTCCCAGTCCTCACGGTAATGGTTGTCGAGCAGTGCTAGTCGAATCGCCATCTCGTCGACGCCGTCAGCAAGTAGCCGAGAAACAAAAACGAGGTTACCTAGCGACTTACTCATCTTCTGGCCATCGAGGCCTACCATCGCGGTGTGAACGTAGTGGCGTGCGTAAGGCCACTCATGGGTAAGCACTTGGGCCTGAGATGCGCTCATTTCGTGATGCGGGAAAATCAGGTCATTGCCACCACCCTGAACGTCGAAGGTCATGCCAAGGTGGTCAAGGGCAATTGCCACACATTCGATGTGCCAACCAGGTCGCCCTGGGCCAACAACGGACTCCCAGCTTGGCTCCCCTTCGCGCGGGGCACGCCAAAGAAGGCAGTCAAGCGGATGCCGCTTACCGGGCCGGTCGGGGTCTCCCCCACGCTCAGCGAACAGTTCACGTTCCGTTGCCGCGTCATAGTGGCCCACCTGGCCGAACCGAGGATCTGATGTGACGTCGAAGTACCAGTCATCATCGACACGGTAGGCAGCACCGGCATCGATGAGATCCTTCACCCGCACCGCGACCTCATCGATTGAGTCGACCACCCCGACAAGATCAGATGGTGGGAGTACCCGCAGAGCCGTCATGTCATCGCGGAAGAGTTGGATCTGGTCTGTGGCTAGATCCTGCCAGTCGGCACCCGTCGCCGCTGCGCGTTCGAGGAGCGGATCATCGATGTCCGTGACGTTCTGAACGTATACAACGTGAGCGCCGACATCGCGCCATTGGCGGTTTATGAGGTCAAAGGCCAAGTACGTCGATGCGTGACCCAGATGCGTTGCGTCGTACGGCGTAATCCCGCAGACGAACATGCGTGCGGTCTCACCAATTGCCGTCGGCCGTAACTCCTTCGTGGACGTGTCGTAGAGCCGCAGCGGTCTCGGATCTCCGGGAAGCGCTGGTATCGCGACGTCAGGCCAGGCAAGCACGGGCAAACCCTACCTGCCAACTCAGAAGATCGGCCACGGAACTGCCGGGCCTTCCCCGGTCGGACTAGGGAACTTCCCGAGTCTCAGGAGGTCCTGCGCTCTTCGCAGCACCGCATCAACTTCGTCGACAGCTAGATGGACGGACACCTCAGACCTAAAGCTTTCGAAGCCGCGGACAAAAGCAGAGACGTCGGCAACCAACCAATCAGGCAATGGACGCTCAACGAACCCCCATAGGACCGTCCGGAGTTTGTCTTCAATGTGGAAGCAGATGCCGTGATCAATAGCCCACAAATGCGGGCCGGATTCACTGGTCTCGACGATCAAATGCCCGGCCTTGCGATCAGCGTTGTTCGCTATGAAGTCGAATGCGGTGATTTTCGCGAGTTGGTCGGATCCGGAATGGGCTAAGACGACCGGGTGATTGCCCGCATCGCGTCCTTCGAGGATTGGCAGCCAGCCCTGCGGCACTGCCGTCGGTTCGAACAGATTGATGAATTGATCGGCAGACTCGCCATCAATCCAGCTTTGGATCATTCCTGGCCCGCCCGGGCCTTCGTCCCGCCAAACGGTCAGCGGCACGTGGTCCCACCCGAGGTGCCGCATCAGCAGATACGCCGCCACCTCACGCCGTGCCAGAGTAGCGTCGGGAAAGTCCCAGAGTGGGCGCTCCCCCGCGGCCGGTTTGTAGACCGCCGTGACCTCGGCGCCGTCGACGCTACCGGCGACCTTCACCACGAGTGCATTGTTGCTCGAATCGACAAGTCGCCCAACAACATCGATAGGTGAACTCGAAAGCGTCTGTGCGAGGTCAGCGTCGGTAGCCATTTGCCCGCGGGCAGATGTGCCCATCTGGATCCAGCGGAAGGTGACAGAACGGGCAAGGTGGGCGCCCCGCGGCAACCACACGTTCTGCGCGCTTCGCGAATGAACGTGCTGCGGCAGCGGTCAATCTGACCCGCAGACATTCAGGAGAAGAGTCATCGGAGTCGTCTTCGATATCGGGGACCTCATCGGTACCGCCGGCGTGCGCCTCGATTATGACCCTGTCAGTAACCGCATTCCAGCCAAGGCCCAACGCTCCTGCTCGGAAGTCCTCGGTGATTGGCGTATCGAGCGGGTCAATATCTTCGATGGCAGCCAATTCGGCGACCCCCAAGACATCGGGGTGGCGGCGCGTGACTTCCTCGAGTAACTCGAGAGTCTTCTCAGCCAGCAGCTCAGCCTGTTCCTTCTCGATGACAACTGACGTGATGCGAGACCCCGAACGAGCCTGCAAGTAGAAGACACGCTCGCCGGGCTGTCCGACGGTGCCCACCACGCAGCGATCGGGCGGATCGTAGAGATAAACGGTTCGGGCCACGGCAGAAGCCTACTTTCGCCCTGATTTGTGACCCGCTCCGCCACCTACGGCCGCGTCCGATTCGGTCGGAACGCCGGCGCAAAGGTCGGCAGAAATGTCTGCGCTTGCGTTCACGAGTCGTACGAACGGCCGCAGCGGTGTGTAATCAATAGCAGTCACCGAACCCGGGTCGATGACTATCCGCTGAAACGCGTCAAGGTGCATACCAAGCGCATCTGCAACTACCGACTTGATGATGTCGCCGTGGCTCACGATGAGCACTATCGCGCGGTCGCCGAACTCTGCAGCACTGCGGGCAGCCCAAGCCCTCACCGAGCCGACCGCGCGTGTTTGTGACGCCAACATGGACTCGCCGCCCGGGAACGTGATGCTCGACGGGTGCGCCTGCACCACCGCCCAAAGTGGATCTTTGGATAGTCGCTTGAGCTTCTTACCTGTCCAGTCACCGTAATCACACTCAAGCAGGGCCTTGTCCCTAGATACCCGGGGCGCAGCGGTCTGCGGCAGGCAGCCTCGAATCAGCTTGGCCGTTTCCATCGTGCGCGGAAGCGGACTCGACACAATGCCCGTGATGGGCACACCACGCAGGAGTTCGCCCACAGCCAGCGCCTGGGAAATGCCCACGTCATCAAGATGAACGTCAGGTGAACGCCCAGCCAAAACTCCAGCAGCATTTGCGCTCGTTCGCCCGTGTCGTACGAGAAGGACTCTGGTCACCCCGCAACCTTAGGTCCCCGTGCAGATGAAGTCTCGGGCAAATCAGGCAACAATGCGAATCATGATCCAAGTGATGGGTGTCTTCACCGATGGACAACTGGCGCAAACTGGCTCCGACGAATCCCACCCGTTCGGTCATATCCCGGGTGACCCTGACCTCGCCGATCGGATACAACTGCTCGCGAAAGAGGTCAGCGCAGTCGATAAAGCCTTCATCTGGATCGCACTATTCGAGCCGACGAAACCAGAGATGAGCTTTGTCGCTGACCTGTTTGAACTTCCGCGGCTGCAGGTTGATGACGCTATGAACCACCGGCAGCGCGCCAAGGTGGAATTCGACTCCACGAAAGCTTTTGTAGTCTTCAAGCTCCTTGAATACGTTGAGTCCACCAGCGACATCGAAACTGGTCAGATGTCCGTCTTCATTGGCCCCGGGTATGCCGTGACGGTCCGGCATCGTTCGAGCGGAAACATGGGGTGGGTTCTGGACCGCATCGACCACACTCACGACCTGCTCGAGTTTGGCCCCGTCACGATTCTGCATTCGGTGCTGGACAACGCGGTCGATGAGTACCTGGGTGTCATCGATGAGGTCACAGCGGATATCGCCGGTATCGAGGAGTCGGTGTTCTCCCCCATCCGAACTGACAACACAGAGAAGATCTACGAACTTAAGCGCGAGAACCTGGAGATTAGGCGAGCGATCTCACCGATGGTGCAGATTGCAGGGAATCTTGCTGGCAGCCAAAACCCTCGGATGCCAGCAGAACTACGTCCGTACTTCAGCGACATTTCCGACCATCTGTTGCGGGCTGGTGACGGTGTCGAGAACAACGACAGTCTGTTGCTCACCATGTTGATGGCATCAACGGCCCGCACTGACCTGCAGCAGAACGAAGACATGCGACGGATCTCGGCATGGGTTGCGATCGCCGCGGTACCGACGATGATCGCGGGCATCTACGGAATGAACTTCGACACCATGCCTGAACTGCACGAGGCCTGGGGCTATCCAGCGATCTTGCTCGTGATGCTCGGCGTGTGCAGCTTCATGTACTCGAAGTTCAAGAAGTCCGGCTGGCTCTAGCCTGAACTCAGCACTCCAGCACCTAGTAGCGCGAAGATCCCGAGGCCGACCACAATCCGGTAGATCGTGAAGACCAACACAGAGTGGCTCGTCAACCAACGCAACAACCACGCAATGGCTGCGTAGCCAACTGCGAACGACACGACCGTCGCCACAATCGTTGGCCCCCACGGAACCGAACCCTCGGCCCCGATGTCCTTCATTTCAAACAGGCCCGACAACACAATGGCCGGAATCGAAAGCAGGAATGAGAAGCGGGCGGCGGTTTCGCGGTCGTAGCTCAAGGCTCGACCAGCGGTGATCGTCGCCCCGGATCTAGAGACGCCCGGAATCAATGCCAGTGCTTGCGCAAACCCGTAGATCAGGCCATCGCGCAGAGTCAAATCTGCCTCGGTCTTGCGCTGCGGCCGAAACCTGTCTGCCACCCACAACAAGATGCCGAAGACGATCAACATCGTGGCTGTTAGGCGCAAGTCTCGGGCAACGGTTTTGATCTGGTCGGAGAAGACCAGCCCAAACACCGCAATCGGAATGGTTCCGAGAATGATGTACCAACCCATCCGGGCGTCAAGTGTCCCGCGCAGCGCGGGTGTCCACAGGCTGCGCAGCCACGCACTCGCAATTCGGATGATGTCGCGCCAGAAAAAGAGCAGAACGGCGGCCATCGTCCCGAGTTGAATCACTGCGGTGAACGAAGCTCCTGGGTCTTGCCAACCGAAGAGTTGCGGAACGAAGAACAGGTGACCCGATGACGAAATGGGCAGAAACTCAGTCAGACCCTGGACGATTCCGAGGATGATTGCTTCAAGCCAACTCATGAATCAGCTACGCCAGCCCTGCTTGGTCAACCAACTCGGCCATCTGTCGGACAGTGCTCAACCTGGTCTCAAGGTCGCCGGCGTACGACGCGATTGTCAGCGTGGAAACCCCCGCGTCGTCATAAGCGTGCAGCCGCTCCTTGATTCGTTCCGGTGGGCCGATCAGGGATGTCTTGTCGATGAAGTCCAATGGCACTGCGGCCATTGCTTCACCCTGCTTCCGATCGAGGTACAGGTCTTGGACCTCGGCAGCAGCCTGCTCGTAGCCCATACGTGACACGAGTTGGTTGTAGAAGTTCTTGTCGCGGCTTCCCATACCGCCGATGTACAACGCCGAGTATGCCCGCAGCGGGTCGGCACAGGTGGCGACGTCATCACCGATGACAACCGGGACGGTCGGCACAATGTCGAAGCCCTCGATGGTCTTGCCCACCTTCGCTCGACCAGTTTCGATACTCGCCTTCAGTTCGCCGCTGAATTCCGGGCTGAAGAAGATCGCGAGCCAGCCATCGAACAGTTCCCCGGCAAGTTCAAGATTCTTCGGTCCAATCGCCGCGAGGTAGAACGGAATCTCTTCGCGAACGGGGTGAACCGTGAGGGTCAGCGCCTTGCCCGGGCCGTCCGGCAAGGGGAGTGTGAAGAATTCGCCGTCATACTTGACCTTCTGCCGTGACAACGCCAATTTGACGATCTCGACGTACTCCCGCGTGCGAGCAAGGGGTTTCGCAAAACGCACCCCGTGCCAGCCCTCCGAAACTTGGGGACCAGAAACACCCAAAC
>JAOAUD010000059.1:24399-24667 GCA_030157755.1 Candidatus Nanopelagicales bacterium
GTGTCGAGCGTCGCGGCCGTCATCGCGGTCATCGCAGGCGTGCGGGCCGGGATCTGAAACACAGCACTGCCGATGTCGATCTGCTCGGTCTGTGCAGCGATCCAACTCAGTACGGTCGCGGTGTCAGAGCCGTAGGCCTCCGCCGCCCACACCACGCTGTATCCAAGTTTGTCTGCCTCCCGAGCAAGTGCCAGGTTGTCGGCATCGTTTCCGAAGCCCCAGTAGCCGAGGTTGAGTCCAAGTCGCATGGTCAGTCACACTACGCCGC
>JAOAUD010000060.1 GCA_030157755.1 Candidatus Nanopelagicales bacterium
TTGTTGCCCACGGAAACGTCGCGGGACCAGACAACCCGTCGCTGCACGCACAACCCGCACTCGCGATCGAACAGGCGTTGAAGAAGGCCGAGCTCAGCGCATCCGACATCGATGTCGCCGAACTGAACGAGGCGTTTGCTGCCGTCGGACTCGTGTCCGCTAAGCAGCTCGGCCTCTCGGATGACAAGGTCAACGTCAACGGCGGCGCGATTGCGCTCGGGCACCCGCTCGGGATGTCCGGCGCTCGCATCACCTTGAGCCTCGCGCTCGAGTTGAAGCGTCGCGGCGGGGGAATCGGCGCAGCTGCACTGTGTGGTGGCGGCGGCCAGGGTTCCGCTTTGATCTTGCGCGTTCCTGCCTAAGCGGCAAGGACTCCACGCTCAGATGGCCAGAACCTCCGATGTTGCGACGTTGGTGTCCCAGGCTCGCGAAGGTCAACCACGGGCAGTTGCCCGGCTGATTTCGCTGGTTGAGGACGCCTCGCCGCAACTTCGAGAGGTGATGGCTTCGCTCCAGCCGTTCACCGGTCATGCCCACGTCGTCGGCATCACCGGCGCGCCTGGTGTCGGCAAGTCAACGTCGA
Organism: Candidatus Nanopelagicales bacterium; assembly: GCA_030157755.1. GTDB lineage: Bacteria > Actinomycetota > Actinomycetes > S36-B12 > UBA10799 > UBA10799. The sequence continues at coordinate 584 of JAOAUD010000060.1, forward strand.
CCTCCGCGCTTGTTGGAGCGCTGCGCGCGCAGGGGAAACGTGTGGGCGTACTGGCCATTGATCCGTCGTCACCCTTCAGCGGAGGCGCGCTACTCGGTGACCGGATCCGAATGCAGGAACATGCGACGGATCCAGGCGTCTACATCCGATCGATGGCATCACGCGGGCATCTTGGCGGCCTCTCGTGGTCAACACCACAGGCGTTGCGGGTACTGGACGCGGCCGGTTGTGACGTCATCATTCTCGAGACCGTTGGGGTCGGCCAGTCTGAGATCGAAGTTGTTGGCGTAGCCGACACCGTCCTCGTACTGCTCGCTCCAGGGATGGGTGACGGAATCCAAGCGGCGAAGGCGGGCATCCTCGAGATCGGCGACGTCTTTGTTGTCAACAAGGCGGATCGCGATGGCGCCAGTGCAACGAGTCGCGAATTGCGGCACATGATCAGCTTGGCCGACCGCCCCGAAGGTGCGTGGCGCCCTCCGGTTCTTAAGACGATCGCGTCGCAAGGTGAAGGAATTCCGAAGGTAGTAGACGAAATCGCTGCCCATTTTGCCTGGGCGAGTGAGTCGGGTGAACTCACCAAACGACGCGAACGGCGCGCCGCCGACGAGATCGAGGCAATCGCGCTCGCAGCGCTGCGCTCGCGGATGGCCGACCTTGGCTCGAACGAGTTGCTGCACGACTTGGCCACGCAGGTTGTGCAGGGTTCGACCGATCCGTACGTTGCTGCTGATCAACTGATCGCCACGCTCGACTGATCGACTCCATAACCGCGCCAGGTACCCTTCCACACATGGATTCGCAGGACATCGACGCTGGTCGCGAACGTTGGCAATTCCGCTACGACGACGCAGTTGCTGCAGGCCGGGTTCGTGACGCTGACTTCACCACGTTGTCCGGCGTCGAGGTTGATCCGGTCTATGGGCCACCCGAGGGTGAGAACGTCCCTGGATTTGAACGGATCGGATGGCCAGGGGAGTACCCCTTCACACGCGGCCTTCATGCGACGGGATACCGCGGAAAGCCGTGGACGATCCGGCAATTCGCTGGCTTTGGAAACGCAGAACAGACCAATGAGCGCTACAAGATGATCCTCGCCGCGGGTGGCAACGGCCTGTCAGTGGCATTTGACATGCCGACGCTGATGGGGCGCGACAGCGACGATCCGCGAGCGCTCGGCGAAGTCGGGCATTGCGGCGTAGCGGTTGACTCGGTGAGTGACACCGACGTGCTTTTCGGGGGAATCCCGCTCGGTGACGTCACCACCTCGATGACGATCAACGGTCCGGCAGTGCCGATCTTCGCCATGATGGTGGTGTCGGCGGAACGTCAGGGCTTTGACCCCAAACAACTCGATGGGACCTTGCAGACGGACATCTTCAAGGAGTACATCGCGCAGAAGGAATGGATCTTCCCGCCGGAACCGCACCTGCGCCTAATCGGTGATCTCATGGAGTACACCGACGAGAACATGCCGCGTTACAAGCCGCTTTCCGTGTCCGGGTATCACATTCGCGAGGCTGGAGCGACTGCCGCGCAGGAGCTCGCCTTCACACTGGCCGATGGTTTTGGCTACGTGGAGTTGGGCATCTCCCGAGGTCTCGACGTCAACAAGTTTGCACCCGGTCTGTCGTTCTTCTTTGATGCGCATTTGGACTTCTTCGAGGAAATCGCCAAGTTCAGGGCTGCACGTCGGATTTGGGCTCGGTGGATGCGAGATGTCTACGGCGCAACAAGTGAGAAGGCCCAGTGGCTGCGCTTCCACACCCAGACCGCCGGGGTGTCGCTGACGGCGCAACAGCCCGACAACAACGTCGTGCGAACGGCTATCGAGGCGCTCGCCGGAGTGCTCGGCGGAACGAACTCGCTGCACACCAACGCCCTCGATGAGGTGCTGGCATTGCCGAGCGAAAAGGCGGCCCAGATCGCGCTGCGCACTCAGCAAGTGATCATGGAGGAAACGGGCGTCACGAACGTCGCAGACCCACTTGGCGGATCTTGGTACGTAGAGGCGCTGACCGACAAGATTGAGGCCGAGGCTGAGGCGATCTTCCAGCGCATTCTCGACCTGGGTGGGAACAACACTGAGCACCCAATCGGCCCAATGACTGCTGGGCTACTTCGCGGCATTGACGACGGTTGGTTCAGTTCCGAAATCGCCGACTCTGCCTTCACGTACCAAATCGCTCTGGAGAAGGGCGACAAGAAGCAGGTGGGTGTCACCGTTCATACCGATGCCACGGACGAACCGTTGGAGATCTTGCGCATCTCGCATGAAGTTGAGCGGGCGCAGAACGAGACACTCGCCGCACGTCGTCGCGACCGCGATGCCGCACAGCTGGACGCCACACTGTCAGCGCTGCGTCTCGCTGCGCAGGGAACTGACAACTTGGTTCCGTACATGCTCGAAGCAGTCCGCGCGGAGGCAACCCTCGGCGAGATCTGCGGTGTGCTGCGTGAAGAGTGGGGCGAGTACCGCGAACCCGCGAGGGTCTGACCCACGCGGACCGTTCGACCTCGTGGTGGAGGCGTTGTGTCCCGAGACATTGAGCGCTTGACCGCCAGTTGAATCGAACTGGCAGAATGACGGACATGAGTTCGCAGGTTCCACCAGCCCGTCGCGGTTCCATCCCTGGAAGTTCTGCCCCTGTTAGAGGTGCAGTCGATCTCGGGGCGCTTGTGCAAGCTCGTGAGCAACAGCGTCAGGCGCAGGAGCGGGCCGCACAAATCGCTGCCAATCCAGATGCTGCACCGAGTGGCCCGCTGGTGTTCGATGCCACGACGGCCAACTTCCAGGCCGAGGTGATTGACCGGTCGTTTCTGGTACCCCGCAACGTTGACCGATGGGCAACGTGGTGCGAGCCCTGCAAGCAGCTGTCGCCCGTCCTCGAGCAGCTGGCAAACGATGACGCGGGTAAGTGGGTTCTCGCGAAGGTGGATGTCGACGCAGAGCAGGCGATCGCGCAGGCCTTCCAGGTGCAGTCGGTGCCGTCTGTCATCGCCATCATCAAGGGTCAACCTGTGCCGCTCTTCCAGGGCGCGATGCCGGAACCGCAACTGCGCCAGGTCATGGACGAACTCATCAAGGTGGCTGCCGAAAATGGTGTCTCAGCTCCCGGTGATGTTGCCGCGCAAGAAGGTGCTCCCGATGGTGCGCTCGAGCCCGAAGAAGCGGAAGATACGCGCTTTGACGCTGCCTTCGACGCGTTCGAGGCTGGTGACTGGGATGCGGCCGAACAGGCATATCGCGACATCCTTGCTACTGACCCGAACGATGTAGATGCCAAGGCTGGCTTGATTCGCGTGGAACTGATGCGCCGAACCGATGGTGTCGACGCGGCAGAAGCCATCGCCGCTGCCGACTCGGCGCCGACGGATATCGAAGCAGCGAAGAAGGCCGCCGACATCGAACTGCTTAGCGGCGACGCCCGCTCGGCGTTTAATCGGATGATCGCTGTGGTGCGAGCGACTTCTGGCGACGAACGCCAGGCCGCGCGGGAACACGTGGTGAGCCTCTTCGAACTTGTGGGGACGCAGGATCCTGACGTCGTCGCAGCACGAACGGCATTGGCCAACGCGCTCTTCTAGTTGGCAGGTCCCGGCCGCTGAAGTTGCCGTCGTGGAACGCTATTCGATGACGTACTTGGCGCTGATCTCGCGGGCTTCTGACGTTCCGGGTCCCGGCGGCGGGACCAATACGGCCTCGCGGTAGTAGCGAAGTTCGGCGATTGACTCGCGAATGTCGGCGAGTGCGCGATGGCCGCCGTGCTTGTCAGGGCTTGCGTAGTACACCTTGGGATACCACCGGCGAATGACTTCCTTGAAGCTGGAAACGTCGAGCACCCGGTAATGCAGGAAGGCGTCAAACTCGGCCATGTCTCGGGCCAGGAAGCCACGATCGACATAGACACTGGAACCGCACAATGGTGCCCGGGTTCCCTCCGCAACGTGGCTCTTCACGTAGGCCAATACTTGCTCTTGGGCGGCCTCAAGGGTGGTCCCGCCCGGCAATTCATCTAACAGACCTGACTCGACGTGCATGTTCCGAACGAAGTCGCTCATTTGTTCGAGGGCTTCCGGGGGCGGTGCGATTACGACTGTGCACCCGGCGTCGACCTCGTTGAGTTCAGAGTCGGTAACGATGCAGGCGACCTCGATGAGCGCGTCAGCTCCGAGATCGAGACCCGTCATTTCACAGTCAACCCATACGAGTGGGTCAGTAACAGCCATGCGGCAAGCCTATGGGTTGAACGCCTGCGCCAAGCCTTCGACCTGAGGTTGGTGCGCGGCAATCTCGGAGTTACGCGGTGTGACGGATCCACCTGAGGGGTTGCGCATTGCCAGCGGGCCCGTACGATTGCCTCAACCTTGGGGCTGTTGGGCTGCCGCGCACTTCCGAGGCAATGGGGATGCGGCGCGTGAGCAAGTGAAGTGTGTGGGTGGGTATTCATGAATCAGCGTCGCCGAGTCACGATCTTTGCGGCGGCAGGTGCGGCGGTGGCTGTTACTGCCGGAGCTGTTGTTGCGGTGTCGGCGAATGGTGCGACTGACCAATTTGACGCAAGTGGAACATCGGCGCAGGCCGACGCTCCCGCACCATTTGGCGAATCGAACCTCCCGACTGGTGAACCCAATTCAGGCGCAGCGACGAGCGATTCGACAACACCGGATGAGCGAGCGATTCCCACGTCGAAGAAGCGCAAGCTGGCACGCACTTTTGCGGTGAAGACGAAGGATCCGGTCTTCTTCATCACTGTCGATGACGGAAACACGAAGAACGCGGCTGCGTTGAAGTACGTCACCACGAACAAGATTCCCGCAACGGTGTTCCTCACGAATGCTGCAGTGGCAGGTCAGTGGGACTACTTCCGTAAGTTCGCGGCAGCGGGGGGCACCGTCGAAAACCACACGATGACTCACCGGTCGTTGACCAGTGGTGGCACCCCGCTGTCGTACGAGATCTGCCGACCGCAGGCCATCTATGGAGCGAAGTTCGGACGTATCCCCACGCTGTTGCGCCCGCCCTATGGCAACGGCGGGTATGTCACCACCGCGAAGAAGACGCGCAAGGCGATCGACGCGACGGCTAGCGCCTGCGGCATTCAGCATGTCGTCATGTGGAATGCGGTTGCCGAGAACGGCTCCTTCAAGTTCATCCGGGGATCACTCAAGCGCGGCGACATCGTGTTGTTCCACTTCACGCCGAACCTCGCTGGCGAGCTCAAGACGGTGATGCGCATGGCGGCGAAGAAGGGCCTTCACCCTGCCCCGCTCACCAACTACCTGAAGTAACCCGCGACCAGAG
>JAOAUD010000061.1 GCA_030157755.1 Candidatus Nanopelagicales bacterium
CGCCGGAGGTTGTTCGATGAGAGTTCGCACGATCAGTATCGGTTCCGGAATCGTCGTGACCTGCACGGTTATGGCATTGGGTTTGACGACGCCGGCCACGGCAACGACTCTGACGTCAAGCCAGAGTGCCGCCACAGACTCGTTGTCGGCAGAACCAGTCACCACACTGTCGGCACCATCGGCGCTCAACGTCTACCGCGATGCGAGTGACACTGGCGAGACGTATTCAATGTCGGCCCGTGCACCGTTGACTGGCGGCACAGACATCTCGGGCATCTACTTCGTGCTCAAAGACGTAAAGACCGGAACCGAGGTCGACAACTCCTGGGTCGGCAGAGGCAGCGAAGACACGTCTGTGTACAGCACCTCGATGTACGTCGACCATGCGTCAGTCGTGGCGTTGGCGAAGCACGACTTGGTGATGCAGGCATTCGCCTATCGGGGAACCGACTCCGGTTCTATGGTCGCTTCGGCGACTCCAGCCCGGGCGATGATCTACGCGAAGAACCGCGCGCAGATCCAGCGGGTCAACCGAGTGCGCAGCACGTGGAACAAGGCCGACGGTTCATTGGCCTTGACATGGAATACCCCGAACTACAGCGGCGACGGACAAGTCGTGATCTACAACATCTGGGATGCCAACGGGGTTCTACTCACGCAGGTCAGCGCCGACAACGATCCATCTTCACCGACGGCAGGAACCAACTCGGTGGTACTCCCGGCGGCCGATGCGAAACGCATCGACGGCAAGATCGAGATCATTCCTGGCGTGATGAACAACCACCGAACCGGCGACCCTTGGTGGGTCACCGTGGGGACTGCACCAAGGATCTGATGGCTACCTAAGGCTCCCCGGGAGTTACCCCAAACCGAGCCGGAATGCACGACCACTTCCCCCGAATAACTCGATTCGCGAACCCTGGTGGCGCACTAGGTTCGGGTTGCCGAACTGGCCTGTGGCAAATGCGTCGTGGCTTGTCGCTGGGATGGCATGCAGTTCGTTGGCCGCAATAACTTGCCCGCCATGAAGAACCCGATGCCCACTTCCCGAAGTGCCACAACCCGTATCACCAACGTCACGCGCAAGTCGAGGCGTTCGAAGCTCGTCGCCGGGCCTTTGGTTGGTGCAGTGATCGCGGTGGGCGCTCTTTCGGGGTGTGCCGCGACGAGCAACTCAGTCGATCAGCCCGCAAAGCAAGGGGGCAACGGCGGGGGCGGCGGGGCAGGCGCTGCGTCAGAAAGCCTCCTCTCCGACTGGGCAGGCAAGGCAGTTACTGCCGGTCTTGAATCTGCCTTCGGTGCAATTGGATCGGAGATCGGAACAGGCTTGGGTCAAGCCGCACTCGGGTATCTCGGGCTCGGGGGCAACGACGTAAGCCTCGGGGACATCGATGCTGAGTTGAAAGAGACCAACAAGAAGTTGGACACCATCGATGCTGACCTGAAGGTCCAAACAGCAGCAATCCAAGGTCTCAACTGCGATGTCAACGTCGGAAACATGAATGCGGACCGGAGCACGATTGCCAGCAGCTGGAACTTCTTCCAGTCTTACGTACGCCAGTCAATGCCCGATACCAAGAAGAAGATTCAGCCTGGGCTCAAGCAACAGATTGCGGATTGGGCGGACAAGGCACTCGCGCAGGACGACAACGGTCTTGGGAAGGCGCTTGATTCCTATTCAGAATTGGTTCGACGTGACGACGGTCAGAACAGCGGTGCTTTGAAGTCATGCATCGCTGCTCAAACCAATAGCTGGCAGACGCAAGCAAACGACAAGGTCCTGCCCGTCTCGAAGTTCTACTCGCAGATCAATCAGATCCTCTCGTACTTCTACAACTACCAAACTCAAGGAATGGTCGCGTTGGCGAATGCGACTCAAGTAAATGCCACGGAGACGCTGAGCGAATTGACCACGAAGGATGGTGCGCCGCTAAAACTGACCAACGAGATGTTCGGCCTCGCACCAACTACCGGCGACGTGACGACTAACACGACAACACCGTGTGGAGTCCTCGAGTCACTGGACCAGGACTCCTTCAATAGTGAGATGTGGGACAAGGTTCTGGGTGCGCGAGCGGTGTGCGACCGTTCCTACAACTCGGAAAGCGGTGCCCTCACAACTACGCACCAAGAGTTGGTCAAACAGATGCAAACGGCTGGGATACCGCTTTCCGAACTGGCCGTGCCTAGCTACCTCCCGAACCCGCCAGCCGGGAAGGAAAAGGTTCCTGCTTACGTCCAGCTAGCCGGTGGCAAAGCCCCAGGCGCTGTCTACGCGGCATCACTTGAGGCTGCCGTTCCGTACTTCCAGGGTGAGGATTGCCGAACGAATGGGGTGCTCCCGGCATGGCCCGCCTGCGGTGGATTCACGGCGCGCGGTGGTGACGGATACAACCCGGCAGTCATTGCGACGCCGACTACGGAGAACCCGTACAACATCGTAAAGTCTGGTGCGTCCTGGAAAGGGGCCGACGCATCATCGTGGAACACGATGCTCGACAACTCCGACTTCGATGAGAAACAAACAACAAAGAAGATGGAAGCCCTCGGATTCGAGGTACCCGGCCGCAAGGTCTACCAACCCACCTCGGACGGAAAGCCGGAGTCCTTCAACATCCAGGTTGTTCGGTCAACTTCAAATCCGAATGAACCATTGACGTGCACCAAGGACCAGGCCTCAGCATCACTCGTCGACACATCCACGGTTGGTCGGATTACGTCGTACGATCAGGTCGCTCGAGCAATGTCTAAGGACCCTGTCGATGCCAGCGTTAAGGCGGACCTTGTTGCCCTTCCTCTGTACGCAACACCTGACGTCTTTACCTACAGCCCCTACAAGAATCTCTGCATGATTCCGTTCCAAGGCGACATTCACCTGGCAGTCCCGGCATGGGTAAACGGCGTTGACTCGCTCTACCCCACGCCCGGATACCAGCTGCTTTCACTCGCTGACGACGATATGGACAGCGCCTCGGTCGAGACCAATCCGATCACTGGGTACAAGACACTCGCGGGGAGCTTCCGTGATCGCCTCATCCCAGAACGCCTTCCGGCAATCAGTCCGCCGGTGAAGCCCACGCCGCTGCAGTCAGCGAGTTCGTCCCCTACCCCGACGGGTGGTCCGTTGAAGGTAGTACCGGCGGCACTACCCGGGTTCTGCGGCGGGAAGCAGTATCTGCAGAAGCTGAATCCCCAAGGTGGGACTCCGCCGTATGCCTTCTCCACAAACAACATGCGCGTGGGCGACTTCCAGTTGAATTCGGAGGGAACCATCAGCGGTGTCCAGCCCTACAACAGCGTCCTCTCCGGACTGAACGTGACCGTCACCCTCAAGGATGGTGCCGGTGCATCGACTAACCAGGATGTGTGGATCCCCCAACTACCGCAGGGGTGTTAGTCAACGGCAGGACTCCCACGAACGGCTAGCGGCTAGACATCAACAGCCATTGCGGAATCAAACCGGTCCGTCCGATGACTAATCTCGAAGTTGAAGCTTGCCAATAGGCGCGCTCCGCCCTCGGGACGCATCTCAAGCTGTACTTGCGCTGCTCCAATGGTGGCGTGCTCCAGGCCAGCACCTGGGCGGACAAGGCTGGGTGGGCCGATGCCGTCGTCCTCGGCCGTGAGATTGGCAATGCCGTCGTCGACATCGATGGTGATCCGTACCCAGCCTGCTGCGCCGTGCTTGGCAGCATTCGTGATCGCCTCGCCCGTCAGTCGCACGAGCGCCGCCGCACAGGTCGGCGATGCCTCGATGACAGCGGCAACCTCGCTCGGGATCACCGTTTCGACATCGATCAATCCTTGCCACACCTGTGTGACCTGCCCGATCGCGTCAACGAAGGTTGCCGTTCGAAATGTGTCGTCGAGGAACGTCGCATCATCGAAAGCGAGGCCGTCGATGACGTGTTGAGCATCGCGCAAGGCCGTTCGAGCATTGTCTTCGTCATGGTCGCGATCGAAGCCATCGGCAGCAATGCTGAGGCTCAGCGCAACCGCAATTAGCTGCGCCTGCACATCTCCATGCAAAGCGTTCGACAGTTTGCGTCCCACTTCATCAAGCTGAATCTGTTGCTGCGCGAGTTCAAATTTCAGCGCCGATTCGACCGACATCAGTTCGACGGTTGCGAGTTCGCGTCGATCAATGGCTGCCGCACCGACTGCAATCAAGAACCACAGTGACAAGTAGATGATCAATCCGGAAGACGAGTAAGTCACATCAATGTGAACACCGCCGTTGCGGCTGTCCCAGATCATCATGGGGATCCAGAAGGCAACAAACTCCGTCACGATCAGGACACCTAGGACTGTTGCTACCCGCGCCCCGGATGACATCGCGCGCAGTTGAGGAGTCGGTAGAGCCCTTGCAAAGAAGGACATCGTGACGAAGACGAGAGCTGGGCAAACCAGGCAATAAACCCAACCGATCACACCAAAATGAGACGGGAAGCTTGCCACGCACTCAAGGAACAGGGCAGCGGAGAAGATGACCGGCTGATATGGGCGCACCAGGAAGGCATTACGTACCAGGCGACGCAGCGCAGCCGATCGGCTCTCAACGACCATCGGCTCCGGATCAACCGTCGCTATCGGAGTTTGCCGCGCATGCCGAGACAGTGGCCGCACCACCTCATCGACCGCGGCTCTGATCTTCGCGGCACACACACGCAGCGCAGACGTCGTGACGTCATCTCGAGACGCGCGCGCGAGTTCATCGCTCAGATCACCGAGCACCGAATCGGCAGATCCGAGCACGGAAGAAGTCAGTTGCCGTCGTTCTTCCTCGAGAAGGGCTGTGTTCTGGCGTCTGGCAACTTGCAATCGGGAAGTCTCAATACGAAGCGCACGAATTACCGACAACTGACGGTCGTTAGCGTCAAGCGCGATTGCCACTACTGACAGTCCTATACAAGCCGCTAACGCGGCCTGGGCGATGCGGGAGAAACCCAATTGCTGATCGGCAGATACGAAATTCAGGGCGAGTAGCCAAGAAACGACTGGCCTAACTGCACCGGCACTCACGTAGACGAGAACCACAGTGAATATCGGAGCGGGGCGTGCGGCTCTGTTTCGCAAGACGGTTCGATCGGCCACGAGAAGAACCAGCGCACTTGCCAGCGAAAGTGCGATCACTGCTACCGACGCTAAGCCGCTTGAGCCAAATACCCTCAATTCGAGGGAATAGGTTGGATAGAGCCCAAGCACCCCGACTATGAGAACTCCCAGCAACGAAATGCTGCGACGTCCCTGGATCGCCGACAGCGCGCGGCGCCACTGGCTTGACGGTGGTGATTCAGGCACGGCCCAAACCGCTCACTTCACAACGATGTCAGCTTCGAGGTACATCCGAATTGCTCTCGCACGCATATTCGAAAGGTCATCCGACTCAATACCCAAACTCGTAAATAGCCTACTGACCACACGCTCAACTGCTCGGATCGAACAACCACGTTGGACCCGAATTGCCTCGTTGGACATCCCGTCCGCCATCATCCGCAACACCTCTGACTGGCTCTGCGAAATGACGATGGTTTGCGCGGGGTGCGTGGATGGGAGGCGTTCCTGCTCCATCGCCGCCTCGACCGCCGTAATCAGGACCTCCACGCTCGTGAGATCCCGTTTGCAGAGGAAGCTGACCGCGGCCGGAAGCGGCGAAGTCGCACCAGCGAGCTGCGGTGACCGGAATGTCGTCAAGATCAAAATTCCACAATACGGCGCCGCTTCCAATAGAGGATCAATCAGGTCGATACCTGTTGGGCCCTGACCAAGATTCAAGTCCAGCACGATGATGTCGGGCTGGTCGCGCGCCGCCAACTCGAGCGCCCGGGCACGATCCTGTGTCTGGGTCGCATCGAAACCCATCCCATCGAGAGCGTGCGCCAACAG
>JAOAUD010000062.1 GCA_030157755.1 Candidatus Nanopelagicales bacterium
ATGCAGATGCCGCAAGGAACACGATCTCGACGATCCGATCGGGCCGAGCACTTGCTACCGGCGCTAGCAGCCATCCACCGATCGAGTGCCCGACGAGCCGAACAGGTCCATCGGGCACCGCATCAACCTGTGCCACCACTGCGGAAATCTGATCATCGAGATCGACAGTCGCCCGTGGCGTCTGATCGTTTCCGCATCCCGGCAAGTCGAAGGCTCGCGCCTCAATTCCGCACTCAGCAAGTCCGCTGACGACACCATCCCAGCACCATGCGCCGTGACATCCGCCGTGAATGAGGAGCGTCGTTTCGTTGGCCACGTTCACTCGCTTCGGGTCGCTGGATTGTCGCTCGCAACGCGAGGGACCAGCGTCGGTCGTCGCGCGGGAACTGTCGCGTCTCTCCCCCACCGGGACCAACTACTGACCGCGCTCCGCAATCAAACCCATCAGCAGGCTCTCGGGCGAGCCAACCTCAATCACGCGCGGATCATTGGTGAAGTCGTGCTCGGTTTTGACGTCGTACATACATTTCAGTGTGGTGGATTCGATGACGGTCTCGATCCGATCGTGGCGGATTGATTCTTGCGGCGCCACGTCCTTGAGGCCCTCCACAAGCTCCTCGATCGACACGGCGACGAACCCGATCGTCAGGATGTCCCGTGGGTCTTCCAAGCTCACCGAGTTGAACACCCGCGTGGGCACTCCGAATCCCTTGTCAGCCTCCCACTCAGCCACAAATTCTTCGAAGGTTCGACCCTCCTTGAGCCGACGGACAAATACGCTGACGATCACGGTTCCTCCTACGAGAACATGCACGCGCCTGCCGCTTGGCGGCGCGAGTGCGTACTAACGTACGCGGGTATGAAGCCTGTCACCATCGCACTCGTTGCTACCTCCGCCTTTGCCCTAGCCGCGTGCGGTCAACAAGCTTCGACCACATCGAGTGCGAGCCCGTCGACCTCAGCGCCATCAACGTCGGCATCGTCAACCCCAACGCGCTCTGCCAGTAGCTCACCGACCGCGACCGCGAAGTCCGCCACGCAGGTCGCCGAATCGCTTCCCTGCACCAACATCTCGAAGCAGACCCCAGCAGGCACAGTTCCAAAAGCCAACACCGAGGTTCGCTGCACATTCGGCGACCAGGGCTACCTCGTTCTTGGGTATGCCTCCACCAGTGCTGCAGCCACTGCGGTTGCCAGCCTTCGGAGCCAGGCAAGCTCGTCAGGCGAGTCCATGACCATCGTGAGCGGATCTACTTGGATCATCAAAGCCGCCGAGGGGCCAACAGTCGGAGCGGACTTGGTGAGCGCCGCGCAAAAACAAGGCGGAAAGAAGCTAGTCCTGTCCTAACAGCGTCACCTCGTGGCATTCGTGTGATCACGGTCGCCAAAGGTGTATTTGATCTCTTTCTGGGAAGAACTAAGGCACAAGACTTCTCTGGAAGGAGACGGAATGAACTCCGCCCTCACATCACTGACCACTCTCTACGCAGGAATTCCACTTTGGGCCTGGATCGCTGCCGGACTCGCTGTGCTGGTCCTCATCATCTTGATCATCTCGGTATCCGTTGCCAGTCGGCGACGCAGCAAGTGGGATCGCTCGTTTGATCTGCGGATGGCTGACGCCCGCTGGTTCGCCGATTCGTTGACTTTGGCAGTTGCCGACCGCACCAAGAGCACCCCAGAACTCGTCCGCACCTGGACCGACGGCGTGCCACGCATGTCGACGCTCAGCCAGCAGCTCTACGAATTGTCGACCATCGCGCCGACCGACAAGCGCTCACGTCAACCGCGCCAGCTCGCCTACGCAGTCGACGGATTGCGCCAGGCTCTTGACGCCGACGTTCGACTCCGCACGCAGGGATACGCACCCGGCCAGGACACCGTGATCGCCGAATCAGCGATGGTCGTCGGCCAACGCCGTCGCGACTTGGACGTCGTCCTCGCAGGGATGCGCCACTAAGACCAACATTCGGTGAAATCGGCAACACAGGCGCCCGATCTCACCGAATGCCTGGAAATACGCTCACGCCAGCATCGGCCGGAATCACCTTCGGGTTATTCCGGCCGATGCTGTGTGTGCAGACCGAACAGTTCGGCGGCGTTGGAGTACAACACTGATCGCATCCAGGCATCACCAAGGCAGAGCCGCTGAAGCGCATCGACTGCCTCGCCGTAGGGGTACGGGATGTTCGGGAAGTCCGAACCGAACAGCACGTCACCACTAAGTCCGGCATCGAGCAGCCTGGGCAGCAAGCCAGTCGGGAACTCCGCCAACTCGTTCATGAATGTTGTGAACGCCATGGTGGTATCCAGGCGCACCCCCGCATACTTGCCAGCCAAGGCCAGGAACTCGGAATACTCAGGTGCCCCCATATGCGCGATGATCAACTGGAGGTTCGGGTTGCGTGCGACAACCTCACTGATTGGCCCCGGGCCGGTGAACTCCCCTGCCACTGGCCCCGAACCACAGTGAACGACGACGGGTATTCCAGCCTCAGCCAGCTGACCCCAGACGGGAGCCAGCAGAGCATTGCGCGGATCGAACGCCCCTACTTGAAGGTGCACCTTGAAGATCCGCGCACCTCGATCAATCGCGCTCGCCACGTACTCATCCACGCCAGGTTCCGGGTAGAACGTTGCTGTTGGTAAGCAGTCAGGTGTGGCGGCGGCGAACGCCGCGCACCAATCGTTGAGCCATGCAGCCATTCCAGGTTTGTGTGCGTAAACCAATGAAGTGAAGGCACAGACCCCAAGCTCGCGCAGTTGCGACAGTCGCTGGGTATCCGTGCCTCGATACTCGACCGGCCAATCAACGCCATACACATCCTGCGCCTGATCGAAGACTGCCCACACCTTGCGCATCACGGGATCAGGCATGAAGTGCGCGTGAACGTCAACGACGCCAGGAATCCCCAACGCGTCGATGACTGGCAGCCTCAATCGAGGTACCCCTTTGCGCGCCGACCCGTGGCACGCTCAGCCTCGCGCTTGGCATCACGCTCAGCAATTGCTTGCCTTTTGTCGTACGCCTTGCGCCCGCGTGCCAAGGCGATTTCGACCTTTGCGTAGCCATCCTTGAAATACAGCGACAGGGGAACGAGCGTGAAGCCACCCTCTTTGGTCTTGCCGATTAACTTGGAGATCTCGTTGCGATGCAGCAGTAGTTTGCGTTTGCGCCGAGGCTCGTGGTTGGTCCACGTTCCTTCTGTGTACTCAGGGATATGGACTCCGTGGAGCCACACTTCTCCATCTTTGACGTCTGCGTATCCGTCAACAAGAGTCGCGTGCCCGGCCCGAAGGGATTTGACCTCTGTGCCCTGCAGCACAAGGCCGGCCTCGAACACGTCTTCAATGTGGTAGTCGTGGCGCGCCTTGCGATTCTGCGCAACTAGTTTGCGCCCCTTCTCGCGTGCCATGCGCACACCTTACGCGCAGGTGACCCTGTGCTTCGACTCGCCAAACCACCCCATGGGTTCCCACGGGATCCCGTTGACGTGCACCTCGAAATGCAGATGGGGTCCAGTCGAGTAGCCGGTTGAGCCGACGTAGCCGATTGTCTGTCCACGCGAGACCTGCTGGCCCTGGGTAACACCAAAGCGTGACTGGTGCGCGTACATCGTTACCAAGCCGCCGCCGTGACTTATCAGCGTGTGATTGCCATACGGACCGCCAGACGCAATTGAAATGACGACCCCATCGGCCGCGGCCTTGATCGGAGTTCCAGATGGTGCACCGATGTCGTCACCCGTGTGGCACGAGCGGTACCCATACACGGGGTGGATGCGTGGCCCGGTTCGGCCACCCGCTTTGCGCCCGGGCATCGGCCAACTCAGCGAACCGGTGGGAATGACGCCCGGGGTGCCCGAACCGCCCGACCCGCCCGAACCGCCTGTTGATCCCCCAGGGTTGCCCTTCTGTTTCTGCTTCTCCTTGGCGCGTTCGGCGGCCGCAGCGGCCGCGGCCTCGGCAGCAATTCGAGCCTGCTCAGCGCGAAGAGCCTCGTATTGGGCCTTCACCGCGTCTCTCTCGGAGTCCGCTTTCGCCACAATTGCCGCGCGCTGTGCGACTAGTTGATCGACGACTCCTTTTGCCTGGTTCGCCTCCTTAACCGCGTTGGCAGCATCTTCCGCCCGCTGGCTCGCCTCGACTTCCTTCGCAGCTGCCAGGTCCTTCAATCGCTTGCTCTCGGCTAACTTCGCCGACAGCGCGACCTGCGCAACCGCGAGTTGTTCGAAAGTGTCGCTATTGCCACGCGAGACCCTTCGCAGCGCAGCGAGGCGTTCGGTGAATTCGGCCGGATTCTTTGAGTCCAGGAGGACCTGGATCTCCTCGAACTGGCCGCCGGTTGTGTAGATGACTCGAGCAAGTGCGCCGATCTGAGCCCGAATTTGCGCAACTTCCTCCTCAATCTTTGCGACTTCGGCCTGCACCGCGACCAGTGCCGCTTTGGAATCGGCCAATGTCTTTTCCGCCGCGGCCACCGCCGAGCCTGCCACTGCGGCGGACTGTTGTGCGGCGGCGAGGCGAGCCTCGGCTGGGCCAAGCTGCTTTTGAGCGAGTTCGAGTTCCTTGGTGACCTCGTTGACCTTCTGATTGGCACTAGCGAGATCGTCGTGCGCATCGCCTACTTGGTTGTCAATCGCAGCTTGCGGAGCAACCCCGAACGCCGTGGGGTTGATGAAGGTAATTGCGCACACTCCTGCCACCGAGGCGGCAACCGCGGCAGCCTTTCCTCGCCGGGATCGCAAAGGATCTCGTCGCACCTATGCGACGCTAGCGCCAGTTAGCGGCGTGGTCACCCATTTGTGCCCTCGGCGTGGCGCACCACCCCGGTTGCTCGTCTGACTTTCTACGTCAGCGTAGGCTCGTCGTCCATGACATCCGATAGCTCGCAGTCAGCCAACATTGAACACACCAGCGGGAACTTCGCCGGAGTCCGCGGTAATCAGATCTTCTTCCAAGAGTGGGCTCCCAAAAACGCGCCCGCTCGCGGTGTGATCCTGATTGTTCACGGCTATGCCGAACACAGTGGCCGCTACTCCGCACTCGCAACCGATCTGGTTGAGGCTGGATTTGCCGTGGGAGCCCTCGATCACCGGGGTCACGGTCAGTCGGAAGGCAAGCGAGTCCAAGTGCAGGAATTCGACGATCTCGTCGATGACCTCAGTACCTACGAGGGACTCCTGCGCGGGCGCTATCCGGCACCGCTTCCGCTGTTCATCCTCGGCCACAGCATGGGTGGATTGATCAGCCTGCGCTACGTCACCCGCGACGACTCAGAAGCGACGGGCCTCGTGCTGTCCGGCGCAGCGGCCGACAAACCTGACGATATTTCCTCGCTCACGATCACCATCGGAAACCTGCTCGCAAAGGTCGCACCGGACTTCGGCGTCGCGTCCCTGCAACTCGACAAGATCAGCCGTGACCCTGCAGTTGTCGAGGCCTACGAGAACGACCCACTCGTCACCCACGGCAAGGTGCGTGCTCGGATGGGTTCAGAGATGATCAACGCGATGGACGTCACCGGCAAAGCGTTGCCAACGCTGACCGTCCCGATCCTCATCATGCACGGCGGAGACGACGTCGTCACTCCCCCGCACGGCAGCAAGATGATCTCCGAAAAGGTCGGATCTCAAGACAAGACGCTGACCATCTACGACGGGCTCTATCACGAGATCTACAACGAGCCGGAACGCGATGTTGTCATCGCCGACGTCGTGGCGTGGCTCAATGAACGGGTTCCGCAAGACTGAAGCTCACGCACGCCACACATAACGTCGCTGCAAGTTGTGGGCGGCCCGTGGCATGGCAATAATCAAAAGCGTGACTGATGCGCGCGACGACTTTGTACGCCGACTGACCCTTGA
>JAOAUD010000063.1 GCA_030157755.1 Candidatus Nanopelagicales bacterium
CGAAGGCGACCCCCATATAGCCCGCGGATCCCCGGGATTTGATTCGCAAGCGCCTGCACGATGTCCGTGGCACCTCGGTCATCGCCCAGAACAAGGACATCGGTATCCAGCGATTCCACCGCCGGATCGAGTAGCAGCACAGCGCTGATGTGGTGGAACGCCGCAACCACCCGCGACTCCGGCAGGAGTTCGGCGGCCTGCTGCGCCGCACTGCCTTGTTCGACCGGAAGCGCAAATGCGCCTTGTTTGTCGAATCCCAACGGGTTCACACAGTCAATAAGGATCTTGCCTGAGAGTGGCTCGGTTAGTGACTCGAGAAGTGCCGCGTGCCCGGCCCACGGAACTGCCGCGACCACGACGTCTGCCCCCGCGGCACATGCGTCATTGGCAGCACCCGTCACACCATGGCCAAGCTCCGAAGCACTGGCTGCCGCGCGGTGGGCATCTCGTGAACCGAGGACAACCCGATGCCCCGCCATTGCCCATCGCAGGGCCAACCCGCGTCCTTGCTCGCCGGTTCCCCCAAGCACACCAATGCTCAGGTCGGACACATCAGGCAGGTCAAAAGGATCGCGTGGGGCTGGCTTTGCGGCATCAGTCATGCGTCAAAGCGTCGCAGAAACTTACGTTCGGCCCACGCGGCGGGGTTAACCGCTATTCGTTGTCGCCGTCCCACGTGGCGTTTTCCAGGTCCCACTTCTCGTTGCGAGCCCGTGCGTTCTCTAACGCATTCGCGGCGGCGTCCTCAGTCTCGAACGGGCCGAGGCGCTCTGAGTTCGGGGCGCCAGGTCCCTCTTCAACTTTGTTGGTCAGCAGGTTGTACCACCAGGCCACAACGACTCCCGTAGTTCAGGGCGACCCCATATAGCCGCATTAGCAGAATAGCGACTCCAAGGCCCTCACCGCATCCGTCGTTACATCTACACTTCGCCCATGCCGCTTCAGCCTGGAACAGTGAGCCCTATTCGGACTGTGCCTGCGTCGATCGCACGCCCCGAGTACGTCGGCAAATCGCGCGTTACTCCGTACGTGGGGCCAGAGGTCAAAGACGCGGAAACGATCGAACTGATGCGCGTCGCCGGGAGGCTCGGCGCCCAGGCCCTTGCCGAGGTCGGCCGCAATGTCACGCCGGGAATCACCACAGACGAACTCGATCGCATCGGCCACGAGTTTCTGTGCGATCACGGCGCTTACCCCTCGACGTTGGAGTACCCGGGGTCCGGCGGTCATGCTCCGTATCCGAAGTCACTGTGCAGTTCGCTCAACGAATGCATTTGCCACGGGATCCCGGACTCCACCGTCGTCCAAGACGGCGACATCGTCAATATCGACATCACGGCATTTATCGGCGGAGTCCACGGCGACACGAACGCGACCTTCCTCGCCGGCAACGTGTCAGAGGAACACCGACTGCTGGTTGAACGCACCCACGAAGCAACCATGCGAGCCATCAAGGCAGTCGCGCCGGGACGCTCACTGTCGGTCGTCGGGCGAGTGATCGAGTCCTACGCCAAACGCTTCGGCTACGGAGTCGTTCGTGACTTCACGGGGCACGGAATCGGAACCGCATTCCATTCGGGATTGGTCGTTCCGCACTACGACGACCCGACCCTCAACCTTGAACTCGAGGCAGGAATGACGTTCACGATTGAGCCCATGCTCACGCTCGGTTCGATCGACTATGACGTCTGGGATGACTCATGGACCGTCGTCACTCGCGACGGTAAGTGGACTGCCCAGTTCGAGCACACAATCTTGGTGACGGATACCGGTTCAGAAATCCTCACACTGCCCTAGCTGAACTGTGAGCTCACCAGAATCGGGCGAATCCGACGTAGCATCGGACGCCGCCAAACAGTCTCGGTGGCGGATGGATCTGAGCCCACTTCGGGCCTCTTCCCAGTACCGCAAGTTGTTCTTCGGCGGGGCGATTTCGTTTCTGGGATCCATGGTCACGTACGTCGCGATCCCATTCCAGGTCAAGGAACTGACTGACTCCTTCACTGCTGTCGGCCTCGTGGGGCTCCTCCAACTTGTGCCCTTGATCTTGGCGGGCCTGTGGGGCGGCGCCATCGCCGATGCCTTGGACAAACGCAGAGTGGTGCTCATCTGCGAGGCGTTCTCGCTGTTGTTCTCATTGGTCCTCGTTGCCAATGCACTACTGCCTGAGCCCCAACTATGGGTGGTCTATCTGTGCGCCATGCTCTTTGCGACGGCTGATGCGCTGCAGCGACCAAGCGCTGAGGCGATCACCCCACTGGTACTCGACCACGAACAACTTCCTGCTGGCGCCGCGCTGAATATGTCGCGCATGACTGCCGGGGCAATCATCGGACCCGCGATTGGCGGAACGATCCTGGCAACGTGGGGAACGCCGTGGGCCTACGGAGTGGATGCCGCGACCTACGTCATCTCACTGGGCTTCTTCCTCGCGCTTCGACGGATTCCCAAGGCTCCCGATTCGGAGCGCGCGAGCATCAAACGTATTGGGCAAGGCCTCAACTATGCGTGGACCCGCAAGGATCTCCTCGGCACGTACCTCATCGACTTCGCAGCCATGACGCTTGCCTTCCCATATGCCCTGTTCCCATTCGTTGCGCAAGCGTTGGACGCCGAGTGGGCACTCGGATGGTTATACGCCGCCGGGGCCGTCGGTGGCCTCATCGCGGCGACCACGAGTGGTTGGGTCCATCGGGTCCACCGTCATGGCCGCGGCCTCGTAATTGCCGCGGTGTGCTGGGGCATCGCCATTGGGTTCTTCGGGCTGGCAACCAACATTTGGTGGGCGCTGGGCCTACTCGCGATTGCGGGTGGCGCGGACATGATCAGCGGGATCTTCCGGATGTCGATGTGGAACCAGACCGTGCCCGACGAACTTCGGGGCCGCATGGCAGGCCTCGAGTTGCTGTCCTTCACCACTGGACCTCAACTGGGGCAGATCCGCAGCGGTCTGATGGCGCAGGCGGTGTCGTTGCGGTTCTCGATTGCCAGCGGTGGATTTCTCGCAGCGGGCGCCGCCGCGATCATCGCGGTGTTCCTTCCAACGATGTGGCGCTACGACGTGCGAACCAGCGAGCACGCAATTGCCCAACGCGAGGCTCGTCAGACGTCAGCGACCACCACCTGATTCTCAGCGGGTCGTGTGCCTCGGCGGTCCTTCCTCGCGGTGCCGGGTTGACGTCAGCGTGCGTGGCATCGGCAACCGCCCTAGGCTCGAACGGAAGCTAGCTCGATTCGACCGAGGAGCACCCGATGGCACCTTCAAGTTCCGGAACCACAACGCGTTGGCCAGCCGATGTGACGACCCTGTCCATCGACGTCGGTGGGACCGGCCTCAAGGCGAGCGTCCTCGATCCCAAGGGCGTCATGATGGCGGATCGAATTCGAGTCGAGACTCCGTATCCGTGCCCGCCAACGACGCTTGTGAAGTCGCTGCAGGTGATCGCCAAACAGCTCCCGTCGTTTCATCGAGTGTCTGTCGGATTCCCCGGCCTCGTGCGGCATGGCCGGGTCATTCAGGTGCCAGCATTTTCGCGACGGGTATACGGCGGGCCGCCAGATCCCGACCTTGTTCAGCTCTGGAACGGTTTTGACCTCGCAGGTGCGCTGGCGCGTGCGTTCAAGGTTCCTGTGAAAGTTGCCAATGATGCCGATGTTCAAGGCTGTGCAGTCGTCAACGGCGTCGGTTTTGAGTTCGTGATGACTTTGGGAACCGGTTGCGGCACAGCGGTATTCAGCGACGGCAAGCTTCTGCCGCACATGGAACTTTCCCACGCTCCGTTCCGAAAGGGCCAAACCTTCGACATCTTGCTTGGCAACGCCGCTCGCAAGTCCGACGGCAAGAAGAAATGGCGCCGCAACGTCATGCGAGCGGTCCAGGCATTCGATGACTTCCTGTACTTCGATTCGATCTACATCGGTGGCGGAAACGCCAAGCATGTGTCGGCCGTCGACTTCGGACCGAAGGCAACGATCGTGCCGAACACGGCCGGAATTCTTGGCGGCATCCGAATCTGGGACCTCGAGGACTAAGCCGCAGTGTCCGACCGCCTTTCGGAGTCCGAGGAGCAAGCATGGCGCTCCTGGATCATGGCTACGCGCAAGCTGTATGCGCACCTAGGTCAAGAGATTCAAGACGAGTTCGGCCTACCAATGGGCGATTACGAAATTCTGGTTCGCCTATCCGAAGGCCCGGATCAACGGCTGCGAATGAGCGAACTGGCGAAGATCACGCTCGCATCTCGAAGTCGGCTTACGCACCAGATAGACCGCATGGAAAAGGCTGGCCTAGTCCGTAGGGAGGCAAACCCAGACGACCGGCGCGGACTATTTGCTGTGCTCACCGACAGTGGGTTGCGCACGTTGAATGAAGCTGCGCCGTTTCACGTCGAAGGCGTGCGGCGCAATGTGTTCGACATCCTGACGCCGGAGGAACTCGCAACGGTGGCGCGTGTCTCAGAGAAGGTGAACCGACATCTCGACGGCGAGCGGTGAAGCCGGATCACCGCGCGGCGGCTCCGAGCGTTAGCGGCAATATCGCGCGCATTGCTGATTGATGATTCGCCACCCGTTGTCACTTTGGTCAGCATTGGGTGAGCCCGCGACTAGCTTGAATTGCCGTGCTTGCCCCCTACTCATGGATCACCTTCATGACCGTCGCTTCGCAACAGGAATACCCAGGGTGCCGTGGCGACTCGCGACACGTCACGGCTCGAGCAGCTACCCCATTTGTATGGGGCTTCGTACGCGTCGCTGCCTTGGCAAACGGGTGACCTCGGTCTTCCCGCGCGTTGTGAAGGCACTTGCTCGCACTGATACTGCACACATGAGGAAACCGTTGACGATTGCAGCAATCTCCGCAGCCCTGGTGGTCACCCCGCTTGTACTGACGGCCCCCGCCTACGCGGGGTCTGCGCTGCCATCGCTCAAGCAGTTGAAGGTGAGCGGAAGCTGGACGGAGGCAACTGCCGCCGAGTTGGGAAACCCGCCGGGAGGCATGGGTTCTCTGTGTCCAATGGCTCAATCATGCTCGGTCAGAATGTGGGTCGATCTCGGCGGTTCAGCTCCCTCCTACGCTCAAGTCGCGGCGGGTAGGACCTCATCCAAAGCCGCTGCGCTCGCGCTCGCCTCACAGTTGCGGCAAGCGGATACAGCCGTCGGCGCGCAAGTGGGGCCCTTCGTCTGGACCAAACAGAGCGTGACGAAGGGAAAGCTCTCCAAGAAGCGTCTCAAGATCTGGACCGGCGAGCTCACCAACGGTGGTTCACCCATTGAACGGGTGACGATCGTCGTATCTGGGGCAAGGATTGCAACCTTCTACACCTATGGCAGTTCCGCTGCCAGGTCAACGCCCAAAGGAGCCGTTGCAGCGCTGGCGAAAGTGGTGACGAGCAAGAAGAAGCCGCCAATGCTGAGCGGAAACCCCAGAGGCTTCATTGGCGCCCTCAACGACAACTTCAGCGCTCCGGGCTAATACTCGCGGTCCCTGAGGGCTCCGACCGCAGGGTGAAGGGGACGAGTCGATCTGTAAGCCGGATCCTGTGAACTCCGCCGAGGCGGACACGGTGATCATCCATCTAGGGCTGCCGTTGCCGACAACCTCATGCGGTCTACCCGCGAACATTGAGCGGGCAACTCGTTCGCGCAGGCCTTGCGGCCCTCTTGACCTTGCTCCAGGTGGGGTTTACCGAGCCTCGCTAGTCACCTAGCGAGCTGGTGGTCTCTTACACCACCGTTTCACCCTTACCGCTCGACAAGTCGAGTGGCGGTCTGTTTTCTGTGGCACTGTCCCGCGGGTCACCCCGGGTGGGCGTTACCCACCACCTTGCCCTGTGGAGTCCGGACTTTCCTCGA
>JAOAUD010000064.1 GCA_030157755.1 Candidatus Nanopelagicales bacterium
GCCGTATTCAGCGAACCGGATTCCTCAGCCGCACATGTGCGCGAGGCAGACATCGCGGTTGCCATCGGCGGAGTGACAAGTTCTGAGTCCTACCTGGACACGGCGAAGATCCTCGAGGCAGCTCGCCGCGTCGGGGCGGATGCGATTCATCCCGGGTACGGCTTCCTTTCGGAGAATCCCGACTTCGCGCAGGCCGTCATCGACGCAGGGATCGCCTGGGTTGGACCGACGCCCGAATCGATCCGATCGATGGCGCTCAAGGTTGAGGCCAAGCGCCTCGCGCAGGCCGCAGGTGTGCCATTGGTCCCAGGTGCCGAACTGGCAGCGGACGTAACTGAAGCCCAGCTCACCGACATAGCCGACGCGGTCGGATATCCGCTGCTCGTGAAGGCCTCCGCGGGCGGTGGTGGAAAGGGGATGCGGGTCGTTGAGAGTCCCGCGGACCTCATCGAATCGGTCGAAACCGCGCGACGTGAAGCGCAGAACTCCTTCGGCGATTCCACGGTGTTCTTCGAGCGCTACCTGACGGGAGCTCGCCACGTTGAGGTGCAGGTCTTCGGCGACACACATGGGAACGTTGTGCACCTCTTCGAGCGGGAGTGTTCCGTTCAGCGTCGCCATCAGAAGATCGTGGAGGAGTCCCCTTCACCGGGGACCACAACCGCCACGCTTGATCGGATGTATGACGCCGCAACGTCGTTGGCTCGCCAGATCGGGTACGTCGGCGCGGGAACCGTCGAGTTCCTGGTCTTCGGTCAGGGCGCGGAGCAAGTCTTCTACTTCCTTGAGATGAACACGCGGCTGCAAGTTGAGCACCCGGTCACTGAGGAAGTCACCGGCGAGAACCTTGTGGCCTGGCAGTTGCACGTCGCCAACGGTGGGCAACTGCCGCGGAGTCAAGACGAACTCACCTCCACCGGACACGCGATTGAGGTTCGGTTGTACGCCGAGGACCCGGCCAATAACTACCTTCCGAGTACCGGCCGCCTTGCAGCCTTTGGCATCGATGCGCCTGGCGCGCCTCACTGTCGCGAAGACACCGGATTTGCTGCTGGCGACGAAGTCAGCCCGTACTACGACCCGATGCTCGCCAAGATCATTAGCCATGCATCGAGTCGCGCGGCTGCCGCACAGCAGCTCGCCGGGAATCTGAGAAGTCGCGACATCGCCGGTGTGGTGACCAACCGTGATTCGCTGGTCGCGATTCTCGAGTCCGAAGCCTTCGCCAGCGGCGCTACAACAACCGACTTCCTGGACCTCAATGCGGAATTGCTGTCGCTTCCTGTGATCACCGAATCAGAGCGCGAACGTGCACTGATCGCGGTGACTCTCGGCATCGATGTCAGCAACCAATTGGACGCACCTTGGAATGACGTTGCACCGTTCGGCTGGCGCAACATCTCGGCAGTCCCGCAGCGTGCGGATTGGGCGTTCAACCGCAGCGGGGAGTCGGTGGAAGCGGCAGTTGTGTCGTGGCCGTCACCTGATCGCAGTGGCCGAGTCACGCTGCGCGCGTCGGAAGCAGCGGCCGGGTGGAGCGGCAAACCGGACGGGATCAGCTACCGGATTGATGTGCTCGAATCCGTCGGCACCACCGAAGGTGCTCAGCGCCACGTCACCCTGCGGGTATCGCTTGACGGGATTTCCCGGGTGTACCGGGTGTCCTCCCGAGGCGACCTCGCGTGGGTCAATGACGGAACGAACTCACAGACGTTTCGCTCGCTGCCCCGATTCGCCGATCTTGATCTCGCGGCCGCCGGTGGCGGTCCGTCGGCGCCGGTACCCGGCACTGTCGTTTCGGTCGAGGTGGCAGCGGGCGACGAGGTTGCCGAAGGTCAAACCTTGGTTGTCCTTGAGGCGATGAAGATGGAGCACCGGATCACCGCCGCCGCAGCGGGTGTGGTCGACGAAGTTCTGGTGCGTTCGGGCGACTCCGTTGATGCCCATCAGGTCCTGGTGACGTTGCAATGACCACCCGCATATTCCTGCTC
The DNA here is from genome assembly GCA_030157755.1 of Candidatus Nanopelagicales bacterium. Lineage (GTDB taxonomy): Bacteria > Actinomycetota > Actinomycetes > S36-B12 > UBA10799 > UBA10799. The sequence goes on from JAOAUD010000064.1 coordinate 1,992, forward strand.
AGCGCCATGAAGGAGAACCTCACGTGACTGACACCAAACGACCGGTCCGCATCGCGAACTGCAGTGGCTTCTTCGGCGATCGCTTGGCGGCGGCGAAGGAGATGGTTGATGACGGTCCGATCGACGTCCTGACTGGCGATTGGCTCGCGGAGCTCACGATGCTGATCCTCGCTCGTCAGCGCCTGAAGGCGGGCGAAGGATCTGGTTGGGCGCGAACGTTCGCCAAGCAGATGGAGCAAGTCCTCGGGACTTGCCTGGAGCGTGGCATCAAGGTCGTGTCGAATGCTGGCGGGCTCGATCCCGAAGGTTGCGCGTTGGCGATCCGGGCGAAGGCTGATGAGCTCGGACTCGGCCACGTGAAGATCGCGTACGTCACTGGTGACGACCTGATGCCGCAGATCGACGAATTGCGAGGCACGGGCGAACCGCTGCTGAACCTCGACACCGGTGAGGACCTAGCAGCACTTGGATTCCACCCTTTGACGGCCAACGCCTACATCGGTGCGCGCGGGATCACCGAGGCACTCAATGCGGGTGCGGATGTTGTGATCACCGGTCGGGTCACCGATGCAGCGCTCGCAATCGGTCCAGCGGCGTGGTGGCACGGGTGGTCGTACGACGCCGCGCTAGAGGGCGACGACAACCAACTCGATGCGCTTGCTGGTGCGTTGGTTGCGGGCCATGTCATCGAATGTGGAACCCAGGCGACTGGCGGCAACTACTCCTTCTTCAAGGATGTCCCCGGCCTGGAACATCCAGGTTTCCCGATCGCTGAAGTTGAGGCGGACGGGTCCTGCGTCATCACCAAACACGAGAACACCGGCGGCGAGGTTTCCATCGGAACTGTCACGGCGCAGTTGCTGTATGAACTCGGTTCGCCCGCGTACCTGAACCCCGATGTCACGGCCCGATTCGATTCGATCGAACTTCGCCCTGACGGTGATAACCGTGTTCGCATCGGCCGTGTTCGGGGCCAGTGGCCGCCCTCGCGCCTGAAGGTCGCCATCAATACCCTCGGCGGATTCCGGAACACCGCAACGTTGGTCATCACTGGGCGAAGTGTCCACGACAAGGCGGACTTGGCGCTGAGGACGATCGCCGGGATCACCCTGCAAGATGCCCTTGAGTACTACCCAGACCCGACCACATTGGCTGAGCGGTCGACCCTCGATGTCAAGGAGCTCGACGTTCAACTTCTGGTCACGGGTCACCACAATCCGGTCACCATCTCGGATTCGCAATCCTTCCTGCGCATCACGGTGAAGGATCCTGATCCGAAGAAGGTCGGCCGCGCGTTCACTTCGACAATCGTCGAATCGGCGCTCGCGACGTACCCGGGGATGTTCCCAACGGCGCCCCCAACTGAAGGTTCACCATTTGGGGTCTACTGGCCGAGCACTGTCGATTCCAACGCGGTTCACGTCACGGTCCATGTGGACGGCCAGGAGCCGTTCAAGGTCTCGCCCGGCGGATTCCACGGGGAACACTCGGAGGTTGTCGTCACCCAACCCGAGGCCGCGCAATACCGCGATATCCCCGAGGCAAGTGCGGCGCTTGTGCCGTTGGGCGCACTGGTCGGTGCTCGTTCTGGCGACAAGGGCGGCGCAGCGAACGTGGGCTTCTGGGTCCCCGAACTTGGCGACGGGCTCGCGGACTTGCGGTACTCGTGGTTCGAATCATGGCTGACGGCTGATCGCGTGCGTGATCTGTTGCCGGAGGCCGATCCACTCGGTGTTGACATGTACCGCCTACCGAATCTGCGCGCGATCAACGTGGTGATTCACGGGTTGTTGGGCCGCGGGGTCGCTGAGACAAATCGACTTGACCCACAGGCAAAGGGCCTCGGTGAGCAATTCCGTGCCCGCCTAATTCGGCTGCCAAGCGATCTCATTCCTGACATCGCACTGCCGCTGTCCGAGGACGTGGTCTAGCCATGGCAGGCGCCTCATCGACGACCACCGAAGTGGCAGGCAGCACGGAGCGCGATCCGCTGACTGAACGCGGCCGGCGCACCCGGGAGAACCTACTCGTCGAAGCGCGCAAAGTATTCGAGCAGAAGGGCTACCCGGCAACAAGAATCAGCGACATTGCTGAGGCCGCCGGCGTTGCTCACGGCACGGTCTACACCTACTTCGAGGACAAGGCCGGAGTCTTCAAAGCGGTGGTAGTTGAGTTGACTGTTCAGCTCGATCGAGAGTGGCGGATCAGCCCGCAACTTTCAGATCCGGTGGACCGTATTGCGGAGGCGAACCGGAACTTCCTCGACAGCTACACCGCGCACTCGCGGCTGCTCGAGGTCGTCGAACAGGTTGGCACGACGGAGGTTGAGTACCGACTGCTACTCGCCAACTTTCGCCAGCGTTACGTCGAACGCGCGGTCGCTGGAATCCGGCGCCTTCAGAAAGACGGGATGGTCGACCGCGAACTCGATGCCTACCTGGCTGGATCTGCGCTGTGCGCGATGGTCGAAGGATTCGGCCGTCAGTGGCTCGTCCGCCGTGAGCGCCATGACCCCCAAGTTGTGTCCGACACCTTGACTCGGCTGTGGGCCAATGCCCTCGGTCTGTCTGCCTAACCGTCCACCCATCAACGAACTTTCGACAACCAGCCCGAGGAGACGATCAGTATGAGGTTCACCGAAGAACACGAGCAGTTCCGCAAGTCAGTCCGCGCGGTCATCGAATCCGAGATCAACCCGTACGTTGACGAGTGGGAGGCCGCCGGGATCTTCCCCGCGCACGAACTCTTCCCGAAGCTCGCGAAGGTTGGAATGTTCGGGCTGGAATACGACCCGGAATTCGGCGGGCAAGGTGCCGATCACACCTTCACGGTTGTGCTTGGTGAGGAACTTGGTGCGACCGCTCACTGCGCGGGTGTTCCGATGGCAATCGCCGTTCAGGCGTCAATGTCGACCCCCGCGCTGGCGAAGTTCGGCAGCGACGAGTTGAAGCGCACCTACCTTGCCCCGGCCATGTCCGGCGAAATGGTCACGTCAGTTGCAGTCAGCGAGCCAGATGCCGGATCCGATGTGGCCGGCATCAAGACCCGCGCTGTTCGCGACGGCGACGATTGGGTGATCAACGGGACCAAGATGTGGATCACCAGCGGAACACAAGCCGACTGGATTTGCCTGCTAGCGCGCACCAGCGACGAGGGCGGGTACATGGGGATGAGTCAGATCATCGTTCCTACCGACACGCCCGGATTCTCTGTCGGTCGTGCGATCAAGAAGATGGGAAATCACTCTTCGGACACCGGCGAACTCGTCTTCGAGGACGTTCGCGTGCCGGTGTCGAACACGGTCGGCGAAATCGGTCGCGGATTCCAACAGCAGATGTCCCAGTTCCAGGACGAGCGATTGATCGCGGCGTACATGGTGTGCGGTTCCATGCGTAAGGCGATCGACCGGACGATCGAGTACCTCCGCCAGCGTGACGCGTTCGGCAAGCCGCTGTTGGCAAACCAGTACATCCAGTACAAACTCGCCGAGCTCATCGCCGAGATCGACATCGTCACCGAGTACGCGTACACGGCTGGCGAGCGTTACGCCGCCGGCGAAGACGTGTCGCGGATGGCGACGATCGCCAAACTCAAGACCGGGCGCCTGCAACGCGAAGTTGCGGACACCTGCGTGCAGTTCCACGGTGGGATGGGGTACGCCGAGGAGATGTGGCCAGCGCGCTACTACCGGGACGGAAGGCTTACGTCGATCGGTGGCGGAGCTGACGAAGTCATGCTGCGTGTGATCGCGATGATGGAGGGTATGGGGAAGAAGTAAGTCGTTCTTCTCT
>JAOAUD010000065.1 GCA_030157755.1 Candidatus Nanopelagicales bacterium
TGCGCAACCTGCAAACGCTGGTCGAACTCGGAGTGGACAAGAACACGACCGTGGTTTTCCCTGCACCGTTGATGAGCACAATCTCTGACTTGGGAGCCTTCCTGAACCGCGAAGCCCAGTCAGCGAACCAACGTTCTGCCTCCCGGGTAACTGTCAATAGTGGCTAGCCGACCGGATTGACCGATACCGAACACGTGACGTTTCCACCGGCACTATTGATATTCAGCCCGACAGTCGTCTCGCCCTTTTTCCACGACGAGATTGAAACGCTCGCTGCAGGCGCACTGGAGCTCACCTTGGTGTACCCAGCATTGGCTAGGCCGGACGTCATCTGCGCATCGATAGCCGCTTTTTCGCCGGACCCGGTGTAGATGGCGATCTTTCCGGTGGGGGCCGTCGGACTCGGGATCACACGCGTCAGGGCGAGGCCAGTCGGAGCCGGGACATCTGTCGGCCAGCCGGTTGGCAGTGCAGCGGTTCCAGACGTTCCGCCAGTTGCGGTCGCGGAAGCTGCCGAGCTCGCTGACGAGCTGGCGGCGGGCTCGGACGATCCACTGCTGCTGCACCCGGCGGACCCAATGGAAACTGCGGCGACAATCATGATTCCCGCGGCAATACGAGTGTTTGAGTACACCGTCGCTCCTTGAAGTTGATGTTGTCGATCGACTGCAGCGACTCCGGCGGAGCACTGCTCACTAGCACGCCAACTCTGCCCAAACCGACGAGGAAGATCAAGTCGGCTAGCCCCGCGTCGGGTCTGCGAGGAACTCCTCAAGCCACGCCTTCCTTCGAATCGCAATGCTCACGGCGATGCGAAGCCCGCACTGCCACAGGAAAATGCACCACGGTGTCATCAGCACCGCAGCGAGTAAGTAGTGGATCGAATCCTGACCAACGAAGGTCAAGATCAGAATTGCCGGACCGAGCGAGATGATCGCTGCCGGGGTAGTCAGCAACAGGTATGCCAACGCCACCGCAATTCCGTATCTCAGCCAGGTATCGCGGCGGCGGAAGCGTTCGCGCATCGGCATCGGATGGAACGGGAGCAACGGCGCAACGATTGCAGCGAGACCCAGGTAGGGGAACGGGAGGAACAGGACTGCCACGGCCACAGCAATAGAGATCACGGCTTCACCGCCGCTGGGCATGAGTGCTACTGCCAGCAACGCACAGGCAGGAGCAATTAGGACCCAGAGGGCGAGGTTCTGCACGGTCATGATGCGGCGGATCAGGTGAGCATCATGCAGTCGGTCCCGTGTGTGGTCAGCCTTCCCGCCAATCAGATTTGTGGCGGGAACGTCTGAGAATGACCAGGACGCGATTGCCACCGGCAGGAAGATCAGGGCGGTGTGTCGCAGTACCAGATCCGGGTTGATGAAGAACCACACACCAAGCACGATCGCTACGTTGACAAGGACCGAACTCACAACCTCAAATGGCGGCGAGAACATGACCTTCAGCTCGGCCCGAACCTGATGAGCGAGTGAGCCGTGCGGATCGTCGATTGCCATCACACGCCTCCCGCCGTATCGCGACGAATCACGAGATTCCTATGCGGCGACTACTCTGACAGGAACCGACCGAAATCGCTGAATGGTGGACACCGTGACAACACAACATGACCGCAATAAGGAGGCTGCGACGCAGTTCTACGATCTGATGTTCAACCAGAACGACCCCCAGCGAGCCGTCGAGTTATACGTCGGCGATGACTACACCCAGCACAATCCAGAGGTGGCGGACGGCAAGCAGTCATTCATTGACTACTTCGTTCGGATGGCCGCTGAATACCCCGGCAAGCACGTCGAGTTCAAGCGCGTGTTTGCTGACGGCGACTACGTGATCCTCCACTGTCACCAGACGTGGCCCAACGACAATGACTACGCCGGGATTGACATCTTCCGTTTCGATGATCACGGAAAGATCATTGAGCACTGGGATGTCTTGCAGATCGTTCCGGGTTCCGCCGCCAATGACAACGGGATGTTCTAAGCGGTTATTACGCCGATCCGAGTGCGCTCAGCCCAAGGAGAAGGACGCTCGTCAGGAACGACACGAAGACCATCAAGATCCCGCCCTTGACCTTCGACCCATCTTCGCCGCCGAGCTCAGGTCCTAAGATCATGATCCCGGCGATGAAGAAGAGTACCCAGCTTGCGACAAACCCCAGGGTCGTCATCGTGGTCCACCATCTTCCTGCGCCGAAGCGCGAATGCGTACGTCTCGTCAGCGTGATTCTGGCAGGGTTTCCACCCCTTATGCAGGTTGCCTACGTCCGAACGGCGGCTGCGAGCGAAAACCTACCGCACAGGGTCGAGTTCGAGCGTCAGCTCCCAACCCGTTTCGCCAGTCCGAACCGCGTCCGCCACCCGAACCCCCGACATGTCTGCGATCACGTAGTCCGAGTGGGCCATTATGTCGTAGGGATTCGTCGTCAGCAGGCCAATCGTCGTCGCCCCCGCGGCCTTCCCGGCGTCGACACCAGGTGCCGCGTCTTCGAACGCCACACAATCGCTGGCACTCACGTTCAGCAATTGCGCACCAAGCAGAAACCCCGCAGGGTCGGGCTTGCCGCGCTCCACATCGGTTGCCGACACGATGTACCGCGGCTTGGTGAGCTCGGTGAACTCAAATCGTGACGCAGCAGTGGGAGCCATCGAAGAAGTCACAACCGCCCACGCCTCCTCGGGCAACGACCGCAGAAAGTCAACGGCCCCCGGGATGGGTACCGAACCAGCATCAATCAACCATGACTCGACTTCCAACGCGGTTTGCTCTGCAGGCGTTCCCAGATTCAACTGTTCCATCACCTCGATGGTTCGAACTCCGTGACACATCGCCAGGATTTCGGCGGGGTCTCGCCCAATCTCCACCGCGAATCTGGTCCATGCCGCATCGACCGCATGTCCGGAATCGATCAATGTGCCATCAAGATCACACAAGACCGCTGCGCACTTCAACGTCGTCATTGCCTCAGGCTTCCACGTCTGGTGCGCGCAACAAAATCACGTGGTCCCCATGCTCACTCCTGTGTGCTTGCGGCTTCGCCAGGTGCCCAATAACCCGGCACGAGCGTATGCTCCGCTTCAACGCACCGCTACTCCGGAGTTGACCATGAAGCCGCACCAGCACAAGCCACCTCAGTCGGCCGTGCGACTTAGAGATCTGTCTAAGAAAGACCGCAAGCGAGTCATCCTCAACGCAACGGTCAGAGTCGTCATTGGCACCGCGTTGATGTTTATGGCCTACTGGCTGACCCCGTTTGAGAACCAGTACGGCGTGCACCCTTTTGTTGTGATGTTGATGCTGCTGGCACTGTTTGGCTTCTTTATCTACTTCTCTGTCCGGCGAGTGCTTTATGACAATTTCCCTCAGTTGAAGGCAATTCAGGTCGCAATCTTCTCTGTGACTTTCTACCTTTACGCGTTTGCTGCCCTGTACCTCGGCATGTCAGTAACTGACCCAAACCACTTCACCGAGCCGTTGTCACACGTTGGCGCCTTCTACTTCACCGTGGTAGTTGCCTCCACAGTCGGTTTCGGTGACATCACTCCAAACGACGACGTCACAAGGATCATCGTCACCGGACAGATGCTGGTCAACATCGCGCTCATCGGTGTGGGGGTCCGCGCAATCCTGGCACTCGGAAAGATGCGCACAACCAATGCTCCGCACCTCACCCAGCCGACCCCTGAAGATGCCGCAGAATCCACCGGACCTGCTGCGGTGCCTGCTAACGAACCTCGTCCCGCTCCCGAGTCAGAGTAGGCATCTGCGTGACGTTGCCCGGCAATCTATGGGTGCAGCACTCCATCATGATCTCTAGTACAAGCGGGAACACAAGCGGACGAGGGGTGACCCATGCTCAACACCAGCAGGATCATTGCGTTTGTTCCCGTGTCCGATGTTGACCGGGCAATGCACTTCTACGCCGACGTCCTCGGCCTGACCGTTACGGACTGCACCGACGAATACTGCATCCTTGACGCCAACGGAACATGCCTGCGCCTGACCCGGGTCGTGGAGATACCGGAGGCCCAACACACGATTGTGGGCTGGAACGTCGAGAACATCGATGTGACAACGGCTGAACTTGCTGCTCGAGGACTCGGCTTTCACCGTTACGACGGGATCCTTCAAGACCAACACGGAATCTGGAATTCACCGAGCGGGGATCAAGTTGCGTGGTTCAGCGACCCCGACGGAAATACGTTGTCAGTCACGCAATTTGCGCACCCGCCGGTTACGTCGACGGTTTGATCTGATCGGCCGGTGACGCAGTCGCCGCAGTTGGGTCAGCCAACGCCCCGAGCTGCGAACGAACTTTCTTGGTCACCCAATGCTCCGCGAAGAACGAGGCCAGCGGAATTGTGCCTGCCAGCAAGATAAGGATCGTGGCGATCGGGGACCAACGCATCCGGAAGGTCAGGTCAACCGCCGTAATCAAATAGATGAAGTAGAACCAACCGTGGCCGGTCCACATGAGTGAATACAGGGCGGGCTTCTGACCGCCATCGCCATAGCCGAGAACGGCATATCCCAGGATCGCCCAGATCGTGAGGAGCAGTAGGAAAACTCCGGTAACCCATGCCATCACTCGGTAACGCAGAAGTGCACCGGTCATTGGCGCTTACCTTCCATCCCAAACTCGCCTGACGCCGCTGATTGGTCGCCATTTCGAAGGTCGCGGGCGCGTGCCCGTCGCCGTTCCGCTGAATCGTCCAGTGAGATCAACTCTGGGGCCGCACTAGCCTGCGCCGACTCGGTGCTGGCCGAACCTGAAAGATCGGCGACCTGCTCAACCGCGACATCTGCCGCAGCGACCATGTCCGCTAATTCCGCGTCACGCTGGTCGCGCAGGAATCGGAACCAAAACCACACCCCAAACGCAGCAAATACCCACCACTGAAGCGCATACACCAAGTTCCGAACGTTGAGACTCGGTTCGCCGTTCGCGTCAACGCTGTCGAATGCGACCGACCATTGCCAAATCCCAGCAACCACCATGACGACAACGAGTGCGGCGCAAAACAGGTGCCACGGGATCCAGCGACGGGACAAGGCATATCTGAACACGGGTCAACCGTACGTCACGCGCAAAATTCTGTGTTCCTTACCGTGATTTCAGTAGTGCGAATTGCCCATATCTAAGAGACGATCTACGTAGGACTGTCATGGCTGCGATACGCGAACGGAGGTCTCATGAAGCAAGCTCAAGCGCGCAATATCTGGATTGCGTTCTCCATCGTCTGTTTCGTGGGGTTCTTCGCCGCCAGTAGTTCCAGTGTCGTCCAGCAATTTCTGTGGACCCTTCTGGGTCTGAGTTGCGCAACCGTCATCGGCTTCATCGCGACGGGCCGCCGCGTGTGGGCACGCTCCGCCTGGAGTTGCGTGGCAGGGGCGGCCGTCCTGATCGTTCTGATCAACATCGCAAGAATGATCTTCGATGCCCCACCACGCTCGGCCGGTACAGCACCCACGAGTGTCGGCGTGGCTCTTACCGCAGTCTTCACATTGTTGACGGTGGCGGCGTACTTGCTCGTCAGCCGTCACCGTCGAACCGTGTCGGATTCCAGCGGCATCGTTGACTCGGCGATCGTGTTCGTGGCGGCAGCCATGATCGCGACTGAGTTCCTGGTGTACCCGTTCTGGAGTGACTCGGCCCTCAACGGACTTGAACGCTTTGGACTCCTACTGTTCGACGGGCTCAACGTCCTCCTGCTTTCCCTAACAGTGCGGCTGTGGTTCTCGACAGATCGATCGGTAAACCGCGCCTCTCGAATTCTTGCGATCAGTTTCGTAGCGATGATCATCGCCGGTGGCCTTGGCCTCGCTGAGTTCCTGCCGTCGCAGATCATTGACCCAACGCTCGGGCACAACCTGATCTTCGCCATGACGATGATCTTCTTCGCCGTGGCCGGAACTGCTGCGTTAGATTCGACCGCAAGTCGGCCACCCGCAGCTGATATCGACGCGGGCGTCGCGGCACGCAGTCGCATCCTGGTGCTGCTCGCGTTATGTGTTTTGGTGCCCCCTGTACTTCTGTTGGTTTCAGGAGATAAGCCCTCAAGCTTCACGAACGGCCGCGCCTTCGTTGTGCTGACAATCCTGCTGACGGGCCTATTGATCTTCCGGATCAACTTGCTCGTGCAGAGCTACCGTGAGGCGGTTCATCGCGAACAGGTGCTGCGCGAAATCAATGCGGGTTTGATGCGTGCCGCGGACCTGAGCGAGGTGAATGGTCGACTTTCAGATTGGGCATCCCGCCTCGTTGAGCAACCTGAGGTCACCTGTGTCCTTGGCACGGCGGAGGAACTTGCCTCGGTCGGGCTCGGTCCCTTTGGTGGCCGACTTCGGCTGCCTAACGGCACCGTCCGCTACCGAACAGTCGTGTCGATCCCTGGCAGTCAGCCAGCCCGTCGCCTCGTGGTTGACTCCCCGGAAATTGTCACTACCCCAGCACAAGCTTCGCTCGCCGTCCTTGGCCAAAGCCTTGGTATGGCGTTGGAACGACTCGCGCTCTCGCGTCGTGTCGTCGAGCGTGCGACGACCGAACGCCTTCAACTCCTGCTTCACAACGCTAGTGACGTCATCGCATTGGTCGATGCTGAAGGCCGGATCCGCTACGTGACTGAGGCGATCAGGGATCTCACGAGCCAATCGCCAACCGACGTACTAGGCAGTGCCTGGACCAAGCTGTTCCAGGATCCTGCGCTGGCCCGTGGGTTGCTTGAACGGGCTCGATCAGTGGGTGAAGCGAAGGGCGATCTCGTCATGTCGCGGCGGCGCGCATCCGATCTACCCGTGGACGTCGCCACGGCCAATGACAAGTCGACCCCAGACCGCCGCGTCGAGGTAGACATCTCCTGGCTCGCCGCGGAGAACCAATACGTCGTGACCCACCACGACGTGACGGATCGCTATGTCCTCGAACAACAGCTTGCGTACCAAGCGTTCCACGACGAACTGACGGGCCTTAACAATCGGGCGGTATTCCGCAAGGAACTTTCTCGCGCGGCCGCTCGTAGTCGGCGCTCCGGCAAGACCTTCGCCGTAATGATGATCGACCTCGACGACTTCAAGAACGTCAATGACTCCCTCGGTCACCCCGCAGGTGACGAACTACTGCGAGTTGTCGCCGACCGCTTGGTGGAATGTATGCGAGAGGGCGACACTCCTGTCCGCCTGGGCGGCGACGAGTTCGCTGTCATCCTCGAAAGTGCACGGTCCGGCGAGGACGCAGGTGCTGTTGCTGCGCGAGTACTGCAGCAACTTAGCCTGCCGATGAACCTGAGGGGTACCGAAATCGTCGTCGGGGCGAGCATCGGAATTGCAGTGAGCGACGGCACTGCCGATCCCGCGGATATCGAACGTGACGCCGACATCGCCTTGTACGACGCGAAGTTTGCCGGAAAGGGCCAAGTGGCCATGTTCCACACGGACATGCACGACAGTGCGGTCCAGCGACTTTCGCTGACGAACCAGCTGCGTGGCGCACTCGACCGCGACGAAATAAGTGTTTGCTACCAGCCCATCGTCGACCTCGATTCTGAGTCGATTGTTGGTGCAGAGGCCCTCGTCCGTTGGCAACATCCAACCCGCGGTGAACTAGCGCCCGGCAACTTCATCGGCATCGCTGAAGAAACCGGTGCCATCGTTGAAATCGGCCGATTTGTCATGCGGCGTGCGCTGCTGGACGCGGCAATCTGGGCGAAACAGTGCCCAGAGCATGCGAATGCGCGCATCGCGTTGAACGTTTCGGGTCGGCAACTGCAAACGGACAGCGTCGCAGAGGCCCTGAAGGAACTCCTTCATGAGACTGGGGTCAACCCCGCGCGCGTTGTTGTTGAGGTCACCGAAAGTGTCCTGATGCCCAATGACGGTGTTGCAGCTGCGCAGCTTCGCGAGATCGCCGAGCTCGGTGTATCTGTGTTCATCGACGACTTCGGTACCGGCTGGGCATCGCTTCACTACCTTCGAACACTGCCCGTCAGTGGGCTGAAGCTCGCCCAAGAGTTCGTTGCGGGCCTGCCCAACGACTTCGACTTTGGACTTGCACAAGCGATCCGTGAGCTGAGCCTGTCGATGAACCTATCGGAGGTTATCGCCGAAGGCATCGAATCCCGGGAGCAATGCTCCGCGCTCAAAGACATGGGATACCGGCTAGGCCAAGGATTCCTGCTGCACGAGCCCATGCCTTTCGATGAACTGCTCGTCCTCCTCAAGGGCTCAACAAATACCGCATGGGAATTGGGACAAAGGACCGACCGCGCATCGGATGAGGCCGCTCAGCGCTTGTCAGAAGCAGCCGTCATCGTTCCATCGCAGCTGTCGTATCGCGGCCGTCGAAGGAAATGACCGACGCCGAACGTTAGTCAGAGACTCGGGGCGAATCTTCCATGTCGCGACTGCCCGGTGGCGTCGGCGGCGCATCCGGCGGATCCTCGGGGAAGTCAATCTTTCGCAGTTGTTTGCGCAGCGAGAAATACAAAAGCGCGGCAACAACGAGCAGAAAGATAAACGCGATCAGGCCCCAGTTTCCCGGCGTCACACGATCGGGGTCAATCACCGGTGGCGGAGCGCTCAGAGCGCCGCTCGGAGTTGGGTTCGGGTCGCCTGCTGCAAGGACCGTGCTGAATAGCCGGATGCCCAATTCGCTAATCACACGGGCCATAAGACCACGGCCAGACCTCCATGACGGACAATGGGGTCGATGTCTGCCACTCGAATGAAAGATCTGCCACCCCGACTGCAGGATCGCTATGGCTATCGCCGGACACCGATTGTGGCGATCGTGATTGCCGCCGTCCTCGCTTTGCTGATCGCCGGGCTAGGCGGCTGGATGGCCTACCGGGTCGCCAATCCCGAAGTTCGGTACAGGTTGCTTGCCTGGGACGCCGTCTCACCAGACCACACCTCCATCACCTTCGAGGTGAACAAGGGGGCCAGCGCCTCCGTGGATTGTGTGTTGCGGGTTCAAAACAAAGCGCATCAGGATCTCGGTTATGCCATTGTGGCGATTCCGGCGGGCAGCGAATACAGCCAAACGACTTATGAGGTTGCGACTCGAGGATTAGGATTTGCAGCCGAAGTGCTCAGCTGTGCAACCCCTGGAAACCTGCACGCACCGACCGAGCAGTTCCCACCCGGAACCTCAAATCCCCCTCAACCATGGAGGCCTGCATGACCGAGGCACCCGAGACCTGGCTCACCCAGGAAGCTTTCGACCGCCTGAACGCTGAACTCGAAGAGCGGTCTGGCCCGATCCGCGTCGACATCACGAAGAAGATCGAAGCCGCGCGCGAAGAGGGCGACCTCAAGGAAAACGGCGGCTACCACGCGGCCAAAGATGATCAGGGCAAGAACGAAGCCCGAATCCGCCAGCTCAAACACATGCTTGAGAACGCGCGCGTTGGCACACCTCCGGATGCTGAACAGGGCAAGGCAACGCACGGAACGATCGTCACCGTGAAGTTCCCGGACGGCGATACAGAGACATTCCTGCTGGGGTCACGAGAGGAAGCGGCTCACACTGACGTCGACGTCTACTCGCCGACATCACCGCTAGGCGGGGCGGTACTCGGTCGCTTCGTCGACGAGACGGTTACGTATGAACTGCCGAACGGTCGGGTACTCGAAGTCGAGATCGTCAACGTCGAGATGCCCTCAAACTGACGCTCGTCACTTCAGAGGCATTCGACAGATCGACGTGCCTAACGGGACGTTGTGCGGCGGTACTTCCTGACGGCGAGCGGCACAAAGATCGCGAGCAGCAGCGCACAGCTGAGAAGTGTGTAGAGCTCAGGATTCTGCAACGACCAGTAAGTCCGTTCTCCGGTCGCCAAACCTGTTGGGTTGCCGAATAGCTCGCGACACGACAGCGTCAGCGCCGACAGTGGATTCCAGGCCGCGACGGCCTGCAGCCCCGCCGGCATTCCGGCCAGCGGCACGAAGGCGTTCGACACGAACGTCAACGGGAACAGCCAGATCAGTCCTGCAGTGTTGGCCGTCTCAGGGTTCGGCATGTAGAGCCCGATCCACGATCCGATCCATGCCACGACGTAGGCGAACAGCAGAAGCAGCGCGTACGCGAAGACCGCGTTGATGAAGCCGTCGTTAATCCGCCAGCCAACTACGAGGCCAGTGATCGTCAGCACGGTCAACACCAAGATCATTCGCGCGGCGTCAGCAAAGGTCCGACCGAACAGCACGGCAGATGCCTTCATCGGCAGCGACCGGAAGCGATCGATCAGCCCTTTGTGCATATCCTCGGCGATACCCACCGTCGACGATGCCGCAGCAAATGCGACCGTCTGGGCGAAGATTCCGGGGATCAGATAGGCCCGGTAAGCCTCGGCACCAGCTTCGCCAGTTGCCCCGGGAACCGGGATAGCCCCGCCGAACACGTAGGCGAACATGAGGACAAAGATCACCGGTTGCACGAGCGAGAAGAACAGCAGTTCGGGCACGCGGATCGTCTGGATCAGGTTGCGCTTGCCGACGACGATTCCGTCGTGGAGGTGCCAACCAAGCAGCGGACGTGATCGAGGTTTCGGCTGGCCAGTCGAAAGTGGTTGAACGGTTGCAGATGTCGCACTCATCAGGCCGAAGCCTCCTTCTTCTTGCTCTTGCCGCGACCCTTCGTCGCTGATTCTTCTTCGTCTTCTGCTGTGCGCCCAGTCAGTGACAAGAACACGTCGTCGAGCGTTGGGCGTCGCAGACTGAGGTCTTCAAGAACAACTCCGGCGCTGTCGAGCCCGCGAACTACGTCGACTAGGACCGTTGATCCTCCGGAAACCGGAACTGTGACGCGCCGGTCGACTTCGTCGATTGTGGGTTCGTTTTCGCTGAGTGCCGCGAGGGCCTGCGCGGCGGCCGGGAGGGTTCCGGCATCCTTCACGATGATCTCAACGCGATCACCGCCGACTGAATCCTTCAGCGTTTCGCTTGTCCCCTTGGCGATGACCTTGCCGCGATCAATAACCACGATGTCTTCGGCGAGCTGGTCCGCCTCTTCGAGGTACTGGGTCGTGAGCAGAACTGTGGTTCCATCTGCCACCAGATTCTCAATGACTTCCCACAGTTCGATGCGGGACCGTGGATCTAGGCCAGTGGTCGGCTCATCGAGGAACAGGATCTCGGGCTTGGCGACGAGGCTCGCGGCGAGGTCGAGACGTCGACGCATACCGCCGGAATAGGTCTTGGCTGGTCGATCCGCAGCATCACTGAGCCGGAATCGCTCAAGCAATTCGTCGGCCCGCTGTTTTACCCACTTTGCATCGAAGTGGTACAGCCGCCCCACCATGTTGATGTTTTCGCGGCCCGTCAGGTACTCGTCAACCGCGGCGTATTGGCCCGTTAAGCCGATGATCCCGCGCACCTGTTCGGGGTGCTTAATGACGTCGATCCCTGCGACCTCAGCACGACCGGAGTCCGGCTTCAGCAGGGTCGTCAGGATCCGAACGGCCGTCGTCTTCCCCGCCCCGTTTGGGCCGAGAAGTCCGAGCACCGTCCCTTGCGGAACCGATAAGTCGAGGCCATCGAGGGCTTTCACATCGCCGTAGGTCTTAACCAAACCTTCGGCGAACACTGCTGGCTGCGCCACAGCAACTCCACTGGTCGAGGATCTTGTTCGGGACAAGAACCTAGCGCAACACCTCGATATTCCGCGGTTCAGCAACTATTCGGTGGAATTGGCTAAGTGGGGCGCCGATCTCACCGAATGTTGCGTTGGACCCGCTGTGAGACAGCAACCAGCGACTAACTCGGCCTAGTCGCCGGCCGACCAGTAGCGATCGTCCTCGGCGAAGAGCGCTGCAGCGCCGATCACACCGGCAAGCTGATCAAGTTCGGCCGGGACGATCTTCATTCGCTTGACGAAGGTCATGCCCGCGTGCTCGTCAAATGCTTGCTTCATGGGAGCCATCAAGATGTCGCCAGCTTGCACCAGTCCCCCA
This sequence comes from Candidatus Nanopelagicales bacterium, assembly GCA_030157755.1. Classification (GTDB taxonomy): domain Bacteria; phylum Actinomycetota; class Actinomycetes; order S36-B12; family UBA10799; genus UBA10799. The sequence goes on from JAOAUD010000065.1 coordinate 11,958, forward strand.
CCGATGACCGCTACGTCAAGGTCCAGCAGGGCGGCGCAGGAAGCCAAGCCAACGCCGACGGCCCACCCGGCCCGGCGGTAGGCAGCAATCGCAATCTCGTCACCCTCGTGAGCATCAGCAGCGAGAGTTTTGGCATCGAGCGGATCTGATGAGTTGTGTGGCTTCCAGCCCTCTTCGACCGCCCATGCCACGGTCGCCGGTCCGCGCGAGATCGCCTCGAGGCATCCACGTCCGCCGCAGCGGCAGGCCGGACCTTCCGGATCGATGACGATGTGGCCGATGTGTCCAGCGTTCCCGAAACCGCCGTCGACAAGGCGGCCGCCAACGATCAGACCTCCGCCAACGCCGGTCGAGACCACCATCCCCAGTGCGTTCTGATGTCCCGCCGCCGCACCTTTCCAGTTCTCGGCGATCGCCATGCAGATGGCGTCGTTGTGCAGGCGAACGGGAATTCCGGGGAACCGTTCCTTGAGCTTGCGGCGCAGCGGAAACTCGCGCCAGCCAACGATGTTCGTTGGCGAGACAACTCCCTCAGGCCAGATCATGGGTCCGGCGCAGCCAACGCCGACCCCAGTGATCTCTGGATTTCCGGCGTCATCGAGCACCTTGTCGAGCAGGCGGTTCAGCGCGTCCCACATCGCGTCGCCGCGCTGATTCGCTGGTGACGGCGTCCGATCAACATGGGAGGCGTTGCCATCGGCATCCACCAGCCCCACGGCCATCTTGGTCCCGCCAATGTCAATTGCGAGGGTGAGCTTGTTTGCCTTCGGATCAACTTTCGTGTTGAAAAGGGCCATGGCCGTATCCTGCCGCGCGACGGCACGTCAAGCATGTCGGAGCCATCCGCCTGGCAGGGGCTCGCCCAAAGAAGCCTAGGTACCGTCCGGTAGCGCCGTCGGCGGACGTTTGGTTTCCGGCATCATGAAAACGACGATGACCCCGACGAGGCACAGGGCCGCGGCGCTCGCCAAGGCCCAGTGGTACCCGAGCCGGTCTGCCAACAGACCCGCCAACAGCGGTCCAGCGATCGCGCCCACATCCGCGATCATCTGGAAGACCGCGACTACGGTGCCGCCTCGCTGTTTGCCCATCACGTCGCCGACCACGGCCGCAGGCGCAGCTCCAAGGAATGCGGTCCCCACACCGAGCACTCCCATCGACACCAGGAACAAGATCGGTTCAGCCGACAACGCCAGCAGCACAGCACCTAGCGCAGTCGTCATCATGCCGATCAACATCGCGGGACGACGCCCACGCTGGTCGGCGATTCGTCCGGCAAAGACCAGTGAGATCGCTTGGGTCGCCGCTGCAACTAAGAAGCCGATTCCCGCCAGTCCTGGGCCGCGAAGGAGCGCCTCCACAACAAACAGTGGAACAAGTGATGTCCGGATGCCGAACGTCAAGAATCCATTCACCAGGTTCGCCATCAGCGCCGCCCGGTAACCGCCATTTCGCAGCGCGGTTCCCAAAGAGACGTGCGGATGTTCTTCCTCCGGCGCGGTCGTGGCGCCACCGTCGTCGCTGGAGTCTTGAGTGTGCGCCGCTTGAGCCTCAAAGACTCCTGCCTCTTGAGACTGTTCGACCACGAGCTCAAGCGTTTCTTCGGCTGGTTCAGCTGTCGCCGACGACGAGCTGCTCGAGTCCGCGAGCCGCTGTGCCTCGATCTGTTCGGGAGACCGCAGAAACACAACGGCCACAATGGTTGCCAGGCCGAGCGTGAATGCGTAGACGAAGAATGGGGCGCGGATAGAGAACCCGACAACAAGACCGCCGATCGCCGGGCCAGTAATCCCACCAAAGAGAAATCCTGCCTGGAACGCGCTCGCTGCTCGACCGCGCTGTTCAGGTCCAGCAACACGCAAGAGCAGCGCCATCGCTGACACCGTGAACATGGCTGAGCCAATTCCCCCAACCCCGCGCAGTACCAACAACTGCACGTAGTCCTGAGCGAATCCGGCGAAGAAGGACGACACCGCAACAATCGCGAGCCCCGTTGATAGCACCACTCGTTCGCCAACTCGGTTGACGAGGGCACCGGCGCCGGGCGAGGTGATCAACCGCATCAATGCGAAGACGCTGATCACTGCGCCCGCTAGCAGTGCGGTGACTCCGAAGGTTCGAGCGAACACGGGAATCGCAGGGGCAACAATGCCGAAACCGAGAGCGACGCAAAACGCAATCGCCGCCAGGACTCCGACCTCGCCAGGCAGCCCCCTGAGCCAAGGCGTCCGCTGCGCGAGCGCGAGCAGCCGACCGCCAGATTCGTTCACCACGTCAGTCGGTCTCGGACAGATAGTCGGTCCAGGTGGTAAGGCCGGTGGCAACGTCGGGGCCTGCGAGCGCTGAGCCATCCTTGAAGGCGCGAGAAATCCGACCGACCGTTGGCATCCAGAAGGGGCGTCCGCCACGAGCGTCCGCCCAGCTTCGCGCCAGATCCTGGCTCACGAACTGTTCCGGTCCGGCGAACTGTTCGATCGTGTTGGTCGGCCCAGCTTCAACGAGGTCCACGATGCGGGCTGCCACTTCGTAGTGGCTGACGGGTTGCAGCCACAAGTCCTTACTGAACGGAAAGCGCGCATCTCGGCCGCCATTGGTTGGCACGCGTGCGGCCGCGGACTTGGACATCGTCAGCAATCGGTCCACGAACGCATGGAACTGGGTCGCGCGAAGCACAGTCCAGTTCTGGCTGGCGGCTTCCAGTACTTGCTCGCCCTCGCGCTTGATTCGGTAATAGCGATACGGGTGCTCGTCGATACCAATGATCGAGGTGTAGAGCACTGGCAGCCCCGTTTCGGCGAGACGCCGAGTGCCGACGACGTCTGTGGTGCGAGCGTGCCGTCCCGGATCGCTCGCTGTGTGAACGACAACATCGACGCTCGCCACTGCGCGCTCGATTCCATCACCCGTTGCGAGGTTGATGACCACTCTTCCCGCGCCGCTCTTTCGCGAACCAAGAACAGCCTCATGTCCGTGCTGCCGCAGCTTCTCAACTACGGCAGACCCGAGAGTCCCGGTTCCACCAGTGACGAGTACGCGCATGCCGAGTATTCGACCACACGCCTTACCGCGGCCATCCTCCCGTCGGATGCGAGCACTCGGGCATCAGGCGGGAGCGAGTGGTCGAGCAAGAGATACCTGCGCCGTTGCGTCGCCACGGCGGATGGCAGATGCTTGGGCCATGACTTGGCTCTTCGGATCTGGCAAGACGACCATGGTGACGCCCGACGATGCGATGCCTGGGCGCGATCACTACCTCTACGACGTGCCGAAACTGCATGCGGTTTTGGGCACACCGCTGAAGGGACCTTGGACACCCACCACTGAGGTGCTGTACGTCGGCATGGGTTGCTTCTGGGGTGCCGAGCGGAAGTTCTGGCAGAAGGACGGCGTGATCTCAACGGCGGTCGGATACCAGGGCGGGTTCACGCCGTACCCCACCTACGAGGAAACGTGCACGGCGAAGACGGGCCACACCGAGGCCGTGCTCATCGCCTACGAACCCGACCAGATCTCGACGTACGACATCCTGAAGACCTTCTGGGAGAACCACGATCCGACCACGCAGTATCGGCAGGGAAATGACATCGGCACGCAGTACCGAAGCGCGATCTACTGGACCAACGAGCAACAGCGGGAATTGATCGAAGCCACCAGAGACGCCTATGCGCACGTACTGGCGGAGCGCGGGTTCGATCCCATCTCGACCGAGATCGCACCTGCCGACGGGCGGGAGTTCTACTACGCCGAGGACTACCACCAGCAGTACCTCTACAAGGTCCCCCACGGCTACGACTGCCACGCGAACACGGGGATCCCGCTGCCGCCTCTGGGGTGACTCCACGCTCCTGTCAACAATCAGCACAACACAGAAGCAACAAGAAGAGCGGGGTGTCTGCCGAACTTTTTCGGCAATCCACCCGCGCTCTTCGTTGGACTACGCGTCAACTAGCGGTCGGCGTGTAAACGTAGGTTGAAATGTTGATCTTTGAGAACAGGTTGATCTGCGCTTCTCCTGCGGGAGGTGCGTAAGAGGCTGGGATGGCTGGGTGACCGGAGACGTCATCGTGTCCAACCCCCATCACATCTCGGACGGTGGAAAGGCCGTTGGTATCGGCGGGCTGATACCCCTCATTGTCGGTATTGACCCACATGGTCGCCGTTGGTGAGTAGCCCCCATTTGCGGCAGTAGTGAAGACATCGGGCGCCACACGGTGCATGGAGTTCAACAAGTCTGCCCCCTTCTGTCCATCGAACTGGGTGAGCAGCCCACCCTTTTCGGGAAATGCTGGTGCCCCGACCTGCGCGTCGTGATGCTCAGTCAGTGAGGTCTCATGCTTTCCGTCGATCGTCGTTGACCACTCATACATTTGCGGCATCTGCCAGTTCGTTGCCTTGTAGTCCGAACCCTCCGGTCCGCCCACAGGGACGCCCGGCCACCCGGAGTCGGGGCCTTCCCTGCCATTCACGGTGTACAACAGAGTCTCCAAGTCCGCTTCCCCGCCATCTTTGGTCTTCGTAACGGGGCCGTTGTGGTCGTAGCCGTCCAGAGCCGGCATGCCTCCAGCGGGCGTGAAGTTGCCCCATAGGAGTCCCGTGCTCAGGTCCAGAACTGTCTTCTTCGGAATGGGCTTGGGAGCTTTCGCTTTCACTTCCGCCACAAGATCATTGATTCCGTCGGCTTCCAACATTTGTGCTGCCTTCGCCTTCGACTCGGGAGTCGGGGCTTTGCCGCCAGCAGCGACGCCGCCGTAGTAGTTGGCGTCGAGGATCTGCAACTGGGTCATGTAACCCGTCCACGCGTTGACCACCGCGGCCGTTTGCGCGGACATTTCTGGCGTGTACAACGTGCTGTGCATGTTGGCCTTCTCCGTCGCCACGGTCGCCTTGAAACCAGTGACCCAAATGCCATCCTGACCAGTCTTGGCATTACCCAGGATGATCTTCTGCAGACCTTCTCCCTGACCCTTCAAGCTCGCCATGTTCTGGTTGAACTGATCAAGATCGACCTGAAGCTGGGCGCGGTCGTTATCGATGATGTCCTTCTTGTGCGCAGTGTCGTACATCTTCTTGATCAGCCGCATCTGGGCATCAATCTTGGTCGTGTAGTCATCAGCATGCGCTGCCTCGAGCTGATACATGTCCCGCGCCTGTTGGGCTTGAAGCGCAAGGAACTCGTCGTGAAGCTGCTTCGACAAAGCATCGATTGATGCCTGCATCTGGTTCATCTGAGTCTGCATCGCATCAAGTTGTTCCTGCATCTTCTCGGCATCACCATGTTCGATGACTCCGTTGATGATCTCCACGAGCTCGCCGACTCCTTCAAACGGATTGGCAACGGCCAGTGAGTCGGACTTCCCGCTCTCAACCGCCCTAGCAGTCTTGTGATGTGAACCGTGAATGTTGGTCACAGCGGCGGCGGGCGCTGCTACTGCGACCAAGGCCAGTAGGGCCACGCCCGCAGTACCAGTGACCTTCAGGCGCGACTTCTTTCGTGGTGCTGTCATGAGATTCTCCTGTCAAGTGGCTGCTACATCTCGTAGCGTTCTTGCCCACAACGACCGGTCCGACACGTGCAAGCGATGCCGCATCGTTCCCGCAAATCCCCGAAACATCACCCGCCAACTCAATCGATGCGGGCTGACCTAAGTTGCGACGCCACCCTCGGGTGAACCGTCAGGTACCTGCACCTCATGTGGCAGGCTGACAACGCGGCGCTTGCCGTCGTCCATGGATGCGATCAATGCTTCAGCAACCAGGTGGGCACTACGCCGAGCACAGAGACTGAGGGTGGCAACCGGCGGCTCCATGTACTGCTCGACAAGGCCTTCACTTTGCACGATCAGCGGGAGCTCGTAGTTCTGGGATCTCATGAGGTCTCGGACTGCCCTACTGACACCACCTACAACGAATAGGGCATCTGCGCCTTGCGCCACAACGTCATCGAGCGCCTCTCCCAACGTCGGTTCATCGTCGAAGACCGCTTGAATTGGCGCCCGGTCACGATCGGACATCGCGGCGCAATATGCCTGGGCGAAGAGCTCACTGAGGCGCGGTTCATGGGCCGACGTCAAGATTCCCGGATTCACGGCTCCCTGACCTTCAAGGTAGGCTAGGGCATCCAACGTCGCTCCTCGGAAGTCGTGGCTGACACCGATTGTCAACGACGGATCGTTCCCGAATCCGGCCGTCGGGATTTTCCCCGCCATTTCGAAATGACTACGGTCAGGCTGTCCGGAAACAACGATGAGGCTGTCAAGAGGCAGCGCCTGGAGTAGCTCTACTCGATCCGAGCTAACCGCCACCATTCCCGCTCCCTGTTCGCACAGGCAATCGAGTAGTTCGTCGACGAAGTGAAGCCAAAACACCCGTGGCGCCATGGCAGTCGCTCTGGTGCTGCGCCTATCAACGAGTGCGCCGACGAGTCGTCCGCTGCCCGTCCGCGTGGCCCGAGCCACTGCGTTTGGTCGGTAACGCAGGTCGGATGCAGCCTGTTTGACTCGGGCAATCGTGTCGTCGCTGTACGCCGTGGAGCCGTTGAGTATGCGGGAAACACTTGCAGTGGAGACACCCGCCGCAAGCGCGACGTGCCGCAGCGTCGGCTTCGCCACAAATACCAGCCTCCAATGCCGCGTCACTGGCGATCTTAGGGATAGCCCAGTGCAATCGATTGCATTCACGTCGGGCGTTTCTGCCAGCCGGAGCCGGGCAACCTCACAGTGTCACCGAGTGGAGTTGAAGCTCCCACCCCGATAGGAGAATCGAATGAAACGCACTGCTATCGCAAGCGCAATCGCAGTCACGGTGCTCAGCGGCTCATTGATCGCTGGTTCAGCATCTGCGGCCTCAGCTGCCAACGGCGCGAAGTCTGGCGGCGCCGAAGGCGTCGTCACGATCATCGGGTCGGCCATCGATATTGTGGGCGCCCTCAATGGTCCCGCCGTCAACACCGACCTGACCGTGAAGAACGACACCGGCTACCCAATCGAGATCGTCGGAATGAGCCCCCCGTACAAGATGCAGGTCACTGGGCCAGCCAGTGGGACGGTCGTCCCCGCTGGTCAAGCCTTCCAACTCGGCATGCAGGTGGAACGGGAATCCGGAGGCCGGATCGACAAAGACGCCGGTGTCTCCGTCGTCTACCGACCGATCAAGGGTTGGACCGGTACGGGATTCAGCAGCCCCTATAACAAGGACAAGCCAGTCTACGGTCCACAGCAGGGACTCACTGTCAAAGCAATCGACTACCCAGACGAGCGTTCAGGGCTAACTGCCGGTTACGGGATGCTCGTGAAGATCGATGGCCGTGAAGTGACTGCAGTTGGAATGGCCGGAAGGAATGTGATGCCCTCGCTGGGTGTCGTCTCCATCACGTAGTCTCGGACCCACCGTTTGAAGTCCTGCGGGCAATCCGAGTTTTCAACTCAAGGGGAAATCGTGAACACTGCGATGAGAGCGCTAGTGATTGCCGTTCCGATCGCAGTGTGCGTCGCGCTCATCGGAGCGGCGTCCGGCAGCCCCGTGCGCACCGCGCTTCAGGAGAACCGCCCAGTTCAGAGCTACCTGGTGCGATCCGATGGACTGTCCGATTCAACGGCGGTCTCCCGATCCGACACCTCGAACAACATGTTGGATCTGCTTTCCGGCCTTAAATGAGGCTCAGACGTGCTGGTCGATAAGGATCTGGTTTCCGTCCGGATCCGTGATCATGAAACTGGCCGGGCCCTCAGGAGTATCGGCCGTGGTGTCGGCGTAGGTCTCGATTCCAGCGGCGACCAATTCGCTGCGGAGCTCGCGGACGTCCGTGAACTCCTCGGCGGGTTTCCATGAACCCTCCCAGCCAGGATTGAACGTCATCAGGTTCTTCTCAAACATCCCGTGGAACAAACCAATGACCGTCTTGCCGTCGGACAGGATGGTCCACGTCTCCCCGTCGCCCCCGGTACGTTCAAATCCGAGCTTCTCGTAGAAAGCGCGCGAGGCACTCATGTCCTTGACTGCCAGGCTGACTGAGAACGTTCCCAACTTCATGGCGACCTCATTCCGGTTGATTGCCTACTGCGCTGTGGCAACCGAAGATTTCGGTGGCGCGCACCGCAAAGTCAAACACCTCATCGCGGCGATTGCCCAGTGATGTTGCCCCAACTGACCCAGCACCAACCACTTGGTCGGTACGCGGCATCATTGAGATATGGCTGCTGACAACATCGCGGATGCTCGAGCAAGGTTTGGCATCACCGAGACGATGAGTGAGTCCGAGGCAATGGCGGCGCTCGAACAGCCCGCCTATGTCATTCGGCAAGAGGCGGACGCCGCAACAGCGATGGTCTCCGACGGTGACCCGACCGGGGTGTCTCAGCAGCGCGCCGATGAACTCGAGGATCTGGTGGGTGAACTCGAGAACATCACCGTGGATGTGGATACCGAGTGCCCCGACTGCGAGGGCGCAGGAGAATCAGACTGCCCGACTTGTGGCGGAAGTGGTGAGGCCCGCGGCGATGCGATTGGTGCTCGCGCCGCACTCCAAGTCACCGACGATGTAGCGCAAGCTTTCGGCCGTATCTCGCACTAGACGTACGTGATTGTCGCGAACAGCAGGCGCCGCCCAGTAACTTCTACACATGCCTGCCAACCCAATCGACGAATACCTCGCGACCCTTTCCGAATCTCAACGTGCGGCACTCAGTGCCTTGCGAGTGAAGATCCTCAAGGTTGTACCCAGCGCCGAGGAGTGCATCACCTACGGAGTCCCCACCTTCAAGGTCGATGGCACCTCCGTGGCCGGATTCGCCGCCTACAAGAACCACCTGAGCTATCTGCCGATGAGCGGATCGGTACTGTCTGACGCCAGCCTCGCCGACGACCTCAAGGGATTTGAGACCAGCAAGGGCGCGATGAAGTTCACCGCCGACAATCCACCAAGTCAGGCTCTCGTCAAGAAACTGATTACTGTCCGGCGTGCCCAGGCCTGACCTCGGATCTATCGCAAAACGATCGCCCTGCTCACTCGTTGCTCGTGGCAGAGTGGGCCCACCAACACCCTTCGTCGAAAGCCACTACATGACCAAAGAAGTTGTCACCGCCGTTGATACACACATTGACCCCGACCAGGAATCGGCACTGATCGAGGGCTACGAGCGCATGACCAACGAATCCCAACCCGATGGTTTGATTCGATCCGAGTTGTTGCGCGGGCAAGACGGCGCGTGGCGAATTCAGACGACCTGGCGCGACCTTGAATCGCTTATCGCCCTTCGAAAGGCCGGTAACCCACCAGCTGCCCTTGTACTTCTGCAAGGACTGGGTGCCGAACACACTCACGGCTGGTTCACCGTCGAACGCAACATCACCAGCTGAGCACCTTGCAGGCGCTGCCATCGCCAGCAACATCCCGTCGCAAGATCAGCGGAACTGAATCTCCGGGATGTAGGCACGGGGTATGCCGACCAATCCGGTGTAGAGCAGAGTGCTGCGAATATCGAATGGCACGCGCCAGTAGCCGCCGTGGACTCCAGCCCGGGTCAACCTCAGTTCAGGGTGCTCATCAACGGGAGCAACATTCAGGTCATGGATGAGCAGCGCAGTCATGAGCACACTCATCGTCTCGGGCGCGAACACCTCAAGTCCCGCCGCGCGTGCACCGTAGTATCCGGCCGCGAGTACCCGGTTCTTCGTGACCGACACCGTCCAGGTTGGGGGCGCGACGTTGAACGATGCCTGCTGGCCGTCACGCCACGACTCAATCGCGCGCCAGCGCTGCAAGCGCTTTGCCAGGGAGTAGTTCGGGCCCTGCTGAGTCACGATCGCGTCGATGATCCCCATTGAATCGCCGTCGGCACTTTCAAGAAGTTCGTCGTAGGCCGGGGCATACAGCTTGCCCGCACTTACTGTCCGCATCGGAAGTTCAAGTGCGCGCCACTTGCGCGAACGGCGGCGCGAGTTGCTGTCTTCTACCGCATCCGGCGACACCAAGAAACAGTCGCTTGGAGTTCCCGCGTAGGCCATCGCCACCTTCTGACCGTTCGCGACGAGGCTTGTGCCGATCACATCCGCTGCCAGCGTCGCCTGCACATGCAGCGCTCCATCGGCATAGATGTAGACCCCAAGCACCATCGGTTGATCGTTGAATCCACGCAGCCAATGCGCGAGTTCAGGGACGTTCTCGATCACGTTCGCGCCGGCGCGGGCGGCGACCGAGCCCTTCACATCCGTACGCACCGGGAAGTGGACTGTTGACGCTCCCTCCCGTGCGGTCTCGAGAATTCGCTCCCACACTTGTTCGCGAGGAAGATCGACCGCTAGGACCTCGGCACCCCACGACGTCAGTGCTGGCAGTGGGCTCGTCTGTGCGCCAGCGCCGAGAACGGCGACGCGCTGGCCCGCCAAACGCAGCCACTGCGGGTTATCGATAACCAGGTTGAGTTCAGCTGCCGCCGACGGTTCGATGATTCCGTGAGCAACCCAATCTGCGAGTTTGCGTCGAAGCGCGTCGCCTCTCAACTGCTTGCCCAGGTAAGGAACAACGAGTTCGTCCGCCGCTGCGCCCCTTCCCTTGATCGTTTCCGTTGCGAATTCGAATGCAGGGTCGACGTTGGGGGCGTCGGCCAGCGGAATGGTCTCGCCATCGCGTTCGAAGTTGATCCGGGACCTCGCGGACTCCAAGCCGGCCGCTGCAACTGCTTGCGCTGTCTCACGCGATGTCGCGCACAAAGCCGTGATCTCCGGGATAAACGCGGCATATTCCTTGCGCCATGCGCGGCTCGCCTCGATGCGCGCGGCCAACTCAGGGGCGACACCACGAACGGCATCTGCCCAGATCGCCTGGTTCACACCAAGTGAACTCCGCTTACCCGACTCGTCCGCAGGAAACACGACGCCGACATCTGACACCACAGGGAACCTCCGACGAAAGAATCGAGGCGCGCAGTTCACGCGACCCAGCTGCTTCGGAGCCTAGTGTTGATCCACTCTGATTGCGGGTGGCGTTCCGCCAAACAAGTGGAACGCTGCCGCAATCAGCTTCAAGCGACGCCTATTTGCTGTCTCGCTTCGCCTGCCGCTTGGCCCCCAGGGCTCGGGTACCGGCGCGGTTCTTTTCGGTCTTGGGGTTACGCAGTTTCGACTTGCCGGGACTGACCCTGCCTGGGGCGGGCTTCTTTGATGCGGATCCACCCTTCGTTGAACCTGCTGCGCCCTTCTTGGGCGCGGGCTGACCGGCCTTCGCTGCACGGGCGGCGGCGATCCTTTCATCGCGTAATTCGCGCGCGCTCGCAGCGGCCAGAACTCCAAGTCGACGGCTCACACGAGCCAACGCTTCTTCGAACACTTCCGCTTTGTCCGACGCAGTCCGATTCTTGGGCCGCGCAATTCCGCGACCACCCTTCTTGGACACTCGGGCGCTTGCCTGGCGGCGATACTGGCTCACATACTTTCCACGAGCACGTCGAATCCGATCGTGCAATGCAGCTACTTGATCCTCATCAAGGGCCGCCAACGCATCCGCTTCCGTTTCGGCAACTAGCAGGCGCTCAGCATCGTTCAAGACTGCCAGCAGTCGTTTCTCCATTGCGGGTTGCTCCTTCGATTCGGCGAACGCTCTGGCGCGCTCGCCATCACGATAGCCATCCGCTTGGTGTCTAGCGGAAGTCAAATCCGCCGTATGGCCCCGTGTGCCAGGTGTAGGCAAGGCGCGAGGTTCGTTCCATGTGGCCAGCGACCCAGTCGCCGTTGTAGGTGAACTCCCCCATGAAGGCAACGCCAGCAGCGTCCTTCACCAAGATGGTGTCCTTGCCAGTGACATCAATCTCGGGGTACCAACCCTGATGCGGTTTCACAACCGCGTGCACAACCCCACCATCCGCAGAAGTGATTGTCATGTCCAAGTCGTGGTCACTCTGATTAGCGTTGATCATGGTCTGAATATTTGGTTGCGCAGCCCTCGCACCTGTTCCATGGGACTGCGATGTCGAGGTGGGTGCAGCCTCTACTGCAGATGCTGGACTGAGCGAAACGAGTCCAATGCCAACGGCCACGCATGTGATGCCGAGACCGGCGATTACGGACTTGCGGATGTTGCGGTTCATAGCGGTTCCCCTTGCTCGAGTGGATGTTTGTTTGCCCATCGACACTCGGTTGGGGTACCTGCCGAAGCGGTAGTCCGTGGTGACATCCCTTAGCTACCCAGTCATCGGCAACGCTAAACCCAGTCAGAGAGCCGTATCGCCGAGTCCAGAAACCGGCGGCCTTGATGACTTTGGCTTCGTCACAGCCACGATGATCGACACCACGGTGACCGCGAGAGCGAGCCAAGGCACGA
>JAOAUD010000066.1 GCA_030157755.1 Candidatus Nanopelagicales bacterium
ATCTTCTCGGGCAGTGCGTTGACATGGTCGAGCAGTGCTGCGCGGGAGTCAGTCTCGTTGCGCTGTGGATCACCCTCGGGCAGGAAGCGCTCATCGGACCACCAGAAGTCGACGTTCGACCAATCGACCGCGCCACACGCGGGGTCGGCGAGCGTTGCAGCCAATGCCGACGTGCCGCCGCGACCCCCGGTCAGCGAGATGTGAGCGGTTCCTCGGGCCTGCTGGGCGTCGGCGATGGCCGTGACCAAACGGGCACCGATGGCTGCAGCGAGCGTGTCGTGATCGGGGTAGATGAATACCTCTTGCGGGGTGGTCACTTGGTGGCCTTCTTTCGCGCTGGTCGGGCTGACTTCGGTGGTTTACGTGCTGCTGTCTTGGTGGATTTGGTTGCTGCCGGCGGAATCGCGACCTTGGACGTCGCGGCAGGCCGCACAGTGCGACGGCCCTTGGTCGGCTCGCCTAAGCCCTTCTTGAGTTCGGCGAGTGCTTCGGCATAGACCTCGTCGGAATCCAGGCGGCGTAGTTCCTCGCTTACCAGGTCGCGAAGCTCTCGGCGTGGCAATGGGATCTTGCGCGAGATTCCGTGGGTGCGGGTCAGTTCGGCCATTCGCCCGTCCGAGCGATCGAGGCGAATCTCGCCACCCTTCGTCTGCAATGTAACTGCGGTGATTCCGGGGCCACGGCTGTTCTTGACTGCCACCGGCACCTTCAGCTTGGCTTGTAGCCATCCCGCGAGCAGCTGAGCGCTCGGGTTGTTGCGTTCGGCGGACACGGTTGCCCCAACGATTGCTTCATACGGTTCGTCGAGCGCGGTAGCCAAGACCGACCGCCAGGGAGTGGTGCGAGTCCATGCCAGGTCGGTGTCGCCGGGGTGGTAGTTCGCGATACGCAGGTCGAGTTCAGCGATGGGCTTGCGTGCGAATGACGCATCGGTGATCCGACGATTTGCCATCCGTCCGACCGAATCATCCGCCGGCAGATCGGGGGAGTGGGCCGGCCACCAAACGACGACTGGGGTGTCTGGCAGCAGTAGTGGAAGCACCACCGACGCCTGCTGATGTGCCAGCGGACCCTTCAGTCGCAGCTTGACCGTCTCACCAGGCCCTTCGCGATCACCAACCCACACTTCTGCGTCGAGTTGCGGCTTTCCGCGGGCGGGACGTGGAATGACAACGATGATGCGGCAAGGATGTTGGTTTGCCGAGAATGTCGCAGCCCTGGTCGCCTCCGACTGGTGCAGTTCATCGGTGATGATGACGAAGGTCAGCACCATCCCCGTCGAGGTGGCACCAAGTCGGTGCCTCTCAGCGCTGATCGCCGCGTTAACTTCGGAGGCATTCGTACCTTCCAGTAAGAGACTCATGGTCGCCTCCAGGTTCGGCCGTCGCGCTCGAGCATTTCATCGGCAGTATCCGGACCCCAGGTGCCGGCCTCGTACGGATCGGGGGAACCGTGCGAAGCCCAGTACGCCAAGATTGGGTCGAGGATGCGCCAGGACATCTCCACTTCTTGGTGGCGGGGGAACAGCGGAGGTTCGCCCAGGAGAACGTCCAAGATCAGCCGCTCGTAAGCCTCGGGGCTGCTCTCAGTAAATGAGTCTCCGTAGGCGAAGTCCATGGTCACATCGCGGACTTCCATTTGTGTTCCGGGAACCTTCGAACCGAACTTGATCGTGATGCCCTCGTCTGGTTGCACCCGAATGACGAGCGCATTTGACCCGAGTTCCTCAGTGTCCGTGGTCGAGAACGGGAGGTGCGGAGCGCGCTTGAAGACGACGGCGATCTCCGTGACGCGGCGACCGAGGCGTTTCCCGGTGCGCAGGTAGAACGGCACACCGGCCCACCGCCGCGAATCAATGTCGAGCCGGATCGCCGCGAAGGTGTCCGTCTTGGAAGTCTTGGGGATCCCATCTTCTTCGAGGAATCCTCGGACGGGCTCGCCGCCCTGCCAACCCTCCGTGTACTGGCCCCGGACCGTGTGGCGTCCGAGATCCTTGGGCAACACGATCGCTGAGAAGACCTTCTCTTTTTCCATTCGAATCTGTTCGGCCGAGAACGACACAGGTTCTTCCATGGCAGTGAGTGCGAGCAATTGCAGCAGGTGGTTCTGGATCACGTCGCGCGCGGCGCCAATGCCGTCGTAGTACCCAGCACGGCTGCCGATTCCGATGTCTTCTGCCATCGTGATCTGCACATGGTCCACGTACTTGTTGTTCCAAATCGGTTCGAACATCGTGTTTGCGAATCGAACGGCCAACAGGTTCTGAACAGTCTCTTTTCCGAGGTAATGGTCGATACGGAACACGGAACCGGTCGGGAACACATCGTCGACGATCCGGTTGAGTTCCTGGGCACTCTTGAGATCGTGGCCGAACGGCTTCTCAACGATCACTCGCCGCCAGGAACCAGCTTCGTTTGCGGACAGGCCAGACGTTCGCAGCTTTTCGATCACAGTGGGGAAGAAGCCCGGGGGGATCGACAGATAGAACGCATGGTTGCCGTTGGTGCCACGGACTCGGTCGAGGTCACCGAGGACTTTCGCGAGTTCCGCGTAGGCTTCATCGGAATCAAAATCGCCGGCCACGAAACGCATGCCGCCGGAAAGTTGTTCCCAGACGTCCTCGCGGAATGGTGTGCGGGCGTGTTCCCGGACGGCGTCTTCAGCGATCTGGGCGAAGTCCTGATCAGCCCAGTCCCGGCGGGCGAAGCCGACGAGGGCAAACGTCGGGGGTAGGAGGCCCCGGTTCGCGAGGTCGTAGATCGCCGGAAGCAGCTTCTTGCGCGACAGGTCGCCGGTAACGCCGAAGAGAACCAGAGCACACGGTCCGGCGACTCGTGGCAGGCGTCGGTCGTTGGGGTCGCGCAGTGGATTCGCTGATTGTGGAGCTCTCATTGCCACCTCTGTCTGAACCGAATCAGCCCCAGTGCCAGTGCCTAGGAATGCCTAACCACCTGTGCACCGGGGCTGATACCGGAATCTTCGGGTACTAACCGACAAGCATTCGACTAGCCGAGTGCCTTCTTGACGTTTTCGATGAGGTCGTCCCAAGCCTCGACGAACTTCTCGACACCTTCGGTCTCGAGACCAACGAACACAGCGTCGAGGTCAACTCCGACGGCGGCCAGGTCGTCGAACACGCGCTGAGCGTCGGGGCCCGTTCCGGACACCGTGTCGCCGTGGATGTTTCCGTGATCCTTGACTGCCTCGAGTGTTGCCTCAGGCATCGTGTTCACGCAGCCTGGGGCTGCAAGCTCAACCACGTAGCGGTCATCTGAGTACTTCGGATCCTTGACGCCGGTTGACGCCCACAGCGGACGCTGTTCGCGTGCCCCTGCCTTCTTGAGTGCCTTCCAGCGATCTGACGCGACCATCTCTTCGTAGGCAACCCATGCGAGGCGTGCGTTGGCGATGCCAGCCTCACCCTTGAGGGCCTCTGCCTGGTCGGTACCGATCTTGGAAAGTTCGGCATCGATGGCCGAATCGACACGGCTGACGAAGAAGGAGGCGACGGAGTGGATCTTTGAGAGATCCTTTCCGGCGGCCTGTGCAGCCTCAAGTCCAGTCAGCCACGCGTCCATGACGGCCTTGTAGCGCTCGACCGAGAAGATCAAGGTGACGTTGACTGAGATGCCCTCGCCGATCACTGCGGTGATAGCGGGAAGGCCCTCGACGGTGGCCGGAATCTTGATGAGGACGTTCTCGCGGTCAACGGTCCAGTGCAGTGCCTTGGCTTCGGCAATTGTTGGAATCGTCTCGCGCGCCATCCGCGGGTCAACCTCGATGGAGACGCGTCCGTCGTAGCCCTGGCTCTTCTCGTAGACCCGCTTGAGCAGGTCACACGCCCAGCGCACGTCGTAAGTGGTCATGGTGCGAATTGCCTCGTCAACGGCTAGGCCACGTGCCTTCGCGTCGGCGATCTGAGCGGCATAGTCGGCCCCGCCGCTAGAAATGGCCTTGTCGAAGATTGACGGGTTGGTCGTCACGCCAACAACACTGTCCGTCTCGAGCATCTGCTCAAGGTTGCCGGACACCAGGCGCTCACGACTGAGGTCGTCCAGCCAAATGGAGACTCCGACGTCTGATAGTTCTTTAAGCCGATCTGACATTTCAAAACCTTCCGTGGTTTCTAGTTGTTGGTAATAGTCAAGGTGGTTATTCAGTAGCTTGAAGTGACTTCTTTGCAGCTGCCACGACGTTCTCAACGGTGAATCCGAACTTCTTCATCAACAGCGCGCCATCGGCGGATTCGCCGTAGTGCTCAAGGCTCACTGCTACACCGTTGTCGCCGATCAGGCGGTACCAAGGCGTCGCAAGTCCGGCTTCAACCGAGACGCGAGCCTTAACTGCCGAGGGGATGACCGATTCGCGGTACGCGTCGTCTTGTTCGGCAAACCACTCGAAGCACGGCAGCGAAACGACGCGAGCCGGAATTCCTTCGGACTCCAGTTGCTCTGCTGCCCCAACTGCCAGTTGAACCTCGGAACCGGTTGCCAGCAGCAACACCTTCGGTTCACCGTTCGACGCGTCGACACGGATGTACCCGCCCTTGGCGACGTCAGGGTTGGCGTCGTAGGTGGGCAGATTCTGACGGCTGAGAACCAGGCCGGTTGGCTTGCGGTTCTCGATGATCGTCTTCCAGGCGATGGCCGTTTCGTTGGCATCGGCTGGTCGAACGATGTGCAGGTTCGGAATTGCACGGTATGCCGTCAGGTGCTCGACAGGCTGGTGTGTGGGTCCGTCTTCACCGAGGCCAATTGAATCGTGGGTCCAGACGTAGGTCACCGGGATATCCATCAGCGAACCAACACGTACTGCTCCGCGCATGTAGTCGGCAAACGTGAAGAACGTTCCGCCGTACACCTTGGAGATTCCACCGATCGCGATGCCGTTAAGAATCGCGCCCATCCCGTGCTCGCGGACACCGAAGTGAATGATGCGTCCGTACGGTGATGAGTTCGGAACGGGGCTTCCTTCGGGCTCGAAGGACATGCCGTCGTCGATGCTGGTGTTGTTCGATCCAGCGAGGTCAGCCGAACCACCCCAGAACTCGGGGAGTACCGGCGCGATTGCGTTGATGACCTTGCCGGATGCCACGCGGGTAGCAACGCTGGTGCCGGTTTCGAAGACCGGGATTGCGGCGTCGAAGTCATCGGGCAGCTTCTCGGCCAGAATGCGATCGAGGAGGGCTGCCTTCTCGGCGTGGCTGTCGCGCCAGGCGTTGTACTGCAGCGTCCACTTTTCGTGGGCTTCCTTGCCGCGCCCGACAACCTCACGGGTATGCGCGAGCACCTGGTCATCGACCTGGAAGCTCTTGTTCGGGTCGAATCCGAGGATCTCCTTGATCGCGCCCACTTCTTCAGCACCGAGATCGGCTCCGTGGGCCTTGCCCGTGTTCTGCAGTTTGGGTGCTGGCCAACCGATGATCGAACGCATCCGGATGATGGTCGGTCGGTTGATATCTGCCTGGCCCTCGAGGATCGCGGCATTCACGGCGTCGATATCGATGGAACCGTTGGGCAGCAGATCGGTGTGCAGGGTTTGCCAGCCGTACGCCTCGTAGCGCTTCAGGACGTCCTCGGTGAAGGCGACGTCAGTGTTGCCCTCAATCGAGATGTGGTTGTCATCGTAAAGAACGATGAGGTTGCCGAGCTTCTGAGTTCCGGCGAGGGAGCAGGCCTCGGATGAGATTCCCTCTTCAAGGCAACCGTCGCCAGCGGTGACGTAGACGTGGTGGTCGAACGGGCTTTGACCGGGTGCCGCGCCAGCGTCCAACAGTCCGCGGACGTAGCGGGTGTCCATCGCCATGCCCACGGCGTTCGAGATGCCTTGACCAAGTGGGCCGGTGGTTACCTCGACGCCTTTGGTGTGGCCGTATTCCGGGTGCCCGGGGGTCAGGCTGTTCTCCGTACGGAAGCTTTCGAGGTCATTGAGCTCGAGGCCGTACCCCGACAGGAAGAGCTGGATGTACAGCGTCAGGCTGGAGTGTCCGGCGGACAGGACGAACCGGTCACGGCCAATCCAACTGGGGTCGGTCGGATCGTGACGCATAATCCGTTGAAACAGGAGGGTGGAAGCTGGCGCCAGGCTCATTGCAGTGCCCGGGTGCCCGTTTCCGGTCTTGTGGACCGCGTCAGCGGCCAAGACTCGCGCGGTTGCTACGGCGCGTTCGTCTAGTTCTGTCCATTCCAGCGGCTGGGTCACAGCGGGTCCTTCCGAGTCTGTTGAAGTGGCGTCGCGAGCGTATCCATTCATGGCGTGTGACGCTAAGTTGAACGTAACCGTGTGGAGCAGGGGACGTAGTTGATGCCGCCGGGATACAGTGACCCCTGCGCCACGACGGTGCGCAGGTCGATATCGCAATGGGGAAGGTGACGTGTCCACCCTCGAATCAGGCTCTCCAGCCCACGATGTGGGTTCCTCGGGCACCCCAACTTCAGCCCCCAAGGTCACTGAATCTGAGACCGAGGCTCCTAAGAAGGCCCAACCACGCGGCAAGTTCGCCGCCTACCTCGGCCTCACGAAGCCCCGAATCATCGAATTGCTGCTGGCAACCACGATCCCGACGATGTTCTTGGCTGCTGGGGGATTCCCCGGCCTGTGGGTCACGGTTGCCACATTGATCGGTGGATCGCTGGCCGCCGGTGGCGCGAACACCCTGAATTCCTACATAGACCGCGATATTGACGCCCTAATGAAGCGCACCGGGCATCGCCCGTTGGTGCAGGGCGAAGTTTCTCCACGTGCGGCATTGATCTTTGGCCTGGGGCTTTCGGTCGCTTCGTGTTTGTGGCTTGCTGCGACCGTTAATCTCCTGTCCGCAGTACTGGCGTCTGGTGCGATCGTCTTCTATGTGGTCATCTACACGCTTGGTCTCAAGCGCCGCACCCCTCAGAACATCGTCTGGGGTGGGGCGGCTGGCTGCTTCCCAGTGCTGATCGGTTGGTCGGCGGTGACGAACAGCCTCAGCTGGACCCCCGTGATCCTCTTCCTCATCGTGTTCCTCTGGACGCCTCCGCACTACTGGCCGCTGTCGCTTAAGTTCAAGGATGACTACGCCGCTGCTGGCGTTCCCATGCTGCCGGTCGTGACACATACCCGCGCAGTTGGTCGCCAGATCGTGTTCTACAGCTGGCTCATGGTGGGCGCGTCCCTATTGCTTGTGCCGATCGCGCCGATGGGCTGGTTCTACACAATCGCCGCGACGGTGCTCGGCGGAGTTTTCCTCTACGAGGCCCACGCGATGCTGGCCCGCGCCACCCGCGGCGAAGATGCGGCGCCGATGCGCCTGTTCCACTGGTCGATCACGTATCTGTCGCTGTTGTTCCTGGCGATCGCGATCGACCCATTCCTGTTCAGCTGACGGAAACCTCGCCGCGCTTTCGCATGCTCAAGTGCAAGCAGATCAGCGCGATCCATACCGCACACGCACCAGCCAGGTGAGCGAGCACAAGCAGCCACGGCACCCCGGTGAAGTACTGCAGGTAGCCGACAAATCCTTGAGCGAGGCTCACTCCGACGAGAATCCAGGCCCGACGGACTGACGTGCGAGGTGCGCTCGTCACCGTGAGCGCGACGAGCATCCCAACCATGAGCCCGATGAACAACAGGACTGCGTCAGCATGCAGCCAGCTCACGGTGCGGACGTCGAAGGGCAAGCGATGGTCGACAGCCGCATCCCCGCTGTGTGGTCCAGAGCCGGTCACAAATGTGCCGAGAACCAGCACGATGAGGCCGATCACGACCATGACGCGTGACAGCGTTCGGATAGCAGGGTGAACGAGCACGGTCAGGGGTTCATCGCCGGTTTCGTTGGCGCGCACCACCAAAAGCAGCGTGAGCGCGATCAGAATGGCGGACAGCAGGAAGTGGGTGGACACACTGATCGGGTTCAGCCCGGTCAGGACGGTAATGCCACCGAGAACGGCCTGAGCGAGCGTGCCAAGGAGTGGCACTGCCGCGAGCCACACAATGGGGCGCCGGCTCACGCCGGTGCGTTGGCGGTTTCGGTAGTTCCAGCCGATGGCGCCCACGATGGCTGCAATGGCTAGAACACCCAACAGGAAGGTGAGCGTCCGGTTCCCGAACTCGACGTACTTGTGCCACGCCTGCTCTTGTTCCGCAGTCGGCACATAGGAACCTGCCGCGCACTGAGGCCACGTTGGGCAACCGAGCCCCGAGCCAGTCAGTCGAACGAGACCACCGGTCAACACGATCCCCGTTTGCGCAACCAGGTTCGCCATGAAGATCGCCCGCAACCAAGTGGGCGCTCGACCCGGGACACCAGATGTCGAAACCACAGACACGCTCGATGCTGAATCCACTGACATAGCGGCTACTCCCATTTGAAGGTTCGAGCTGCAATGAATGCACCGAGGGCAAACCAGCCGAGCAAGATCAACGCAGAACTGATCGGAATTCCGCCTCCGCCTGCCATGACCTCGCGCAGCCCATTTCCAAGAGCACCTGACGGCAAGGCTTGGCCCGCCGCGCCCAGCCAACCCGGCATCTGATCGCGGGGGATGACAGTCCCACCTGCCAGCAGCAGGATCAGGTAGATGGCGTTCGCGGCAGCCAGCGTTGCCTCCGCCCGCAGGACTCCGGCGAGAGCGAACGACAGGGCGCTGAATGCTGCGGTGCCAAGGATGACTAAGCCCAACGCGCCTGCTGGGTTGCCGACAGGGCGCCAGCCGAGGATCGCGGCCACCGCGAGGATCAGCACGATTTGGATTGCCTCGATCACCAGGATCGCGACAGTCTTCGCCAGCAATAGCCGAATTCGAGAAAGCGGCGTGACACCCAACAACTTCAAGACGCCGTAACGGCGATCGAATCCGACCGAGATCGCCTGAGCGGTGAAAGCCGTCGACATGATCGCCAGCGCGATAACGCCCGGGACCACCAACGTCACTCGAGGCTGATCACCACTCTTTATGAACGGCACATAAGTAAGGCCGACGAGCAGGAACAGCGGAATGATCAGGGTCAGAAGCAACTGTTCACCGTTGCGCATGAGCAGCTTGAATTCGAAGGCGGCTTGAGCTTGAACCTGGCGTGAACTCGAAACAGCCGCTGGTTCGGGCGCGAATGAGATGTTGGTTGCTGTCATGACCGATCCGATCCGTCGCCAGTCAATTCGAGGAAGACATCTTCGAGTTTGCGGCGGCCGGTGCTGATGTCGTGGACCTCGACAGCGCGCGAGGAACTCCAGTTCGAGACGAGGTTGAGCGCGGCAGAATCCGTAACGCCAATGAGTTGATAGTGCCCGGCGGGTGCCTCGGTGATGGTTGAGTTCGGCGGAAGTTCTTGGCGCAGGTCAGTGAGGTCGATTCCTGGTATTGCCTGGAAGTGCAAGACCGGCTGGGCAGATGCCGTCAACTCACTTGGCGACCCGCAGGCCACGACTTTGCCGTTGTTCACGACGGCCACCTTGTTCGCGAGCTGTTCGACGTCATCCATCAAATGTGTGGTGAGCACGACGCTCACGCCGTTTTCGCGCAGTTGGTTGACCACATCCCACACGATCCGTTTGGCGTGGGCGTCCAGACCAGCCGTGGGTTCATCAAGGAAAACAAGCTCGGGGCGGCCCACGAGGGCGATTGCGAACTTCAGGCGTTGTTGCTCGCCACCGGACATCCGTCGGTACGGGGCGCTGACTGAATCCAGGCCAAGGAGGTCCAGCAGTTGTTGTGGGTCCTGCGGGTGCGCGTAGAACTTCGCGAAGTGAGCGATGGTCTCAGCCGCCTTGGCTCCTGACGGAACACCACCGGACTGAAGCATGACGCCAATGCGGGGATGCAGCTGTTCTGCTTGGCTGACCGGGTCGAGGCCCAGCACGCGAACGCTGCCCGAATATGGGCGGCGATATCCCTCGCAGGTTTCGACGGTGGTGGTCTTGCCGGCGCCGTTCGGGCCAACGATCGCGGTGACGGCTCCTGCTTCGCACTCGAGCGTTAGCCCGCTGACTGCTTCATTGGTCCCGTAGCGCACGACGAGGTTGTTGATCTCAAGCGCTGCGGACACGGTAGAAGTCTAAGTCGGGCAGGTTCAGGGCGTGGTGGCGCGTCTTGCTCTTGTTGGGTGGCGTTAGTCTGGCTAGGCACAACACGGGAGCTCGGTATCCGGGCTGAGAGGGCGGATGGTCCGCCGACCGTCGGAACCTGGAGCGGGTAATGCCGCTCAGGGAGGATCAAAAATGGGTGTTGTCTTCACGGCCTGGGACTACGACGTCACGTATCTGGAACTCAGCGCATTCTTTGTGGCGATCATTGCCGTCTGGCTGGCCTCGGTTGGAACCCGCTGGGCGTGGCCGTTCTACTTCGTATCCGCTGTGCTCTACGCATGGCTTTTTATTGAGTTCGATCTGCTCGCCAGTGCACTCCTGCAAATCATCTTTATGGTCGCTGCGGTCTGGGGCTGGTTTGACTGGGGTCGTAGTGGAGTCAGCGAAGCCAAAACGCTGTCTGGTCGTTGGCGATTGTCGATCGTCGTGGTTTCGATTGTTGCCTGGTTGGCGCTGACGCCGGTCCTGAATTCGATCGGTGCCGCAGCAACACTGCTCGACGCGTTTGTCCTGGTCGGATCAGTGGCCGCGCAAGTGTTGATGGTTCGTGGGTACGTCGAGGCGTGGGCGGCCTGGGTAGTCGTGAACGTTGTAGGGACCTATCACTACGCGCAGCAGCAGCTGTATTTCACCGGCCTGCTGTATTTCGTCCTGCTATTGCTAGCGGTCTGGGGCTGGTGGCAGTGGAGTCGCAAGCCCGCTGCCGATTCGGCCGCGGTTGAAGTCACGGACGTTATCGAGGTGCAGGGCTGACGTGGTGAGCGCGAACTCAGATCACGTTGGAGTCGTCTCCCTCATTGGTGGCGAGTGTTCGGGCAAGTCGACGTTGGCGGCCGCGCTCGCAGCCAGGCTCGATGGCATTTTGGTTGTTGAGCAATTGCGCCTCTTTGTCGACGAGCATGGTCGCCCGCCGCTCCAGGGAGAACAGGCTGAGATCTTGGCTGGGCAGGCGGCGGCGGAACTTGCTGCGGCGCAGACCGCAGCAGCCGACGGAAAATCATGGGTGATCGGCGACCCAGCCGCGCTCATGACAGCCATTTACAGCATCGCGTATTTCAATGACCGAGAGCTGTTGCCGCAGGCCGTTGCGCATCAAAGTAGCTATGAGCTGACGGTCTGGTGCGACATCGACCTGCCCTGGCAGGCAGACGGCGAGCAGCGCGACGGTCCGCACGAGCGTGAGCGGGTCCACCGGGTGATTGCGGATGTCGTGAGCAGCGAGGGTCTTGAAGTGCTTGCCGTCCACGGGCCGGTGGAGGAGCGCGTCGAACGGGTATTAGCCGCATTGGCGCAATCTCGCCGGACCTGATTACTTCGCTGAGCTTTGGCGTCCCTGGATCGCAATACTTGCTTCCATGACATCCCAAGCCGAGTCGCTCGTTACTTCGTACCGCCCAGATTTTGCTTCGCTAGTGCCGCCGATCAGGCCGCTGCCGAAGCGGAACGAGCCGCAGGTTCCGGTCTATCCCGGCCAGATGGAGGGGTCAACGTTCGTTCGCAGAACGCCTGTTGTTGACCCGCAGGCGACGCGTGCGGTGTTCGTCCACGGAATGGGCGGCAGCTCCAACAACTGGACAGACCTCATGTACTTGTTGGAGCCGACGTTCCCAGGCATCGCCTTGGACTTACCCGGTTATGGGTTCAGCGATCCGACACCGGACAACAAATACGGCGTTGGCCGTAACGCGAAGGCAGTCGTCGAGTTGCTCAAATCCGAGGGCGGCAAGCCAGTTCACCTGTTCGGCAACTCCCTCGGCGGCATTACGTCCGTGGCTGTGGCCGCACGTCATCCCGAGTTGGTGAAATCTCTAACTTTGATCAGTCCAGCAATGTTGACGCGAGCGGTCATGGTGAAGGCCCACGCTCCAAAGGCGCTCAAGATTGCTACCGCCAAACGCAAGTCAGAAAAGCTTGGCGCGCAGGCATTTGCCGAACAGCAGGCCGATGAGCTCATGGCTCTGTGTTACGCCGACCCAAAGCGACTGCCACCGGAACGTCGCGAAGCCGTCATTGCTGAGATCCAACGCCGGACTGCGTTGCCCTACAACTCCGACATCGCTGCGGCATCGGCGCGAGCCTTGTTCGACGCGGCCGCGCTGGAAAAGGGCAAGAGCATCTGGCGTCTTGCTCGCCACGTTGAGGCACCAACGTTCGCCATCTTCGGCACCGAAGATCAACTTGTTCCGGTGGAATTGGCGCCGCGCGCGGCAGGAGTCTTCAAGAACGGTCGGGTGACGATCTTGCCTGACTGCGGCCACTGCGCTCAGATGGAGCACCCGTCACTGACCGCGCAGATGTTCTATCAGTGGCTCGCGGTTTCCGGCGCTGCCTGATTCACATTGCAACGTGACGGCGCTCTCGCGGGGCGGGGGTGTTGCCTCACGAGGAAATAGGACACAATGAGGTTGTGAAATCCGACGCCAGCCCCCGTGCCCTGACCGGGGCACCTGCTCGCGTCGCCCGAGTCCTCCTCGAATCGGGTCCCACGACCGCGAGTTCGCTGGCAGTTTCCCTCGGATTGACGGGTACCGCAGTACGCAGGCATTTGGATTCGTTGGTCGAGGCTGGTTTCGCCGAAGCGAGTGAAACAGCGCCGTTCGGTCCAACCAAGCCACGTGGCCGCGGGCGCCCCGCGAAGCTGTTCACGCTCACGGCCGCTGGACGTAGTGCCTTCGATCAGGCGTACGACGATCTCGCGATCGCAGCCCTGCGCCACATCGCTGAAGTTGGTGGGGACCAAGCAGTGATGGAATTTGCTCGCGGACGGGCCAGCGAAATGGAGCGCCGCTACCGGTCGCTGGTCGAACAAGGCGCCGACATCTCGCAGCGCGCCCAGCTGTTGAATCAGGCATTGCGCGACGACGGATTCGCCTCCACTGCAGACATCACGAGCGAACTCGGCATTCAACTTTGTCAGCACAACTGCCCGATTGCGCATGTCGCTGAGGAGTTCCCGCAACTGTGCGATGCCGAGACTGAGGCATTCGGTCGACTCGTTGGCACGCACGTCGCCAGGCTCGCGACTTTGAGCCACGGCGACGGGTTGTGTACGACTCACATTCCGCTTCACGCCATGAACCAGGATCGTCCGACTGAATCGACTGATTCCACGCCACCAGCACCAGTAGCCGAAAGGACCTCGGCATGACCGAAATCTCCGAACATCCGGAACTTGAGGGTCTTGGGACTTACGAGTACGGCTGGCACGACAAGAGCGATGCGGGCGCGTCTGCCAAGCGCGGCCTGTCCGAAGAGGTCGTCCGCGACATCAGTGCAAAGAAGAACGAACCCGAGTGGATGCTCGAAATGCGTCTCAAGGGTCTGAAACTCTTCGAACGCAAGCCGATGCCCACGTGGGGATCTGACCTTTCAGGTATCGACTTTGACAACATCAAGTACTTCGTCCGCTCGACTGAGCAGCAGGCAGGCAGCTGGGAAGACCTGCCCGACGACATCAAGAACACCTACGACCGGTTGGGAATCCCGGAAGCAGAAAAGCAGCGCCTAGTTGCTGGTGTGGCGGCGCAGTATGAGTCTGAGGTCGTCTATCACGCGATTCGCGAAGACCTTGAAGCTCAGGGCGTCTTGTTCCTCGATACCGATACCGGGCTTCGTGAGCACGAGGACGTATTCCGCGAGTATTTCGCTTCGGTGATCCCTGTTGGTGACAACAAGTTCGCCGCACTCAACACGGCTGTCTGGTCGGGTGGATCGTTCATCTACGTGCCGAAGGGCGTGAAGGTCGACATCCCACTGCAGGCGTACTTCCGCATCAATACCGAGAACATGGGCCAGTTCGAGCGCACCTTGATCATCGTTGATGAGGATGCGTACGTTCACTACGTCGAAGGCTGCACGGCTCCGATCTACAGTTCGGACTCGCTGCATAGCGCCGTCGTCGAAATCATCGTGAAGCCTGGCGGGCGTTGTCGCTACACGACGATTCAAAACTGGTCCAACAACGTCTACAACCTGGTGACGAAACGAGCGGTAGCTCAGGCCGGTGCGACCATGGAATGGATCGATGGAAACATCGGGTCCAAGGTCACGATGAAGTACCCGGCGGTTTGGCTGATGGGGGAGCACGCCAAGGGCGAGACGCTTTCCATCGCATTCGCCGGTGAAGGTCAACACCAAGATGCCGGCTCGAAGATGGTTCACGGCGCTCCGAATACCTCGTCGTCGATCGTGTCAAAGTCGGTCGCGCGTGGCGGTGGTCGCACTTCTTACCGAGGCCTGGTTCAGGTGCTCGAAGGTGCGAAGGGTGCCAAGAGCACGGTTCGCTGCGACGCGCTGCTGGTTGATGACATCAGCCGCTCCGACACATACCCGTACGCAGATGTCCGCGAGGACGACGTTTCGATGGGTCACGAAGCAAGCGTGTCCAAGGTGGGCGAGGACCAGCTGTTCTACCTCATGTCGCGCGGAATGACGGAGGAGGAAGCGATGGCCATGATCGTTCGCGGTTTCGTTGAGCCGATCGCTCGCGAACTACCCATGGAGTACGCGCTCGAGTTGAACCGTCTGATCGAACTCCAGATGGAAGGGGCCGTGGGCTAAGTGCTCTCGCTGATTGGTGTGGTGTGGTCCCCGGGAAGTATCCGAGCTTCGCTCGGAACTTCTTGGGGTGTCATGGAAGGAGCGGTGGGCTAGGAATGTCAGTCGCGCATGAGGAGCGGGCGATCGCGGTCACTGTTCCGAAAGACAAGAGTGAAGTCATCAGCTCGTTCATTCCGGCTGACTTCGATGTGCCCACGGGCCGTGAAGAGGAATGGCGCTTTACGCCGCTACGGCGGATGAAGCCGCTGCTGACCGCGCTGCCACAGAATGACGGCGCAACGGTCGAAATCGATGGCGACCCAGCGGTCATTGGGGTCGACGCAGCGCAGGGACCCATCCAGCCCGGTGAGTGGCTGGTCCCAGTCGATGTGGTGAGCGCGCTTGCGTGGGCGGGCGCCGCAGACACCACGCTGATCACGATCCCGCCGAAGACGGACCTTGAGAATCCAGTGACGGTCACGATCACAGGCACGTCAACTTCGTACCAAAAGTTGCGCGTCACAATCGAGCACGATTCGTCGGCGACAGTTGTGATCAACCACCAGGGCACTGGGCAGCACGCGGAAAACATTGAGGTCGAAGTTGGGGCACGATCACAGCTCAAGCTAGTGGTGATCCAGGACTGGGATCGCGATGCGGTCCACCTCGGCAGGATCCACAGCCATGTTGGTCGGGACGCAACCTTGACTCAGGTCGTCGCGACGTTCGGGGGCGACCTGGTTCGCCTCGTCTCGACCGTCGACTACGACGGCCCGGGCGGATCGGCGGAACTCCTCGGCGCATTCTTCGCGGATGCCGGCCAACACCTTGAGCACCGCCTCTTCGTCGATCACAACGAGCCCCATTGCCGAAGCAACGTGGTCTACAAGGGCGCACTTCAGGGCGAGCACGCGCACACTGTCTGGATCGGAGATGTGCTGATTCGTGCGAAGGCGGTCGGTACCGATACCTACGAGATCAACCGCAACCTGGTGCTCTCTGATGGCGCCCGTGCCGATTCTGTTCCGAACCTTGAGATCGAGACGGGCGAGGTCAGCGGAGCGGGCCACGCAAGTGCCACCGGTCGCTTCGATGACGAGCAGTTGTTCTACTTGCAGGCTCGCGGCATTGCTGCTGACGACGCCCGCCGCATGGTGGTGCGGGGCTTTTTCACCGAGGTTCTCGACCAGATTCCAGACGCAGACATTCGCGACCGGCTGTGGGCCGCTGTCGACGACGAGATCGGAGCGGTTGGATCGGGGGTTGGATCGTGAGTGGCAGTCCCGCAAATGAACATGCGGTTGCGAAACTGAAAGACATCCCGGAGGGAACTGCGCTTCGCGTCGACGTTGATGGCATCGATGTCGCGGTGGTGCACACCGAGGGTCAAGTGTTCGCGATCGATGACATCTGTTCGCACGCTGAGGTGTCACTTTCCGAAGGTGAAGTTGAAGGTTGCTTCATCGAATGTTGGCTCCACGGGTCGAGATTCGACCTACGCACTGGCGAACCATCCGGGCCTCCCGCCGTGGAACCAGTGCCCGTCTATTCCGCACGCGTCGAAGGATCTGGTGACGACGCCACCATCTACGTAAGCGTTACTCAAGGAGCTGGACACACATGGCAGAACTAGTAATCCGCGACCTCCACGTCAGCGTCGATGGCGACGAAGGCCCTCGTGAGATCCTTCGTGGCGTTGATTTGACGGTTCGGTCCGGCGAAGTGCACGCGATCATGGGGCCGAACGGTTCGGGCAAGTCCACGTTGGCGTATTCGGTGGCCGGGCACCCCAAGTACACGGTCACGTCGGGAACGGTCACTCTCGATGGTGAAGATGTGCTCGCGATGTCAGTGGACGAGCGCGCAAAGGCTGGACTCTTTCTTGCGATGCAGTACCCCGTTGAGGTTCCTGGGGTCACGGTGTCGAACTTCTTGCGCACCGCTGCGACCGCGGTCCGTGGCGAGGCTCCGAAGCTGCGCGCCTGGATGGGCGAGGTCAAGGAAGCAATGGGCAAGCTCAAGGTTGATCAGTCGTTTGCTCAGCGCAATGTCAACGAAGGTTTCTCCGGCGGTGAGCGCAAGCGTCACGAGATCCTCCAGATGGAACTCCTCAAGCCAAAGATCGCAGTCCTCGACGAAACCGACTCCGGGCTCGATGTGGATGCGCTGAAGGTTGTCAGCGAAGGCGTGAATCGCATTCACGATGAGATCGGCACGGGCTTGCTGCTCATCACCCACACGACTCGGCTTCTCAAGCTGATCCCGGCGGAGCACGTCCACGTGTTTGTGGATGGGCGAATTGTCGCCAGCGGTGGCGCCGAACTGGCAGACAAGATCGATTCCGAGGGGTACGAGGCGTTTGTGGCTTCAGAGGAAGCAGGCGCGAAGGCATGACTGAGCCAACCCCACTCGACGTGGACAGGATTCGGAAGGACTTCCCAATCCTGTCTCGAACGGTGCGTGGGGGTCGGCCGTTGGTGTACCTGGACAGCGGGGCTACCTCCCAGAAGCCCGTCCAAGTCCTCGATGCCGAGCGTCATTTCTACGAGCACATCAACGCGGCCGTTCACCGCGGTGCGCACCAGCTCGCAGAGGAGGCGACAGATGCCTACGAGTCCGCGCGTCACACAATCTCTGCGTTCGTCGGAGGCCAACCAGAGGACCTCGTCTTCACGAAGAATGCGACCGAGAGTCTGAATCTCGTCACCTACTCATTTCTCAACGCGACGCTGAAGGCAGCGCGCGGACTCGAGTTGCCCGAGGGTGGAGAGCACTTCGTGCTGGAGCCTGGTGACGAGATCGTCATCACCGAGATCGAGCATCACGCGAATCTGGTGCCCTGGCAGGAGTTGTGCAGTAAGACAGGTGCGACTCTGCGCTGGATTCCGCTTACCGACGACGGTCGCCTTAACCTGAGCACGCTCGACACCTTGATTAACGAGCGGACAAAGTGTGTGTCCATCGTGCACCAGTCGAACATCCTCGGCACGATCAATGACGTTGTCCTTATCGGCGAACACGCGGCCCGCGTCAAGAGCCTGTTCGTGGTGGACGCATGTCAGTCGATTCCGCATATGCCTGTTGATGTCGGAACTCTAGGTGCTGATCTCGTCGCCTGGAGCGGGCACAAGATGCTCGGCCCAACCGGGATTGGTTGCCTCTGGGGTCGATCCGAGGTGCTCGCGGCGATGCCGCCGTTCATCAGTGGTGGTTCCATGATTCGGAAGGTGACGATGGAGGGCACCACGTTTGCCGATCCTCCGCAGCGCTTTGAGGCGGGCGTGCCTATGACGGCCCAGGCAGTTGGGCTCGCCGCCGCGGCCGACTACCTGACAGACCTCGGCATGGCGAATGTTGCCGCTCATGAGCATGCGCTGACGGGCTACGCCCTTGATGGGCTCGAATCAATTCCCGGTGTTCGGATTATTGGGCCGCGCAACAATGTTGAACGGGGGGGCGCGATTTCGTTCGTGGTCGACGGTATCCACGCACACGATGTTGGCCAGGTGCTCGATGATCGGGGGGTTGCTGTGCGAGTTGGTCACCACTGCGCCGCGCCTGTCTGCCAGCGCTACGGCGTGACAGCGACCGTGCGGGCATCGTTCGGCGTCTACAACGGTTTCGATGACGTGGATTCGCTGGTGGCCGCAGTCAAAGATGCAAAGCAATTCTTTGGGGTGACGGACTGATGCGGCTCGATCAGATGTACCAAGAGGTGATCCTCGATCACTACAAGAACCCGCACGGCAAGGGCCTTGTTGAGCCCTTCGACAGCCAGGTTCACCACGTGAACCCAACCTGCGGCGACGAGATCACACTGCGCGTCAAACTGTCCGGCGCCGCCGGTTCCCAGGTCGTCGAGTCAGTGTCCTTCGACAGCCAGGGATGTTCGATTTCGCAAGCATCTGCGAGCGTGCTGCACGATCAGGTTGAGGGCGTGAGTCTCGACCAAGCATTTTTAACGCTCGACGAATTCTCGTCGCTCATGAAATCGGCTACGGCGGAAGTGACGCTTGACGAGGAACTCCTCGGAGACGCGATCGCGTTCGAAGGCGTCGCCCAGTACCCAGCCCGAATTAAGTGCGCCCTATTGGCATGGATGGCATTCAAAGATGCAGCAGTACAAGCAACCAGTGCGGCGCAACCAGCAGGAGATGAGTGAACATGGACGCTGAAACAACTTCGACTGTGGCGCCCGGCGCCGACGTGACAAAGGTTTCCGACGACGAGGTGTACGAGGCGCTCAAGGACGTGGTGGACCCGGAACTCGGCATCAATGTTGTCGATCTCGGTCTGATCTATGGCGTCACAGTTGATTCCGACAACACGGCCACCATCGACATGACGTTGACATCTGCCGCTTGCCCGCTGACTGACGAGATCGAAGATCAGACGCGTGCGTCACTTGATGGTGTTGTTGAGGACTTCCGAATCAACTGGGTCTGGATGCCACCGTGGGGGCCAGACAAGATCACAGATGAGGGCCGCGAGATGTTGCGCGCCCTCGGCTTTAACGTCTAGCGACCGCGTTGAGGATTCCTCGTACGCGTAAACTTCCGCTCTTGTGATTACCGCACGCGATATTGAGTTGCGTGCTGGCGCTCGACTGCTGGTCGATCAGGCATCGCTACAGGTGGCTGAAGGTGACCGGATCGGGCTAGTTGGGCGCAACGGTGCCGGCAAGACCACCCTCATGAAAGTGCTCGCTGGCCTTGGCCAACCGGCCGGTGGGTGGGTGTCGAGATCAGAGGATGTCGGCTATTTGGCGCAGGACCCCGAGGCTGCGGATCCCGAGCAGCAGGTTCGGGCGAGGATTCTGTCGGCCCGCGGCCTGCAGGACATCGAACTTCGGATGCGCAAGGCCGAGAAGGCAATGGCCAGTGCTGACGAGCAAACCCGCGACAAAGCCATGCGCCGTTACGCAAATGCTGAGGCCGAGTACATCGCGGCCGGCGGGTACGCGGGAGCCGCAGAGGCGGCGGCGGTCGCGAGCGGACTTGGTATCGACGAACGAATGCTCGATGGGCGGTTGGGCAATTTGTCCGGTGGTCAGCGACGCCGCGTAGAACTCGCTCGGTTGTTGTTCTCCGAACAGTCGACGCTGCTGCTTGACGAGCCAACCAACCACCTCGATGCGGACTCGATTACCTGGTTGCGAGGTTTCCTGGCGTCACACACAGGGGGACTGGTCATCATCAGTCACGATGTTGATCTGCTGGCTGCCGTTGTGAACAAGGTTGCCTTCCTCGATGCCGACAGGCAG
Organism: Candidatus Nanopelagicales bacterium; assembly: GCA_030157755.1. Classification (GTDB taxonomy): domain Bacteria; phylum Actinomycetota; class Actinomycetes; order S36-B12; family UBA10799; genus UBA10799. The sequence goes on from JAOAUD010000066.1 coordinate 19,863, forward strand.
GTTCTCGATCACTACAACGTCGGCTGGGATACGTATCTGAAGGCCCGGGAGACCGACGAGAAGCGCCGACGCCGCGAGCGCGCGAATGCGGACAAGACCGCGAGTGCACTGACCGCGCAGGCAGACAAGATGCGAGCAAAGGCGACGAAGGCGCGAGCGGCCCAGCAGATGCTGAAGCGGGCCGACAAGTTGCGTGAAGGTCAGCCGGAACTCCGCAAGACTGAAAAGGTCGCCCGCCTCCGCTTCCCCGACCCGCAACCCTGCGGCAAGGTCCCGATGACTGCCGACGGCCTGACGAAGTCCTATGGCTCGCTGGAGGTGTTTAGCGGCGTCGACCTCGCGATTGATCGCGGTGCGCGCGTAGTGATCATCGGGCTCAACGGTGCTGGTAAGACGACGCTACTGAGGATCCTGGCAGGGGTTGAACAGGCGGATCGCGGCAAAGTGAATCCCGGCCACGGCCTTCGAGTTGGTTACTACGCCCAAGAGCACGAGACCCTGAAGCGAGACCAAAGCCTTCTGCAGAATCTCCAAGGATCGGCCAAGGATCTCAGCGAGCAGCAGGCACGTGACCTGCTCGGTTCATTCCTGTTTTCCGGTGATCGCGTTGACCAGTTTGCCGGCACCCTGTCAGGTGGTGAGCGAACTCGGCTCGCGCTCGCAACCCTTGTTGTCAGCGGCGCGAACGTCCTCCTGCTCGATGAGCCAACGAATAACCTCGACCCGGCAAGTCGTGATCAAGTTCTCGCAGCGCTCGCCAGCTACCCAGGCGCCGTTGTGCTCGTGACCCACGACGAGGGCGCGGTTGATGCTTTGACACCGGACAAGGTTTTGTTATTGCCCGATGGTGATGAAGATCTCTGGAATGACACCTATAAAGATCTTGTTTCTCTGGCCTAGTTCAGGAAATGCTTGACGCATCAATGAAGGTGATCGAACTCACCGCTGGCCGTACCCCAAAGATCAGCGGCTAGTGAAAGGATCATCCTTAGGTGCTTCTCCACACGGGTGGAGAAGGTGGCATGCCGATAGCAACTGGGAGTGCATTGTGGCTGAATTGACAAAGGGTCGTCGAGTTACCGGAGGCGAGCGCAACAAGCTTGCTAACGACCTGAAGAAGAAGTACAACTCTGGCGCCAGCATTCGTGAGCTCGCAGAATCAACTGGTCGCTCGTACGGCTTCGTTCACCGGGTTCTCACCGAATCCGGCGTCACGCTTCGCGGCCGCGGTGGCGCCACGCGTGGTAAGAAGACCAAGGGCAAGAAGTAGAACAAGGAGTTCTTGATGCGGCCAACTGTTGACGAATCCGTCCTGAGCGACGGGGGACTCAAGGTCGATCAATCAGGCGCGACGCTGACAATCACGTTGGCCCGCCCAGACAGTAGGAACTCGCAGACGCCGGCGACGTGGCGCGCGCTTAGCGCTGTCGCCACCTCGCTGGCACCCGACGTCCGAATTGTTGTACTGCGTGGTGAAGGTAAGTCGTTCTCTGCCGGGTTGGACAAGAGAATGTTTGCCGAAGGTGTAGATGGTGAACTTCCGCTGTCAGGGATGGCCGATCTTTCCGACGCAGATTTCGATGCCGCCATTGCTGGCTTCCAGCACGCGTTCACCTGTTGGCGCGACGTAGATCCAATCGTCATCGCGGCAGTTCAAGGTCACGCGATTGGTGCCGGGTTCCAACTCGCCCTCGGCGCCGACTTGATCGTCGTTGCCAATGACGTCCAGTTCTCTATGAAGGAGACCCAACTCGGGCTCGTTCCGGACCTGGGTGGCACCCACCCACTCGTGGCCGCAGTTGGGTATCCCACAGCACTGGAAATGTGCGCAAGTGGGCGCTGGATCGGCGCGCAAGAAGCGGTGAGCACCGGCATCGCGGTTTCCAACGTCGAGGTGACTGAGCTTGATGAAGAGGTCGCCCGCCTCTCTGAAGGCTTCCTGACGGCGTTGCCAGAAGCGGTCATCGAGACAAAACACCTGCTGAGCGGTGCACTTTCACGGACCCGCGCAGAGCAGTGTGCTGCCGAGCGTCAGGCTCAGCGGCGTCGGATCACGCACCTGTCATCTTTGATGGGTGGCTAGTAATACCGTTGGGACGGAATGTCCTGGGTAGTGCGTGACGTTGAAACCCGCGGGGCACGCGTGCTCTGACGAGCTATGGGGGATCAACAATGGCAATGACTGGCGGACCGTGGAGCACTCTGCGCTCGTATACCCGCGACCCCTCGGTCAAGGAGAAGAAGCTCGCGCCAGGAACCGTACGTCGAATCTTGAGCTATGCGACTCCGTACAAGCTGATCATCTCCTTCTTCATCGTCACCCTCATTTTCGACGCACTACTGGTAGTTGCCCAGCCGTTGCTGTTCAAACGAATCGTCGACCAAGGAATCACTCCGGGAGATGCTGCCGTCGTCACCTGGTGCGCGATCTTGCTCGTGGTGGTGGCGTTGCTCGATGCTGTGCTTGGTCTCGTCGGCCGCTACTGGTCGTCGCGGATCGGGGAGGGCTTGATCTTCGATTTGCGCACGGCCGTGTTCGGGCACGTGCAGCGTCAGCCGATTGCCTTCTTCACTCGCGCACAGACAGGTGCCCTGGTCTCCAGACTCAACAATGACGTGATTGGGGCACAGCAGGCCTTCACTTCGACAATGTCCGGCGTGCTCGGCAATGTGATCAGTCTGGTCACCGTGTTGATCGCCATGTTGGTGCTGTCGTGGCCCATCACCGTGGGTGCGTTGATCTTGCTCCCGATCTTCATTCTGCCGGCGAAATGGATGGGGCGTCGCTTGCAGTCCTTGACCCGCGAACAGATGCAGCTGAACGCCGACATGAGCACACAAATGACGGAAAGGTTCAACGTTTCTGGTGCCCTGTTGGTGAAGCTATTTGGTCGTCCGGCAGATGAAGACGCATCGTTCAGTGACAAGTCCGGAAGAGTTCGCGATATCGGCGTTCGGATCGCGATGGCCAACAGGTACTTCTTCGCTGCGCTCACTCTGGTTGCCGCACTAGCGACTGCCATGGTCTACGGCTTCGGGGGAAACGCCGTCATCCGTGGAGTCATGACGCTGGGGACGCTTCTGGCCCTCGCGGGACTGTTAGCTCAGTTGTACGGCCCCCTGACCTCACTTTCGAACGTTCGTGTTGATGTGATGACGGCGCTGGTGAGTTTCGAGCGTGTCTTCGAGGTCCTCGATCTACCGCCGCTGGTCACTGAGAAACCAGATGCGAAGGTGGTGCCAACCGGTCCTGCCGCTGTTGAGTTTGCTCATGTGGACTTCGCATACCCGCGCGCAGAGGAAGTCTCATTGGCATCGCTGGAATCTGTAGCGCGAACGACGAGTCGCCAAGACGGCCCGGTGCTCCAGGACGTTTCCTTCCGCGTGGAGCCCGGCAAAATGCTCGCGCTAGTTGGTCCAAGCGGAGCGGGAAAGACGACGATCACCCAGCTCATTGCCCGGCTGTACGACACGACGAGCGGCACCGTGAGCGTTGCAGGTATGGATGTCCGCGATGCCACCCTCGAATCGCTGCACGCGACTGTTGGCGCAGTGACCCAAGATGCCCACATGTTCCACGACACCATCCGTTCGAACCTCAAGTACGCGAAACCGGAAGCGACTGACGAGCAGATCTGGAAGGCGTGTGACGACGCGAATATCGGCACCCTCATCAGGTCGCTTCCAGACGGCCTTGACACGGTGGTCGGTGATCGTGGTCACCGGTTGTCCGGGGGTGAAAAGCAGAGAATTGCCATTGCTCGGTTACTCCTGAAGGCGCCGAGTGTTGTGGTGCTTGATGAGGCGACGGCCCACCTCGACAGCGAAAGCGAAGCGGCGGTGCAGCGTGCGCTTGCGACGGCTTTGCAGGGACGCACATCAGTGGTTGTGGCACACCGGCTCTCCACCGTGCGTGAAGCGGACGAGATTCTGGTGATCAACAAGGGACAGGTTGTCCAACGCGGAACCCACTCTGAACTGCTGGCAGCTGGTGGCCTGTATTCCGACCTCTACCGAACCCAATTTGCGGATCGCACAGCCGATCCCGATGACGTCGATGACGGTGACTTGGTGACGGTGTCAGACAGCGCGAGTTGATCCGCCATCAACCGCGATGAGTGAGCCTGTGACGTACGACGACAGCGGCGACAACAGTAACGCCGCGACCGACGCAAATTCCTCCGGTTCGCCGTAGCGGCCGAGGGGAATGTTCGCCTCGTTCTTAACCCGGGTGCGTTCGGGACTGCCGTTGCGGGCATCGAGTGCAAATACGCGATCGGTGGCGATGCGACCCGGCAAAATCCCGTTCACGCGAATTCCGCGGGGCCCGTACGAGTCCGCAAGTTCCTTGACCACGGAAGCGAGCCCTGGCCGCAGGGCGTTGGAGATCGCCATCCC
>JAOAUD010000067.1 GCA_030157755.1 Candidatus Nanopelagicales bacterium
CGCAGGTCCTCGGTGCGGCCCGCGTGATACAGCAGGGAACAGGTCTCGCCTGAAGCTCCCGCGCCGCGCAAATCGACGCGGGCCACGTTGAAGCCGGCGTGCAGCAGACCCTGCGTGGTTGCGCGCATGTAGTCGGATTCGACGGAACCTCCGAGCCCATGAACCAAGACCACGAGCCCGCCAGCGGACGGGCTCACCGGTTTGCGTCGTGAGCGATGCACCTGCACGGCAAGTTTGTCGCCGGTTCCGTCAGCAAGGTCAACGAGTAGTGACCGGGATGTGCCGTCTCGATCGAGATCGCGCGGCCGACGCACAACCCGACTGCGGATGGTCTGAAGGTGTCCTGAGCTCCACCCAAGGGGTGTCGGAAATTCATCCGTGATCAGCCGATCAGTCACACCCCGAAGACTCGCACAGCCGATTCGTGAAAGGGTGGCGCTATGGCCGAAACCACAGAGGGCAATGAGCCCACCCACCTCAACAACCACCACATCGACACACTGTCGTCGATCTTCGCGCACCCGACGGGGCACAACATTCGATGGGTTGACGTGGTGTCACTGTCCGAGGCCGTTGGCACTGTCGAGGAAAAGCACGACGGCAAGTTCCGGATCACGATCGGTGGCGAGGTCGAAGTATTCACACGACCGAAGCACAAGGACATCGACCTTGAACAGGTTCTCGACTTCCGCCGGATGTTCAAGAACGCAGGGTACAAACCGCAGCAGCCCGGCAAAGAGGTCTAGAGATGTCGGATCACGGCGTTACGCATCGCGTCAGTCTCAACGGCAAGCGAGCTGTTGCCGCGATCGACTTCCACCATGCGCGGATCTATGCCGTCAATGCTCCGACGGGTGCGGCGGCCGAAGATGTTGCTGCCGCGGACCCCTGGAACCTCGACCACAACCTCTACCACCGTGCGGGCAACCCCGACGGAACCTACGACATCGACCTCATTGACACGGACGAGTTCTTCAAGACCCTCGCGATAGCGCTGAAGGCGGCAGACGAAATCCTGCTGCTCGGCCATGGCAAGGGCAAGGCCAACGCGAGTCACATCTTCGAGGGGTACCTGCACAAGCACTACTCGGATGTGGCAGCCAAGATCGTCGCAGACGTTCGCTGCGACATTGACGACATCACCGACGCTCAACTGTTACGCCTCGGCGAGCTGTACTTCGGCGAGGACGAGCCCGTTCGCGATCACGGTGACTCCCGCCGCGGCGCCGAGTAACCGGGCCAATCGGCAATCGCGTGACATGGGGTCGCGCTAACTCCTCCTAGGGCGCACGATGGAGGTCCGCGTCTGCGCGCCCGGGAGGAGGAGCCATGATTCTGTCGACCGACGCTGCGCTCTCACCGTTGCGCAACATCGCGCGAGTGGGCATCGCCAGTGCCAGCGTTCTTGCACTCACGGCGACCGGTCTGATGGCGGCATCGGGTGCGGAGGCAGCGTCAGATTCATTTACCTCAACCGGTGCGATGGCAACTGCCCGCCAAGGCGCCACGGTCGCGTTGACGTCTCACGGGACCGTCCTCGTGGCCGGCGGCTACAACGGATCAGCGAACCTGGCGACGACCTCGGTGTACCAACCTGATTCGGGCACGTTCACGACAGGCCCAACCATGTCGACCGCTCGCAATGGAGCAGTTTCGGCATCGCTCAACAACGGGCTGGTGCTGATTGCCGGTGGGTACAACGGCAGCGAAGTTGGCACTGCTCAGCTATACGATCCCAGTAACAACACCCTGAGCACGGCCGGTGGATTGGCGATGGCTGTGGCAGATGCTGCGGCGGCCAAACTCAACGACGGCCGAGTGCTGGTCACGGGCGGGCTCGTCGGGGTCAACGAGCAGGCCTACTCGCAGTACTACAACCCGACTGGTGGGCCTGGCGGGTCATTTACAGCGACCAGTGCGATGGGCCTCGCTCGCACGAGCATGACTGCAACAACCCTTGCCAACGGAAACGTGCTGGTCGCGGGTGGGAGCAATTTCAGTGGCAGTTCTACCTACGCGTCGGCCGAGATCTTCAACGCGACGAATAACACCTACGCGCCCACCGGAAGCATGGCGGCGCCTCGGTTTGCGGCCACGGCAACGCTGCTGCCGAACGGCAAAGTCTTGATCGCAGGTGGCTCCAACGGCAGTGGAACGCTCAACGGCACCGAGTTGTATGACCCAAATGGCGCCTCCTTCAGCTCTGGTCCGTCTATGGCTGCCGCTCGCAAGTACGCGACGTCGACGTTGCTTTCCGACGGGAGGGTGTTAATCGCCGGGGGCATGGACTCGGGCGCGTACCTGTCATCGTCGGAGATCTACAACCCCACGACGAACTCGTTCTCCGCAGGACCAACGATGACTGCAGCGCGAGGACAGACGGCGGCAACTCGGGTTGCCAGTGGGCAGGTCCTCATTCCGGGCGGGATTGGCACCGGCTCGGCGTATTTGAGCAGCGCGGACTTGTTCACCCCGGCTCCCGTGCCACCAGTTGCAGTTCCGCAGTCGCTCGTCAACTGTTCAGCGCTCCCGCGCAAGATCAAACGGACGGGGACAACCGTCGTCCTGAAGCGCCGGTGCCTGACGTCCTCCGGGCAATCGTTGAGCGTCAGCATCAAGCGTGTGGGCAAGGTCAAGAAGACTGCGAAGGTGACGCGCAAGGCGGATGGCAAAGTAAGCGTGCGCACGCGAAACTCGCGCGGTCTGAAGCTGCGGGTGACCCGATCCGCGCCTGCCTCAGCGGGCTTCCAGGCTTACGCGCAAGTGAAGGTCTACAAAATCAAGTAGAGATTGGCGCTCTATTTCAGGTTGATGACGGTGCCATAGAAACCACCGACCGGACCGGAAAGCGCTGCTAGCTTCTTCTTTCCTGCCACGAGTTTGATCAGCGGCGCTCCGAACTTCACGTTTGATACGCGGGCATCAGGGATGGCCACAACGTAGGCGATCCGCTTCCCGGATTGTGCCATCAGTAGTTTCGCTGGTTCCCCGGTGTCTTGTGGAAGTGACGCAGCCCAAGCCTTGACTCCCTTGGCCTTCGCCGCCTTCTTCAGCTTGATCTTTGACCAGGTGATCGAGATCCCTTGCTTTGCTAGCCCGACCTTGTCAGCTGAGCGGGCCTGCGACAGGCGCTTGCTTGCCTGCTTCTTCGACTTCGCGGTTCCGGCTGACTCAAAGAACGCCTTCCCCGACTCATCTGAACTACCCAGAAAGATCGTGGGACAACTCGAACCCAACATGCACAAAGACTCGATGCCGCCCGGGATTTCTGCCACCTGGTCGGGCGTGGGCGTGACGTAACCGATAGGTGAGATGCCGAAGGCGGCGAGTCCGGGCAGCGACACCGCCTGTGCAGGAGCGCTCAACCCCCCAACCACGACGGAGCTCGCTAATACTGTTCCGACTGCAATTCCAACTGTGCGCCTCATGCGCACGAGGCTACGGCGCCACCAGGCATCACTCCACTGATCAATTTCGACATTCACTCGATTGCCACACCGGACGCACAGATGCCCAACCTCGTAACGCGGGGTAGGCGACGAGGTTGGGCATCTAAGAACTACGCAGCTGGGGAGGCCGCTCCCGCATCCGCTGCCGGGTCCCCGTCGGGTCCGTCGAAACCGGCGCCATCAGGTCCGCCTCGCATACCGCCGTGGCCCTTTCCGCCTGGACCACCCTTGCCATCAACGCGGTTCTCGACACGCTTCTGGGTGTTGGCCTTCATCTTGTCGGCCTGCGCCTGGGTGAGCTTGCCTTCCTTCACACCTTCGTCGATCTTGGCGTTCGCGAATGCAACCATCGCGGCGACAAGTTCGTCGCGCTTGTCGCCGGCGAGATCAGCGAGTGACTTGCCATCCTTATGAGCCTGCTGGACATCAGCTTCACTGATACCAAGGGTCTTGGCGACGAGTGCTTCCATCTCCGCACGGTCGGCTTGACGTTCCTTGTGCATCGCATCGCGCTGGGCCTTGAGCGCCTCGGCGACCTTGTCGGCCTGCGCCTGGGTCAACGTTCCGTCGCTGACGAGGCCCGACAGTGCCGATGCCGGACCATTGCCTTGAACACCGGCGGCCGCGACCAATCCAGCAGTTCCGAGGGTGAGCACTGCCGCAACTGAACCAATCGCAACTGCGCGTTTGTGGAGCTTCATCTGGGGGATTCCTTTCAATCAGGTGACAAGACCGGAGTCTGTGATGGGTACACCATCCGTGCTCAACCTGTGAATCAGCCATGAGAACCGTTCGGGGAACGTAAGGTTCCGGCTCCTTTCCGCCCCGCCTTCTGCAGTTCCCCACCGTGTTGCCCTTTTTGGACCCCAAATGGCTCGAAAAAGGGCAACACGGTGGGGAACTGCGGGACCCGAACGCGCGCGCGAGGGGACATCCGGGCACTGGCCGCGCCAAGATTGGCTCGTGATCGAGCTCCTCAAACATGTACCCAAGCCGATTGCCTACGTGCTGGGTGGTGGTGGCGCGTACGGGTCGATTCACGTCGGACAACTGCGCGCGCTCGCAAAGACCGACCTGCGGCCCGACTTCGTCGTCGGAACTTCCGTCGGATCGCTGAACGCGACGATCGTCGCGGAGACGCCCGAGATCGCCCACGACAGGCTCGCGGCGTTCTGGTCGCTGGTCACCCGCGAGGACGTCTTCGGGTCCGCGCGCAAAATGATGGTGAACCTCGCCGCATTGCGTCCAGCGATTGCCGACCCGACGCCACTGCGCGAGATGTTGTTGCGCTCCACACCGTCGCGAGACTTCAGCGACCTACAACTTCCGCTGACGGCTGTGGCCGCAGATGTGACAACGGGCCACCACGTCGAGCTCAACTCCGGCGATCTCATTTCCGCGCTGATGGCGAGCACTGCGATCCCTGGGGTATTTCCCGTTGTCGAACGCGAGGGGTTGCGCTTGGTCGACGGCGGCATCCTCTACAACGTTCCGATCAGCATTGCCGCTGAGCAGGGCGCGCAGACGATCGTCGTCCTCGACTGCGGATTCAACCTGTTCGCCCCTCGCACAGACCCGACGCTTCCGCACGCACTGCTGCGGGCCGCGGCGATCATGGCGTCCTCCCAGGTCCGGCGCGATCTGTTAACTCACCCCGACCGCACCATCCTCTACGTGCCCGGCAAGTGGCCACCAGCGTCAATGCCGTACGACTTCAGCAAGGCCTACGAGAACGGCACGGAGTCATACGAGATCGCGATGGATTGGCTTGAAGGTCTGAAGATCAGGGGAGCTGGCCTCTACGGCGAGCCCCCAGACGTCACGCGGGTCGAATCGTGAATTTACGCTCCCCCGACCATCCGGGATGCCGCACGTGACAAGTGTTTCCGCGCGGGCGATGGAGGTCCTGATCCGGTTTAGAGGTTCTAAGAAGCTCTACGGGTCTCCAGAACGGGTGCGCGCACACATCGAGGACTTGAGGATTCGACCTGCTTCATTCGGCCCACCGCCGAAGCTCGACAAACACGTCGATATCAGCATCAGCTACCGCGATGGCTGGCCCATCTACCTAGTCAAGCCTCGGACGGGTACGACCACTCGCCGCGCGATCTACACCCACGGCGGCGCCTGGATCCACGAGATCGTCGGCTTCCACTGGAGGTTCATCGCCGAACTCGCGATGCGCGCGAACTGTGAAGTGACGGTGCCGATCTACCC
>JAOAUD010000068.1 GCA_030157755.1 Candidatus Nanopelagicales bacterium
GCGGGCAGGCTGAACAAATGGGTCGTAGGCGATCAGTTCGACACCAAATGCGCTGAGCCGCTGGGCAACCAACAGTCCGATGCGTCCGAGTCCGACCACGCCGACAACCTTGTCGGACAGTTCCACACCTGAGTACTTCGAGCGCTTCCACTCGCCATTGCGAAGTGCGGCATGCGCTGGGCTGATGTTGCGTGCGCTTGCGAGCAGCAGCGCGACAGCTAGCTCGGCGGCCGACACGATGTTTGAGGTCGGAGCGTTGACAACCATGACGCCGGCCTGGGTCGCGGCGTCAACGTCGACGTTGTCGAGCCCGACACCCGCGCGAGCGACAACCTTGAGGTTCTTGGCGGCAGCCAGCGCCTCGGCATCAACCTGGGTCGCCGAACGCACGAGGATCGCGTCGACGTCGGCGATTGCGGGCAGCAGTGCTGCGCGATCGGCCCCGTCACAATGGCGGACCTCGAAGTCCGGGCCCAAGGCCTCGATGGTTGCGGGTGACAGTTCTTCGGCGATCAGCACAATGGGCTTCGACACGCGCCAGGCTCCTTTGCCAACAGGGCAGTAAATGTGGGCCCCGCACAAGCGGGACACATCAAAAGTAGGTGAACCTCAAGTGTAACGACAGACTTTGTGAAAACTTTCACGAGTCCGACTCGAGTGACTACCTGACGACAACCGTGAGCCGTTTGATGTTCTTGAGGTCTGGCTGCTGGTTAGGCGGACTGAGCCTGAAAACCACAACGGCGGTGCCAGGCGTTTGCGCGATGATGGTCGTGTGCGACTCACCGGGCGCTCCGGGCAAGGCCTCCCCAGGCGAGTAGGTGGACTCCCCCACAGCAACAACCGGCGCCGACCCAGGCTTCACCAGAGGCGGGACCGTTGACCAGGTGTAGCCGGTTGAGACGTTCTCCGGCAGTACTACCTCGGTCTTCTGCCCAACGACGGCATCCACGGTCGCGGGCAGGTCCGTCACTACGACGGGAGCGGGAGTTGGCGACGCTGGGGGCGCTGGGGGTTGATCCGAACCGCAACCAACGAGGCTGACGACGCAGAGGACAGCCACAAGCGACACATATCCGGCTTTGCGCACGGCAGCGATTGTAGGTTCACCATCAACCGCATCGTCGATCGAACGGAAGCGCCAGTGGCCCACCTTTCGCGCCGCCAGGTACTTGGCACCGGCGTTGCCGTTGCGGGAGGTATGGCCCTGTGGTCCTTGGCAGGTTGCGCGAGCGAGGCGAATTCGAAAGGTCTGGATGCACTTCGCGCCACCTTGAGCGGGACTCTCCTGCTTCCTACTGATCCGAGCTTCGCTGAGCAGAATCAGCCAGCGAATGATGAGTTTGCCTCGATCACACCCATTGCGATCGCGCTGTGCGCTAGTCCGCAGGACGTCGCAGCATGCGTCAATTGGTGTCGGAACGAAGGAATCCAGCCAGTGATCCGCGGCGGTGGCCACAGCTACGCAGGCTTCTCGACCACGCAGGGGTTGTTGATCAAGACCACGCCGATGAACAGCGTGCGCGTTGACGAAGCCAACCAAACGGTAACGATCGGCGCAGGTGCGCTGAACAAAGAACTGTTGGCGCACGTCGTCAACACCAACTTCATGGTTCCGATCGGAACATGTCTTGAAGTCGGCTTCACCGGATTGGTGCTTGGCGGTGGGCTCGGCGATAACTCCAGATGGGCGGGTGTCACCGCTGACCACCTCGTATCGACGGATGTGGTGCTGGCCAACGGTCAGTCCGTGACCGCGAACGCGACGCAGGAGGCGGACCTGTTCTGGGCAGCACGTGGGGGTGCTGGCGGGAACTTCGGCGTGCACACCTCACACGTGGTGTCGCTGGTCGAAATCCCACGTCGGCAGATTGGCGCCTTCGAGTTGAAGTTCCACGGCATCCAAGATTGCGTCTCGTCGTTCATGGCGTTCGACAAGATCATGCATTCGGCACCGGATCGACTCAGCGGATTCCTCGCCATCACGAACCTCAACAGGCCCGCCAACGGAACCAGGGGCGCCAACAAGTATCCGGTTGCCACCTTCTGCGGCTCCTACATCGGACCGGTCGACGAGCTACGCGACTTGCTTCGCCCTCTTCAGCACTCCGGGAAGGCGTTTCACACGGAAATCGTCGCGCAGGAGTTCTGGCAGGCGCAGATTGACTGGCTTTCCGTACCGAAACTGCCGGTTCATGGGTTGGCGGAGACGGCCCATTTCACGAACCAGCCACTACCCGCAAAGGTGGTCGATCAGCTGATTCGGCGAGTGGCCGCGGCTCCTGGCGGCTCGCCGGATGCCTACTGCGAGGTGCGCCTCATGTGTTGGACCGGCGGCAAGGTCAACACCGTGGCGCCCGACGCGACTGCGTACGTACATCGATCGTCGACGGGGCTTCTTCGCCCGGCGATCTGGTGGCAACCGACCAGCTCACCTGGCCTGCAACGCGAGATGCAGGGCTGGTTCAGCGACACCTTGCGCTTCATCACGCCGTTCTGCCAGCCGAGCGCATTTCAGAACTGGCCGTACCGTGGCCTGCCTGATGCGCTGACCCAGTACTACGGATCCAACCTTCCGAGGCTGACCCAGGTGAAGAAGGCCTACGACCCGAACAACCTGTTCCACTACGAGCAGAGCATCCCGGTCGCTTCAGCATGAGTAATGAAGCGCGCGGACAAGCCGAGGCAGACTGGAAAGCACTGGCCAACCGGTGCATCCAGGCGAAAAGGCCCAACGAACTCGTCGTCCGTGAAGGCGTCGGACGGGCAGCGTCGGCGTGGCCAACCTCGCAAGTGATCTCCGCGGCTCTCGGACGCGCGGTCGCGCAACTCGGGACCGCCAAGGCGGATGACGCCGGCGACGATTTCCTGCGGCTCGATGCCGGACTGCGCCACTTCCAAACCGGAAGCATCTTCACCGAGTCGCGTTCGTGGTCCGTCCGACGCCGGCCGGTGTTCTATGACGACAACGCGTGGATCGCATTGAACTTCATCCAAGTCGCGCTGCTGCAACTGCATGGTGTGCTGCCGGGCGATCCAATGTCGAACATCGTGCGTGCGCGCGGAGTGCTGGCACTGCTGGTCTCCGGCCAAGACACTCGAGACGGTGGTGTCAGCTGGAAAGTCGGTGGCGATACCCGCAATGCCTGCTCTACTGCGCCGTCCGGACTTCTGGCACTGCGGATCGTCGAAGCTGAGCGCAACCACGGTGGGTTGCCACAGTCGGATCATGCGCAACTGATCGCGTTCGCCCAGCGATGTGCAGGCTTCATAGACCTGCTTCGTGATTCTCGTGGGCTCATTGCCGACCACTTGCGGCCCGATGGTCAGATCGAACCCAGCATCTACAGCTACAACCAAGGGACAGGGCTTGGACTGAGCTTGCAGCTTCATCGCGTGACTCACGACGAGGTGTCGCTGCAATCGGCACGCTTGGCGGCCGCTGCAAGTATCGAGTACTACTCCGATGGCGATCGACTTTGGCGCGAGAGCCCAGCATTCGTCGCGATCTTTCTGCGACACCTCGCGGTACTGCGCGCTTATGAGGGAAGCGATACCGGCCTTGAGCTGACCGATCGTTGGCTGGACCGACTCACGACGCAGGGACTTGATCCCGCCACAGGTTTCTATTCACGCGGAGGCATCGGCCGTTACGACGGAAGCGTCAGCCTCGACCAAGCCGGCATCGTCGCGGCTCGATACACCAACAGGTGGCCTGCAGGCTTGGTCCGCTTCTTGTGCTGAGGCAAACGCAGATCCCCACCGTGTTGCCCTTTTGAGGCCCGAAATCGGGCCGAAAAGGGCAACACGGTGGGGATCTGCGGAAACGAGCGGGAGGGTGCGTGCCTAGCGGGCAGCAGTTCCTTCGACGTAGTCATCGTCGCCGGAATCAACCCAGGACATGAGCTTGCGCAGTTCCTGGCCGGTTGCCTCGATCGGGTGCGTTTCGCCCTTCTCGCGCAGCGCCTTGAACTCCGGCGCTCCGGCGTCCTGATCGTCGATGAAGCGCTTCGCGAAGTTGCCGTTCTGAATGTCGGTCAGGACGTCCTTCATGTTCGCCTTCACCGACGGATCGATGACCCGCGGACCCGACACGTAGTCGCCGTACTCAGCGGTGTCCGACACTGACCAGCGCTGCTTGGCAATGCCACCTTCGTACATCAGGTCGACGATCAACTTGAGTTCGTGCAGGCACTCGAAGTACGCGACCTCTGGCTGGTAGCCAGCCTCGACGAGCGTCTCGAAGCCGTACATCACTAGCTGCGAAGCGCCACCACACAGAACGGCCTGCTCGCCGAACAGGTCGGTTTCGGTCTCTTCGGTGAAGGTGGTCTTGATTCCACCTGCCCGCAGGCAACCGATCGCTGCGGCGTACGACAGTGCCAATGCCCAGGCGTTTCCGGTCGCATCCTGCTCAACTGCCACGATCGCCGGGACACCGCGGCCGGCGACGTACTCGCGTCGCACCAGGTGACCCGGACCCTTCGGCGCAACCATGCAGACATCCACGGTCGCCGGTGGCTTGATGTAGTCGTAACGGATGTTGAATCCATGGGCGAAGAACAGGGCGTCACCGTCGTTCAAGTTCGGCTCGATCGCCTCGGTGTACAAACCGCGTTGCACGGGGTCTGGGACGAGGACCATGATCAGGTCGGCTTCGGCACACGCCGTGGCGGGGTCAACAACGCGAAGACCCTCTGCTTCGGCCTTCGCGCGGCTGCGGGAACCTTCGGCAAGCCCCACGCGGACATCAACACCGGAATCGCGCAGGCTCAGCGCGTGGGCATGGCCCTGCGAGCCGTACCCGAGCACGGCAACCTTGCGCCCGCGGATGATGGAAAGGTCAGCGTCTGCGTCATAGAAGAGCTCGGCCACGATGTTCAGATCTCCTTGCTTGATGTGATGAAAAGAAACTTCGGATTCGGGTAATGAGACTACGTGCTGGTTACAACTTGGTTTTCATCCGGTACGGACCGGCCTTGCGGATTTCGTCTTGCAACGAGGACGACTGCACACGCACTGACGAGCAGAACCCAGCCCAGGGCGAGCATCCAGCCGCCAACCACGTCACTTGGCCAATGGACTCCAAGAATCAGTCGGCTCGGCGCCATGAGGATGCCGAAGGCGATCAGGCACCACCCAATGACCGTGCCCAGTGGGCGACGCAGGAGGTACATCAGCACGATCCCCACAACCGCCCAGACGTAGATCCCCGCCATCGAATGCCCGGACGGAAACGATCCGCCCGACTCAACGATCGCAGGATCCGGCCAACTAGGGCGAGCACGATCGATCGTCTTCTTCAGCACCTCCGAAATCACCAGGCCGCCGATGCCGCACACCACCACGTAAAGCGCCCACCCGCGCCGGTTGGCGATGAACAACCACACTGTGGCAACGAGTGCGAGGACGAACGATCCGCCCGGTCCTCCGGCGTAATGCCAGACGGTCGCCGCCTTCACAAGCACGGCGTTACCCAGCCCAATCGAATCGAACCACTCCCCGATTCGGTAATCGCTGGAAACAAGATCTGAATAGCCGAAGACCACACAGGACCCGATGACGGCGGCAACTACCCAGCAGCCAATACCGAGGATCGCGAAGACATCG
>JAOAUD010000069.1:0-4555 GCA_030157755.1 Candidatus Nanopelagicales bacterium
TCAGCATGCGCTCCGGAATCACCGGCAGCTGGAAGAACACCATGTAGAGCGACTTCTTCAGTTGGCGTGGGCTGCGCTTCAACGCCCTGGCCATTACCTGCGGTGGCGGACAATTCGCCACCACCAGAGCCTGAACCCGCTGTGGGAAGAAGCCCGCCACAGCCCAGGCAACACCTCCACCCCAGTCGTGACCTATCACGATTGCACGTTCACGTCCGAGCGCATCAATCATCGCCGCGACGTCGGCACTCAGGGTCTCGATGTCATACGGGCCGCGTCGAGTGGTCTGCCCGTAACCTCGCTGGTCTGGAGCCACAGCGCGATATCCGGCGTTGCTCAACGCCACCAGTTGGTGCCGCCAGGAACGAGACAGCTCCGGGAACCCGTGCAGGAGCATCACGAGCGGACCGTCCGCCGGGCCAGCCGCCAACGCGTGAACCTCAAGCCCGTTTGCCGCGAATCGAATTGATTCGATTCCTTCGGGCAAATCGCTACTCGAGTTAGGCACGGTGGGTTGCCCCCGAGTCAACACCCGCGAAATTCACGAGCTCGCCAGCGATCCTTCGGATCACCCGGACGTCGTTTCCTACCCCGAGGTGAGTGCCCTCGACCTCAACAAGTTGAGCCTCCGGATCGAGACAGGCGCGCCAATCAACAACGCCGTCCGACCGCGTATACATCGACACGTAGGGGACGTCCGCAGGGAAATCGTGACCCAACTGTTCTTCAACACTCGCCGCGCACTCGCCATGGATGCAGTCCTCACCCATCACGCCTTTTGCGCCCATTGCATTGAGTCGATTCAGGACTCGCAACTGCCGGACCACAACATTGCTGACAGCGAGAGGGTTCGCGTTCGGGCTGACCAAGGTCACAATCCCCGACACTTCGTCGGGCACCTGTAGTGCGACGAGCTTTGCGAGGGTTCCACCGCGACTCCATCCGACGATGGCGACCGGCGACTGCCGCCGCAGGGAGATCACGCGGACGCGTTCGACAAGCCGGTCAACCAGCTCATTCGTGCACCCGACGTTAAGCGAGATCCCTGAACGGAATGGCGCAAACCCCCATGTCTTAAGCGTCGTGGCCATGAGGCGCATCGACCAGTCGCCGGTGAGGAATCCAGGCACCAGGATCACCGGCATCCCGTTTCCGAGGGGGCCGTCTTCGATCAAGATCTGTCGGCTCTTGCGGGTGCCACGCGTGGTGATGACCGAAAGGTTCTCGCGGGCGATTGACCGGGCCGAAGTCTTGAAACTCGACCGCAGGCGCGGAGGCATTCGCATCGGTTCTGGCGTTGTTGCATCGGCGCCATTTGGCCCGCCGCCACTGGTCACTCCCCCGGAGCCCGTCTTTGCCATCTACGCATTATGCGCAGGTGCTCACCACCGGACTCCCCCGGATACCGCATGATGGCTCGGTGACTCAGACTCCAGTGCAGGGAAAATCGATTTTGATCACCGGTGGCTCACACGGTTTTGGTGAGGGCCTCGCCCGCCGGATGGCGGCCGAAGGTGGCCTAGTAACCATCGCCGACATCGATGAAGAACGCGGCCAGGAAGTTGCCCGGGAAATCGGTGGCAACTTCGTTCGCACGGATGTCACCGACTTCGAATCGAACAAGCATGCCGTGGCCGAGGCAGCGTCACACGGTGGCGGTCTTGACATCGTGATTCTCAACGCCGGCGTTACTAGCGGACTCGGTCTGGGAGATGACTTCGACCCGCAGCGGTACCGCAAGGTGATGGCAATCAACCTCGACGGAGTTGTCTACGGGGTGGCAGCCGCGATGCCGACACTTCAGGCACGCGGCGGCGGGGACATCATTGCCACCGCGAGCATGGCAGGCATTGCCCCGACTCCGTTCGATCCGATCTACGCCACCAACAAGACCGCCGTGGTTGGCCTGGTCCGATCTTTCGGTCTCGCATCGATCGCTCAAGGTGTGCGAACCAACGCGGTATGCCCAGCCTTTGCCGAAACTCGAATCCTCGGGCCGATGCGCCAAGGTTTGGTCGATGCCGGGGTGCCATTGCTGCGTGTGGAAGAAGTTGTCGACGTCTACTTCGACGTGCTGGCTTCCGGAGCCACGGCGGAATGTTGGTTTGTGCAGCCAGGCCGCCCAAGTGAACCGTTCGCTTTCAGACGTGCCCCTGGACCACGCGCATCGGACGGGTCAATCGCAGCGGCAGCCGACCCGCAGACTCAGTTCGAAATGGAACGCAAGATCAAGGACTCTCGCTAGCCACAATGCGGTTGCGCCCGAGGTGCATCCCACACCAGTCGTCCGACAACATGCACACCATGAGCGAACCCATCGAAAGTTATGCAGTCATCGGGGATCTTCACACCGTCGCACTGGTCTCCAAAAGCGGTTCGATCGACTGGCTTTGCCTGCCGCACTTCGATTCCGAGGCGTGCTTCGCTTCAATCCTCGGCGACGAGAGCAATGGGCATTGGACTATCGCTCCCACCAGCAACATCGAGGCCGTCAGTCGGCGCTATCGCCCCGGGACGTTGGTGCTGGAAACCGAAATCTCCAGCGAACAAGGGATCATTCGGGTCACCGACTTCATGCCCATTCGCGAGCACACGTCGCACCACTTGCCCGAAATCATCCGCGTGATTGAAGGCCTCGAAGGCGACGTCGATGTCCGATCTGAACTTTCATTGCGATTCGACTATGGGCGAAGCAAGCCCTTCGTGCGCAAATTGGACGAAGGAATTCACGCACTAGCGGGACCTGACGGCGTCGTCGTGGTGAGCCCGGCCGAGGTCAGCCTGGACGATCACAAGGTGACCTGCGACATTACGGTCAAGCCTGAAGAACGGTACGTGTTCCAGATTGTCTGGCACCGCTCGTGGGAGGAAACACCCAAGGCTTCTGAACATCAAGATGCACTTGAGGAGACCACGAACCTCTGGCGTAAGTGGAGCGAGATCTGTACGTACGAGGGCAAAGCGCGCGAGGCGATCATGCGCTCGCTCATCACCCTCAAATCGCTCACGTACTGGCCAAGCGGCGGAATCGTTGCCGCCCCGACGACATCCTTGCCCGAGTCGATCGGCGGCGAGCGAAACTGGGACTACCGTTACTGCTGGCTGCGTGACTCTTCGGTGACTCTGGAAGCGCTCAACCGATGCGGCTACCTAGAAGAGGCGCAAGCCTTCCGTGACTGGTTGCTGCGGGCCGTCGCCGGCGATCCATCCCAGATGCAGATCATGTACGGCATCAGCGGCGAGCGTCACCTGACCGAATCGACGGTCGATTGGCTTCCCGGCTACGAAAACTCAGCGCCGGTTCGAATTGGCAACGCGGCGTCCGACCAATTCCAGCTCGACGTGTACGGCGAGGTGATGGATGCCCAGGAATACGGGCGCGACAAGGGCATCGACGCCAGTGAAGAAGCGTGGAGTCTGCAGCTTCAGTTCGCTGAATTCGTCGAGAACCACTGGCAAGAACCCGACGACGGAATCTGGGAGGTTCGCGGAGGTCGCCAGCATTTCACCTACTCCAAGGTGATGGCATGGGTCGCGATTGACCGGACGGTACAAGGCATCAAGAAGCACGGGCTTCCTGGCGACGCCGATCATTGGCAAGCACTAGCCGAAGTCATTCGAGCGGACATCCTTGAGAAGGGTGTTGACCCCGATCGCAACTGCTTCACCCAGTACTACGGATCAAAGGCGATGGATGCATCACTCTTAATGATTCCTCAGGTGGGTTTCCTGCCAATGGACGATGACCGAATCATCAACACAATTCACGCGGTCGAAGAGGACCTTTCAGACAACGGCTTCATCCTGCGCTACAAGGCGGAAGCAACAGACGACGGCCTGAAGGGGTCCGAAGGGACCTTCATCATGTGCTCGTTCTGGATGGTGGAATGCCTGGCGATGATCGGTGAAGTCCAGAAGGCGCAGATGTTGTTTGACAGGCTGCTCGACATCCGCAACGACGTTGGGTTGCTGAGCGAGGAGTACGACACGGTCCATCACCGGATGCTCGGCAACATGCCACAAGCTTTCTCCCACGTGGGGCTCATCAATGCTGCACTCGCATTGCAAGACGCAGGTTCACCCGACGCGGCGTAGCGATTTCAACTACGAATGGCGTAGATCACCTAGTGTGTTTTATGTTCGACCCATGGCTGAGCAGCGCGAATTCGCATCATTCGAGGAGTTCTACCCGTTCTATTTGAGTCAGCACTCAAAACCCGCGACGCGCGCTATCCACGCGCTCGGGACAGGCTTGGCGATTGCCAATACCATCAAGAGTTTGGCCTTCGGGCCGCGCAAGCAGGTAGTTCTTTCACCCATCATTGGCTACAGCTTCGCTTGGTTTAGCCACTTCGTTATCGAGGGAAACAAGCCTGCCACGTTTGGCTATCCCGCCTATTCGCTGCGCGGCGATTTCACGATGATGCTCGACATGGCTCGTGGCCGGAACGGCGAACTTCAAGAAATTGCCGATGACTACCTGGAACTGATGGCCGCAGAAGAGTTAGCGGAAGAAGCCGCCGAGGCATTTGCCGCCCATCCCCCACACACACCA
>JAOAUD010000069.1:4565-5607 GCA_030157755.1 Candidatus Nanopelagicales bacterium
CATCACCTGCGGCGGCCCCCGCATCACCTGCCGCGACACCCGTGCCAGATGCTGCACTCAATGGCAGTTCAGCACAGCCCACGCAGCCTGCTTAACTGCGGAGAATGAACGACGAACCGCGCCTCGACGAAATCCTCGTCACGTCACGACCGTTGGCGAACTATCTCGACTTCTTCAACCTGCGTCCATCAGACCTTGCTGGTTCGAGAATCCTTGACTGTCCAGGTGGGGCATCGAGTTTTACTGCCGAAGCACGCCGCTATGGAGCCATCACCACGGCCGTCGACCCGACGTACAACCAAGCCGTCACCACGTTTGCGACGATGGGACGCGAGCAGATTGCGCTGTCGAACGATTGGTTTCGAAACAACCCGGACCTCTTCCTCGAGGCCGGACAGGGTGACGCGAATATCTCCGCCATCATCGAAGCCCGCTACGCAGCCCTGGACACCTTCCTGCTGGACTTCGAGCGCGAGCCACAGCATTACGTCGCGGGGGCTCTGCCGAACCTGCCGTTCCCCGACGCCAGCTTCGACCTCGTCCTCAGTTCACATTTGATCTTCACCTACGCAGACCGATTCGATCGCGCGTTTCACGTACTCGCGATTGAAGAGATGCTCAGGGTCTGCTCTGGCGAGGTACGGATCTACCCCCTGAGCAGCTACCTCGGGGTGACCGCCGACTGGTTCGATGACTTGTTGGCGGAACTTCGTGACCGCGGCATCAACTCGACGATCGAAGACGTCCCGTTCCGGGTGACAAAGAACTGGACAACACAGCTCACCCTGTCGACAGGCCGTTGACCTGCGCTGCTCTCACTCGTGAACTGAGGGAACGCTCGAGTCATCCTCGGTTTGCGAAAGCGCCGACGAAATTTCCGGGCGCGGTTCACGACCTTCGTGGCTGACTCGAATCGCCGTCTTCACCGCGGCGTATGCGCCAGCGATCGCCGCTACCGCTCCAAACCCGGCCGCAACAGCACCGAGTACCGAAGCGGCGGCAACGCCCCAAGACGCAACCTTCACGGGACGGTAATCGATCT
>JAOAUD010000070.1 GCA_030157755.1 Candidatus Nanopelagicales bacterium
AAGCGAAGGCTGATCGGGACGGCATCTGCGGTGGTGCTCGGTGTCGCGTTCTTGGCTGGCACCCTCGTCCTGACGGACACAATGCGGGCAGCATTTGATGACATCTTCACCTCGGCAAACGCTGGAACCGACGTTGTCGTTCAGAGTTCAGAAACCATTGGCAGCGGTGGGCGCACACAGGTTGGATTGATCCCGGAGTCACTGACATCGACGTTGGCCGGTGTCCCCGAGGTGCAGACGGCCGAACCGACGATTCAGGGGACAGGCCAGATTACCGGCGCTGATGGCAAGCCGATCGGAGGAAACGGGCCTCCGACTTTGGCTGGCAACTGGATTACTAGCCCTGCACTAAATCCGTACCGAATCATCCAAGGGGTGCCGCCGACTGCGGACGGCCAGGTGGTCATTGACCAGGGCGCCGCAACTGCCGGAAACCTCAAGGTCGGCGACAAGACGACCTTGCGCACGCCAGAACTAGTCCCGGTGACCATCGTCGGCATCGCGACCTTTGGCAGCGCCGACAGCCTCGGCGGCACTACGTACGCCGGCCTGACGTTTGCTCAAGCGCAGAAGTACCTGGGGTCACCTGGGATGGTGAATGCGATAGCGCTGCAGAGCAAACCGGGGGTCAGCCAAGATCAATTGCTAGCAGCGGTGACGCCGGTGCTGCCCCCTGGAACTCGTGCGGTCACTGGCAGCCAACTCACCGCCGATCAGACGCAACAAATCGAAAGTGGATTCCTGGGATTCTTCCGAACGTTTCTGCTCCTGTTCGCCGCGATCGCTTTGATAGTTGCGACCTTCAGCATCTACAACACCTTCGCGGTGATCGTGGCTCAACGAACCCGCGAGTCGGCGCTGCTGCGGGCCATCGGAGCTTCGCGCGCCCAGATCATGCGATCGCTGACGTTGGAGTCGTTGCTGATCGGCGTTGTGGCATCCGTTGTTGGTCTCGGAATCGGCATCTTGCTTGCTGCCGGCCTGAAGTCGTTACTCGATGCTGTCGGGTTCGGGTTGCCCGCCGGCGGCTTGACGGTGACGACCGGAACCGTCATCTTTTCACTAATCATTGGCGTCGTCGTCACGGTTGCGGCGAGCGTTCTGCCTGCGATCCGCGCTTCACGTGTGAAGCCGTTGGCCGCGCTGCGGGATGTTTCAGTTGACCGCTCGAGTACCTCGCGGATTCGATTCTGGCTCGGTTTGATCGTGATGCTGCTTGGGCTGGGAATAGTCACGAGCCTGCTCTTGCCAGACACAACCTTGGTGCTGCAGCGAACGGCTGTCGGTGCCGCGCTGACCTTCATCGGCTATCTGATCTTCGCACCAATTGCCGCCCGCCCCGTTGGGCGAGTCCTCGGTGCGCCTATCGGGTGGTTCCGAGGCGTCTCCGGTCGGATGGCGGCCAGAAATGCCGTCAGGAATCCGAAGCGGACGGCCAACACATCTGCAGCGCTACTCGTTGGGGTCTGCGTTGTCACGTTGTTCACGATCTTCGCGGCATCCATCAAGACCTCGATCGACGTCAGTGTCGCTGGCTCCTTCAAGGGCGAACTGGTCATGTCGTCTCAGAGCTTCAATGGCTCTGGTTTCAGTCCACAGATGTTCGCGGAGATCGCCAAGGTCCCAGGCGTACAGACACAGGCCTCCTTGGCACGCGGCACGGTGTTGGCCAACAACAAGCAGCTCAATGTGACGGTCTCGGAGCCAAAGCAGCTTGGTCAACTCCTTGAGCTGCCCGGCACCGGCGAACCGGTGAGTTCGCTGACGCCTCGTCAGCTCGCGGTGTCTCGGGATACCGCAGACCAGAACGGACTGAACATCGACAGCAAGGTCGTCGTCGCTTTTGCTGACGGATCGCTGGAGAACATGACCGTCGGATCGATCTACGACGGCGAGGAGTTCGTCGGAAGCGCGATCATCTCCACGGCCATCTATGCCAAACACGTCAAACAGCTGAGCTACAACACCCTGCTGATTGGGCTCACCCCAGGCGCGTCGGAGTCGGCTGTCCAACAACAGATTCAGGTTGTGGCGGACAAGTACGGCGCCGGCCAGGTCGAAACACGTGATCAATTTGTGCAGAGCGCTGCTGGTCAGATTGATCAACTGCTCAACATCGTTTACGTGCTGTTGATCTTGGCCATCATCATTGCGTTGATGGGGATCGCGAACACGCCGTCGCTGTCGATTCATGAACGCACGCGCGAACTCGGCCTGCTGCGCGCAGTTGGTCAGACGCGCAGCCAAGCCCGGTCAATGGTGCGGTGGGAATCCTTGATCATTGCGATCTTCGGAACCGTCGGTGGGCTCGTGCTCGGAATTGTGCTCGGGTGGGCACTGATGAAAGCGGTGGGAGTCGAGCAGGAGGTTGCCAGGTTCGCACTGCCGATTGACCAGTTGGTCGTGGTCGGTCTGATCGGAGCCCTGGTTGGTGTCTTGGCTGGGCTGCGACCTGCTTACCGAGCGGCGCGTCTGAACGTCCTCGAGGCCATCAGCGCCGAGTGACGCCGAGACGAAACGGTTATGCCTCGATCTCGTCTTGCCCAGCCTTCTTGCTGATCAGGATTCCGACCCCAGCGACGGCGGCAACAACGACAACAACAAGCAGTAGTTTCTTCATGGGTCAAGCTTCCCGCTTTGCCCCGGCGTTGTCGACTCTTGGCAGCCAATCGGATGTTGCTGCCCGCGTTACGCGCGCTTGCTGGAACTGGCGGGCGCGAAATCGTCAGAAAATGCCTCAGTGCGTTTGGCAACTCGCTTGATGTAGTTCTGTGTTTCCGGGTAGGGCGGAACCCCGTCGTACTTCTCGACTGCCCCAAGCCCCGCGTTGTATGCCGCGAGCCTCAGTTCAGTTTGATCCCCGCCGATGACATTGACCTTGCTCGATAGGTAGCAGTTGTACTTAGCAGAGGTGGCCACCGAGTCGGCGGGTGTGAACGGATCGGCGCGCCCGTCTCCGTTGGCATCGGTTCCATACACCGCCCACACCTCGGGGATGATTTGCATAAGGCCCTGAGCACCCGCTGGCGACACTGCGCGCGGGTTGAAGCCGCTTTCGGTCGAAGCCTGCGCGGCCAGGCTTTCAGGCGTCAGGACGCTGGGACACCGTTTGGCAGCAATCTGGAAGTACGACTTGTATGCAGACGGAACCGAGAGTGCAAAGTCGGGAGGATCACACGCAGTGACACCCATCACTACGGCACCCACACCGACGAGGGAGACGGCTAGAGAGGCCAGCCGTGGCCTGTTTGACAGCGACATTTCCCCCTCCGTTCCCCAATTAGTCACGCTACGTAAGTGCATTCCTCCTAACTTCAGACGAATAGCCCACTTGAATGGATCCACAGGGGCAGTAATTCGTTGGTCGAGTCGCAACAACAGCCGTTCGTGGCGTGTGATGGGTCTTAGAGAACAGTGCGCCTCTTTGAGTGGGTGCCACCGGAACGAGTCAGAACAGTGGGGTCGGCGAGTAAGTCGTGAAGGTTTCGAGTTCCATGAGTCGAGTTGGCAAGGCAGCAAAGGTCTCGGGAGCAGTCCTGGGTGCTGCAGTTGTTGTTGCGGTTCCAACGTTCGCAGCAGCCGTCTCGGCCCAGGCAGACGATGCCGAAGTCAACCCTGCGATTCGTGCTGCGGTGGTGAATTCGGCCCTCGCCCAACCATCAGGCGGTCCGCTTGGTGCCCATGTTGCCGTCGGCATTCCAATCCCAGTGGCGCCAGCACCAGGCGTGGCAGTGGCGGCACCGGCACAGGCAGCGGCCGCCAACCCGGCAAAGCCTGGAGCACCTGAACCTGCCGTCAAGAAGGTTGTCTCGCAGAAGGAACTGCTGAAGCTCGTCAAGAAGAACTTCCCGAAGGACCAGATTGGCAATGCCATGGCCGTTGCTCAATGCGAATCGGGCCAGCGGTCGATTATTGGCGACACCAACCCAGACGGCACAACAGACTGGGGCGTGTTTCAACTCAACGATGCGGGAACACTCCAAGGCTCGTTGCGAACCATTGGCGTGAGTTTCGCCGATACCAAGGCCGCACAAGTGGCGGCGCTGAATCCGGTGATCAACGTCAAGGCAGCTGGCGCGATCTACCGCGACCGGGGCTGGGCTCCATGGGTTTGCGCGTACAAGCAACAGATCGTTGCCTCGTTGTACTCGAATGAGCAGGGTCCGATGTACGGCCGTTACGACGCAGTCGGTGGCTCGCTCGGTTCTTTGAAGCCGTCGGATGCCGCACTTGCCAAGGCGAAAGCCAAGCAGAAGGCGAAGGACAAGGCAAAGGCCGACGCACAGGCCAAGGAGAAGGCAAAGCAGAAGGCGAAGGACAAAGCGAAGGTGCCCGCAGCCAAGCCAGAGAAATCGGCTGAACCGTCGCCTGACCCGACTCCGACTTCGGCCGCTACTCCTTCCGCACAAGCAGTAGCGACGCCTTAGCGCTGGTTACTGCGCACCTAACGCAACCTGCAGTCGCGCGGTGTCGGCCGGCGACCAATTCGGCTGCGACAACACGCTGACCCACGCCGGACCGATGTTCGGCAGGTAGTCGTGTCCGATCCCCGGTGGCATAGCTCCCGCGGCAGGCATGTCGACGAGCACCAGTTCAAACGTGAGGAGCGGGAACCACTGCATGGCAGTCGGCACGTCAGGGCCCCGTGGGGAATTGAGCCAGCCGGGCCTCGATGCGATCAGGTCTGGACTCCACCAGACCACGGCGTCAGTTGCGTTCTGAAGGAAGACACCCCGCTTCGGACCCCACACGCTCGGAGGTTGTGCCAGGCCCGCCTCGTTTGCCGCGAATCGAATCACCGAACCGTCCTCGACGATCGGAGCCCAGGTCGGCCCTGAGGTGCTCATGGCACTGATCTGCTGCCAGTAAGCGCTATTGGCTGGAGGCCCCGCCCACAATGCGCCGTCTGCCTGGTTGGTGAGGCCTGCGATCCCGAGATTGGTGAATGGTGCCTGGGATCCAAATGCCCCGAGGCTTTCACCGTAGACGTACAACTTCGGTCGGGCGCTGACGGGCAGCTCGTCGATTGCGTTTCGAACCGTCTGGAACAAGATGGTTCCGGAGTCCAGCGACGTGCTTTGGCTCAGCATGATCGACAGGAATGACGGCAGCACTGTGTATTGCATCGAGACAGAGGTGACATCGCCACCCATGACATATTCGGCGGCTTCGGATGCCGTCGGATCGACAAGTCCGTTGGTTGATGGTGTGTAGACGATGATCGCCTTGCGCTTGAGCCCACCGGCCCGTTTGAGATCTTCGAGCGCGAGGTTCGCTTGGTCCTGCAGTGAATTCGCGGATTCCAGACCCGTGTAGATCCTGATCGGCTCCAACGCTGGGCGTTGGGTCACTGTCTGGATTTGGCTGGGTGAGGGGCCGCTAGAAACGAAGTCCCGTCCCTCATTGCCCAGGCTCTGCCACGGAACAACAGATCCGGGGCCGCCACTGCGAAGGGTGGAGCTAGGGGGTGTCTGCCCTGCGGTTGAGTTGTTCATCTTGTTGAAGAAGACCATGCTGAGCGC
>JAOAUD010000071.1 GCA_030157755.1 Candidatus Nanopelagicales bacterium
TACGTCAATCCGCTCGTTGCCATGTTCCTCGGATGGCTGTTGCTGTCTGAGCCCATGGAGCCGATGGTGTTGGGTTCGGCAGCGTTGATCATTGTGGGTGTCTTACTCGTCGTCCGCGGTGAAACGCGAGTGCGCGACTCCCCGTGACGATCGTGTCGGATTCCCTGGCTTGCGCCGCCACGCAAACCGTTTCATCGTTAGCATCAGGGCGCACGATCACGCATCAGTGATCGCCCGCGATGGGGGTCTGAACGGATGTCATTCAAAGTTGTAGGAATCGTCACTGCGGCCGCGACTGCAGTGACCGCCGCGGCAACAGCGGCCACGCTGAAGATCGCGCTGAGCCGACGACCCGCAATGCCAGACAACCCCGAGCTGTACACCAACCCAGTGCCGTCCGACGACGCAGACAACAACCCTCACGAGCTCCGCGCGATGTTCTTTGGGGTGTCGACGATCGCACTGTTCGACGGCGAGACGACGTTGCTCACCGATGGCTTCTTCTCTCGGCCATCCGCGCAGCAGGTGTTGGCGGGGCGGGTTAGCCCCAATCACGCAGCGATTGACGAGGCCCTTCAGAAGGCGGGCATTGGCGAGGCTGCCGCAGTCTTAGTTGCGCATTCGCACTACGACCACGCACTTGATGCCCCCGCGGTGTGCTGGCGGACCGGCGCGACACTGGTCGGCTCCGAATCGACACTCAACATCGGTCGCGGCTACGGGCTAGGCGAGGATCAAATGAAGGTTGCCGACCTCGAGGAACCCATGACGTTCGGTCGGTTCAAGGTCCGGCTGATTCTGTCGGAGCACTCCCCTCACCCCAAGTTCCAAGGATTCATCGAAGCCCCACTTCGAGCCCCTGCTCGCGCGAAGGAATATCGGGTGGGCGAGTGTTACTCGTTCCTGATCACGCACACGAGCGCGACTGGAAGAACTCGCAATGTGCTGATTCATGCAAGCGCTGGATTTCGGCCCGACTGCCTGAAGGGCTACCGCGCGGACGTTGCCTTCCTCGGCGTTGGGCCGCTGGGCAAGCAGAGCACCGAGTTCCGCAATGACTACTGGCGGGAGACCGTCGAGATGGTGAAGGCACGTCGGGTCATTCCAATCCATTGGGATGACTTCACGCTTCCGCTGAGCGAACCCTTGCAAGCGATGCCGTACATCGCCGATGACTTCCGAGTCACGCTGAAGTTCCTGCAGCGGCGGCGCTCGCTTGATGGGATCGAATTCGCAATCCCCGAGCCGTTCGTCAAGATCGATCCATTCGCGACGCTCGGTTCAACGGCGAGTGCTCCGGTATCTGTCTGATCTCATCGCGGGCTCGCTCGGCGCTTTAGGCCGCGGGCAGCGGCGCCGTTGCGAGTGGTTCGACGATCTGCGCAACGACGCCCTCTAGTTGGTCGGCCAACCACACTGATTGCGTGATCCACACCAGCGAGAACACCAACACCATCGCGGTGTGACCAGCGTCGGTGTGAACCGGCGCATCGCTGGTTGGGATCTCGCTCGGAGCGTTCGGGTCGAGGTTTCGCATGTCCGCGTCGATTGTGGCGCGAAGTCGATCGAGGGACCCGTGATGCTGGTCCGACACGACGGCTTCGGCGAGACGCTGATCGTCCTTGTCCATGACGTTGACGAGCGCACTGATTCGCGTTCCGACTCGATGTGCCGCCGCAAGCAACGCGTCGCCAGATGCTGCACACGATGGCGGAAGATGCCCGAGACGCGACAGTGCCGCGAGAACGTCGGCGAAGTAGTTCAGCTCGGTCGCCACGTTGATCGCAGTGACCATCACCTGTTTGTTGGCCAAGCCCGGACCTTGCTGGCTGTACGCGAGGTCGAACGCCTCGGCCGCACGCTGCGACTGATTGGCGGACTGCCGCGCCGCGAGATGTGAGCCGTCGTAAGCGATTGGTCCATCAACGATCCGCTCGTACGCAGACATGAGGTAGTTCGTCGATGCCGCGATCGCGTTGCGGGTCGTGCGGTACACCATTGGCGCGACCCCGTGCGGCCACATGAACAGGCTGACAAGCAAGCTCACGCTGATCCCTAAGACCACATCAAACAGACGCCATTCAGCAGTGTTGAGGCGGCCAGGATCGGTTATTCCAAGCAGAACAATGACAAAGACCGTGAACGAGGCTTGCCCGATGATCAGCGAAATGGCACCCGGGGTGTAGACCGCGAGGAACGTCACGATCGGCAGCAACAACCACAGCGGCCACGCGTGGTTTCCGGCGGCCAAAACGACAAGGCTCCCAACGACGAATCCCAAGATCGTTCCGACGAACACCTGCCCCGCGGTCCTTTGGGTTCCGGACGCATCGAACTTCAAGGCAACCAGTGCGCCCAGCGCGACCCAGAATCCGTGCTCGACTCCGAGCAGCGTCACGAGGTAAACGGTGAGACCGATCGCGGCGCTCGTTCGCAGAGCAGTTCGAAACCACGGCGAACGAAACGTGAACTGACGGGCGAGGAGAGCGGCAGGAGTCACGCGAGCATCAGGTTCGAGGATGTCGAAGCCAGCAAAGGTCACGACGTCCTGAGCACCTTCGCCGTGCTTCGGGCGCAACGCCCGCGACTTCGGATCCATCGCACCGCGGACGTAGATCGCCATCGACTCGGCGGTCAGGGAAATGGTTCGAATGTGAGCGGACGACTCGACCCCTGGGCGAACCTGATCAGAGTTCCCCGCAGCGAGTTGCTGTCGACACCACTCGGCGATCAGGTCCGCGTGCACCTCGCGCTGCTCATCGAGCTTCGCCGGATTTGGTGCGACCGCGCCCGTCCGCATCGCCTCGGCACTGTCGCGCAGGCAAACGGCCACGGCTTCGTTGAGTGCGGAGTCGATGGGTCCGCGGTCGATGTCGGGGTCTTGATCATGGGTGAACTCAAGCGACGTGATGAGTCGGGCGGTCTCATCGATCGCCTGCATCAGGGAACGATCACGCGCGGTTCCAGCGCCCGGCCGCGCGAGTCGACCGTCGTAGGCCTCGTGGAGTGCCGCGTTCGCCGCGATGAGCCTCGCCATCGCCTCGCCACGTTCGGACGGATGCCGCATCGCATGCACGACATCAGCGGAAGCGTCGAGGACCTCCGCCAGCCGCAAGCGCAACGTGCTCCGGACATACATGGGCCACAACACGACGGAACCCACAGTCGCCACCGCAGCACCGATTGCCCAGCCGAGTGCTCGGGTTCCCGCGAGGCTGGGATCAGGTGGAGCCGTCGCCGCGTAGACCCAGGGCAAGATCGCCGCAGCCGTCGCCGCCGCGAAATACCCGCGCAGGACTGACGAGAACGCGATCGCGAACACGATGATCACGGTTGCGATGACGACCGGCCACTGCCACTGCCCGATGAACGATCCGAGAGCAACCAGCGCGACTCCGATGCACCCCAGGATCGCGTTGGCGAAGAAGCGCTCGCGGCGTGGTCCGCCGAGGTCGGCAAGTGCGAGCATCGAGAAGCATGCGAATGCGCTGGCTAACGATGCGTTCGTCAGTCCGAGCAGGACCTGGACGACGTAGTAGGTGACGGGAACCAGCAACGCGACCCGCAGCGCGCGGCGCAAGATCACATTGCCGGGGTCACGCATGTTTTCGAGGATGCCAGATGATCACGTCGTGCCGCGTCCCGAAGCGACGGCGCCTAGCGGCGGGCGCGAGCCGAGTTCGCGGAGACCTGCAGATCCGACGCATCAACCGCCTCGAATCCGTTTGCCGGAACGTTCTTCAGTTCGCTGATGATGCCGTCCGGCCAGCGGGAGTCCGACGTCCCTTGGAAGAACCAGTTCGAGCCGTTGTCCGCAACGACCAACCCATACTGCTTCATCGCGCGAAGCACGACCTGCGCCCGTGCGGAGTAGCCCGCGATGTTGAACGACGACTTCAACCGGAACCGAGCACCCATCGGTGGCACCGCTGCGTTGTCAGTCGATCCCGCTCGATGGCGGGCAGGCCACAGATAGCTGTTCTGGGTCTCGCTCACCGTGAACCGGATCGCATGGTCGACCTTGCCCGAAGTGATTTCGTCCCACCGCAGGAGTCCTGGCAGGATCGGCAGGCCTGCGGCATCAGCCGAGGTCCAGCCTGAAGGGCGCAGTTTGTTGGACTTGAGCGACCACACCGCGCCGGACCCCGCGTACCACCCGGATCCGGTCAGATGTGTGTCCCAGGTTTCGTAGAGTTTGCAGGTCTTCGCCTTGACGACGATCGCGTGGCGGTCGCCGCCAGCGTTCCATCCACCCTCGATCTTGGTTGCCCGGCTCAATGGGTAACGCACGTTGTCACTCTCGTCCGCGTAACCGAATCGGACCTTTTTCGTCGGCTTCTTCTTCGACTTAACGATGGTGATCGGAATTCCGTACGGCACTGGTTGCTCGCCGAACGATGGCCCGAAGTCGGGGTGCAGGTTGGTGCTGTCCGCGTCGGTACTGGCGAGCCACTGGGCCGATCGTGGGTGGACCGGCAACCCTGAGATATCTGCGTGCCACGCGTTCGATGCTGGGAACGCCCGACATTTCGTTCCGGGGAGCTTCTTCGACGTTGGTTTGGTCGGCTGCAACACCCGTGCCACTGCGAGGTCGGACGATGCCGCGCGGAACTCGCCGCTTCCGGCTGCCGAGGCCGCCGACGCCACAATCGGCGTCGCTGCGATAGCCAACGCGGCGACGCTCGCGGCGGCGACGGGACGACGCACGGGCCTCATCTGCTTCATATCGTCAGCTTGACAGCTTGACTTGGGGCGGATGGTCTAATCGAGGCGATCATGTTCCCTCAAGTGGGCCGAGGAGTCCGTCGTGGTTGAAGAACGAGCCGGTTTCCCGATCTACCCCTACAAGTCAGCAGCAGCATTCGAAAAGTGGCTCGAGCGCAATCACGAGTCCTCACCAGGGATCTGGGTCAAGATCGGGAAGAAGGCGAATCCAGCGCCAAGCTTGACGTACGACGAGGCAGTTGAGGTCGGCTTGTGCTTCGGCTGGATCGACGGCCTGAAGAACAGGTACGACGACGACTGGTTCATTCAGCGCTTCACACCGCGGCGTCCGAAGAGCGTGTGGTCACAAACGAACGTCATCCGGGTCGAGCGGCTGCTCGAGGAGGACAGGATGCGACCCGCGGGCCTTGCCCAGGTGGAGGCCGCGCAGGCCGACGGCCGCTGGGAACGCGCGTATCCCGGATCTGCCAGCGCCGAGGTTCCCTCTGACTTTCAGGAAGCACTCGATGCAGACCCCGTCGCGCGTGAGGCCTTCGATGGATTGAACCGGCAGGAGCGGTACTCGATTCTGTTTCGAATCCATAACGCCAAACGTCAAGACACCCGCGCTCGGCTGATATCGACCTACCTGGCGGACCTCCAAGACCGCTGAGGTCAATTGGTTGGGGCATTCGCTGGTCAATATCGCCTAACAACCTCACAGTGACCGAACGCG
>JAOAUD010000072.1 GCA_030157755.1 Candidatus Nanopelagicales bacterium
CCTTAACCCCGCTGCATTCACCCACTACTCCTACGCGCTGCGCGACGCCTGTGCGCAGCGGACTGCCACGCTTATCGAGGTTCATCTGAGCAATCCCGCTGCTCGCGAGGAGTTCCGGCACACGTCGGTCATCTCAGCAGTTGCGGACGGGACGATCGCCGGATTCGGGCCACGTTCATACGCACTGGCTTTGACGGCCATTGCGTCGCTTTAGGTGACCGGCATTCCGGTGGTGTCTGCCGCCGCGAACTTCGGCGAGCGAATCGGGCAAACGCGTCGGGCAATCGCCGAGCGTGATGACATCGATGCACTGATCATCTCGGATCTCAACAACGTTCGATGGCTCACCGGCCTCGCGAGCAGCAACGCCGCCGCCTTGGTGACAGAAGCGCAGGTATTGCTGGTTACGGACTCTCGGTATGCGCAGCGTGCCATCGCGGTGGATCCACTCATCGACGTCGTTGTTTATCGTGCAGCGTTGGCCACGGTATTGAGTGCGGCGATCGAGGCAGGAGTTCGAACGGTTGGTGTCGAAGCCGAGTCGCTGTCTTTGGCAAGTTTCGAAGGTCTGAAAACGGCGATTCACGAAACGGCGACCGAACTGGTCGCCACCACGGGTGTCATCGAGTCCTTGCGCGCCACGAAGGACGACTCCGAGGTGGCAGCGTTGGCCATGGCATGCACAATCTCCACGGATGCGCTTGGTGCACTCTTGCCGCAGATTGCGCCTGGAATGACTGAGGTCCAAATCGCGCGCCAACTCGAGTTTGAGATGGGGAAGGCTGGCGCACAAGATCGAGCGTTCGAGACCATCGTTGCGACAGGTCCGAATTCAGCGATACCCCATCACGTCCCTGGGACCAGAGCATTGGCTGCAGGCGACTTCCTCAAGATTGACTTTGGCGCAATGTACGACGGCTACCACGCAGATTGCACCCGCACGTTCATCGTTGGTGGGGAACCAACTGACCGCCAAGTGGCTGTCTACGAGGTCGTGAAGGCAGCGGCCAGCGCGGCCCGAGCAGCGCTCGTGCCGGGAATTGAGGTGGCGCAACTCGATTCCATCGCGCGCGAAGTCCTCGCGGAGTCGCAGCTCGATGAGCTGTTTACCCACGGTCTTGGCCATGGGGTGGGTTTGGCGATTCACGAGTCGCCGCTGCTTGCTGCCTCTGCCGCCGGTACGATTCCCTCCGGTGCCGTGGTCACGATTGAGCCAGGGGTCTACTTGCCCGGGGAGTTCGGCGTCCGGATAGAAGACACCTGCCATGTGACGGACAGCGGCGTCACGATCCTTACGGAATTCACGCGCGAACTCACGCGCATTGCTTAACCAGTCAGCGAACGGAAGAGGCACACGTGGCAACAACGAACGACCTGAAGAACGGAATCGTCCTCAAGATCGATGGTCAGTTGTGGGCGGTTGTTGAGTTCCAACACGTGAAGCCTGGCAAGGGTGGCGCCTTCGTTCGAACGAAGCTCAAGAACGTCCTGAGCGGCAAGGTGGTCGACAAGACCTTCAACGCCGGGCTCAAGGTGGAAACCGCCACGGTGGACAAGCGAACGATGCAGTACCTGTATCGCGACGGCACCGACTTCGTCTTTATGGACAACGACACCTACGACCAGATCCTGGTGTCGGAAACGGTCGTCGGCGAGGGAGCGAAGTACCTGCTGGAGAACCAAGAGGCGAACGTTGCCGTCAACGAGGGCGTGCCGCTGTACGTCGAGTTGCCTGCGAGCGTTGAATTGATCATCGAGTACACCGAGCCGGGCCTGCAGGGCGACCGCTCAACCGGCGGAACCAAGCCGGCGAAGCTTGAAACAGGCGCGACGATCAATGTGCCGCTCTTCCTCAATGTCGGCGAGAAGATCAAGGTAGACACTCGCGACGGCTCGTACATCAGCCGCGTCAACAGCTAACGCACTACCGCGACAACAACGGACGGAATCGGCAAATGGGTGCACGAACGAAAGCGCGCAAGCGCGCGCTTGATGTCCTGTACCAAGCGGACCTGCGAGGGGTGGATCCGCTCGTTGCGATGACCGAGCTGGAAGATCGATCTGACGGACCGGTTAACCCGTATACCCGTGTGATTGTTGAGGGCGTCAGCACGCACCGCACCCGAATCGATGATCTGCTGTCCACCTACTCCGAACAGTGGCCCGTCGGCCGCATGCCTGCTGTTGATCGAAACCTCTTGCGGATCGGTGCCTGGGAAGTGTTGTGGGCAAACGACGTTCCGACGGGTGTTGCGATCAGCGAGGCGGTTGAGTTGTCAAAAGACTTGTCGACGGATGAGTCGCCCTCGTTTATCAATGGAGTGCTCGGTCAGTTGGCCGACATCAAGGACCATTTGGTGTTGGAGCCATGATCGAGATCGCGACGGTGTAAATTTCTCCCAAGCACCTGAGTACGACCAAGGCCTCGTAATCCAACCGGCAGAGATAGGCGACTCAAAATCGTCCCAGTGTGGGTTCGACTCCCACCGAGGCCACAACCGGTACCCACCCAGACCATCGTGCGCGATCGCGGTCGTTTGCAACCTGCTGGCAATACCGCGAGGATTCCGCCCATGGCCCAAGAATTTCCCACGTCAGCAGAGCTTGAACGACTCCACCGGGTAGTGATCATTGGATCCGGATTCGGAGGGCTGTTCGCTGCGAAGGCGCTGAAGAAGGCGCCGGTTCAGGTCACAATCATCGACAAGACGGTGCAGCACCTTTTTCAGCCGTTGCTGTACCAAGTTGCGACGGGGATCTTGTCCCAGGGCGTGATCGCACCTCCCACCCGCGAAATCCTCAACCGGCAACGCAACGCCGAGGTCCTGCTTGGGGAAGTCACGGACGTCGATGTCGAGGCGCGGACGGTGACGCATCGCGTCGGTGAATACGTCACGACGACTCCCTATGACAGCCTCATCGTGTCTGCTGGTGCAGGTCAGTCCTACTTTGGGCATGACGAATTCGCGGAGTTCGCGCCAGGGCTCAAGAGCATCGACGATGCCTTGGAACTGCGTGGCCGGATCTACGGTGCCTTCGAAATAGCCGAACTCCTCGACGATCCGGAAGCGGCCGAACAATGGCTCACCTTTGTGGTGATCGGCGCGGGTGCCACTGGCGTCGAAGTTGCAGGTCAGATTCGCGAGTTGTCGTCGCGCGCGCTGCGCCATGACTTCCGCCGTATCAACCCGGCCGATGCCAAGGTGATCCTGGTCGACGCGGGAGATCAGGTCCTCGCCTCATTTGGGGAAGGTCTCGGTGAGCGATCCAAGAAGGCCTTGGAGAAGCTGAACATCGACGTCCGGCTCGGCCACACAGTGACGGGGATGGATGCTCAAACCGTCGAATTGACCGACAAGGATGGAACGAAGCACGTCATCAAGTCGAACTGCAAGGTGTGGGCGGCAGGTGTGTCGGCATCGTCGCTGGGCCGCAAACTGGGCGAACAGACCGGTGCCGCGGTCGACCGCAGCGGTCGGGTTGCCACGCTTCCTGACACCACACTTCCCGGGCATGAAGAGGTGTTCGTCATCGGCGATATGGCGAGCCTGAACGACTACCCCGGCGTAGCTCAAGTGGCGATGCAAGGCGGGAAGTACGCGGCGGGCCAAATCAAGCGTCGACTGTCAGGAAATCCCGATGCTGGTCCCTTCAAATACTTTGACAAGGGAAGCATGGCAACGATCTCCCGGTTCAAGGCCGTGGCGAAGGTTGGCAAGATCGAGCTCACTGGATTCGTTGCCTGGCTGATGTGGTTGTTCATTCACATCCTTTACCTCGTTGGCTTTCAGAAGCGGGTGACCACACTGGGTCACTGGGCGATGGCCTTCGTTGGCCGGGCGCGGGCAGAGCGGACCATCACCGCCTACGAGGCGATGGGGATGGCTGACCTGGTTCGGGCACGACAACGAGCTGATTCGGAGATCTTCTACGAACCGAGGCAGCACGACGATGGCTGATTCCATTCGCGTCGTCATTGCCGAGGACGAATCGTTGATCAGGATCGACTTGGCCGAGATGCTCACCGAACTCGGATACGAAGTTGTGGGGACAGCGAGCGATGGCGCAAGTGCAGTTCGGTTGGTCACCGAACTGCGCCCAGAGGTCGCGATCCTCGATGTGAAGATGCCGGTTCTTGATGGCCTCACTGCCGCTGAGCAGATCGCCGGGCTCGGAACGACTGCTGTGGTGATGTTGACCGCGTTCAGCCAGCCCGAGTTGGTCGAACGCGCAAATGGTGCAGGTGTGATGGCATTCCTGGTGAAGCCGGTAGATCCGTCCGACCTTCGGCCAGCCATTGAGGTCGCTCGTTCGCGGTTTGCTGAGAAGGCGTCTTTGACGGCTGAGCTGGGCGATCTGGCTGACAAATTGGCGGCGCGAAAGGCCATCGAGCGCGCGAAGGGGATCCTTCAGTCCAAGTACGGCATGGATGAGGGTGCCAGCTTCCGATGGCTTCAGAAGGCGGCCATGGATGGCCGCATGTCCATGGACGCTGTGGCCACGGTGGTTATTGCCGAGAGTGAGAAGTCCGGCGACTAGGAACCTGCGCGGCGTTAGTTGCCAGGGGGAGCGTCCCGCAGCATGCAGGTCAGGCGTGACGTGCAAATCAAGCGGTCTTCGTCGTCGACTATTTCGATCTGCCAGGTTGCCAACGTTCGACCGACTGACAGGGGCGTGGCAGTTCCACGAACCCTGCCACCGCGCGCTGCTCGATGGTGGGTGCACGACAGCTCAATGCCAACGGGCAGCTTGCCGATCGCTGCACCGTGAACGGCCGAGCCGATTGAGCCGAGGGTCTCGGCAAGCACGGCGCTCGCACCGCCGTGAAGCAGTCCGTACGGCTGGGTGTTACCGGCAACCGGCATGCTGCCGACTATCCGTTCTGGGGTGACCTCGTCGATCGTGATTTCCATGCGTTCAACGAGGCTTCCGGACACCGATGCCTGGGTGCCCTCGAGGACAGCCCTCGCAATCTCGACCAGATCCGGGGATTCGCTACTTGGGGAGGTCATGAGCCCAGCCTAGGATCGCTGACGTGACCGATGACCGCCAGGACCGCAAACTTCTACTCGTTGATGGCCACTCACTGGCGTACCGGGCTTTCTTTGCCCTACCCGTTGAGAACTTCTCGACGACCACGGGCCAGCCGACGAATGCCGTCTACGGCTTTACATCGATGCTGATCAACACTCTGCGCGATGAAAAGCCCACTCACATCGCGGTGGCGTTCGATGTTTCTCGAAAGACGTTTCGGACTGAGGTCTTCCCTGAATACAAGGCAAACCGGGCAGCATCGCCAAACGAGTTCAAAGGCCAGGTCGATCTGATCATTGAGGTCCTCGACGCGATGAAGATTCCCGCGCTCAAAGTCGACGGGTTCGAGGCAGATGACATCCTCGCGACGCT
>JAOAUD010000073.1 GCA_030157755.1 Candidatus Nanopelagicales bacterium
ACCTCGGAGATCCGGTCACGGCCGCGGCGAACTACGACGCGACGTCACTACTCCCGCTCGCACCCGGCTTGCAACGTCCGCTGATGATCATCCACGGCTTCGCGGACGACAACGTGGTTGTCGCGCATTCAGTCCAACTCTCATCGGCACTGACTGCGGCCGGGTGCCCCCACACGTTCCTGCCGCTTGCGAATGTCACTCACATGACACCGCAAGAGGAAGTCGCTGAGAACCTGCTGAAACTCGAGGTGGAGTTCTTCATCCGCAATCTGTGACGCGCGTCAAGAAGGCCGCTTCGCGCTAGCTGCGAGTCTTCGAACGGGACTTTGCGCGATCGTGCGCATCGAGGAAGACCTTGCGAATCCGGACCGCCCCAGGCACGACCTCGACACACTCGTCATCGCGGCAGAATTCCAGCGCTTGCTCAAGGCCCATCAGGCGCGGCGGGGCGAGGCTTTCGAAGGCCTCGCTTGTTGCCGATCGGATGTTGTTGAGCTTCTTCTCGCGGACGATGTTGATGTCCATGTCGTCCTGCCGGGAGTTCTCACCGACGACCATTCCTTCGTAGACCTCGGTTCCTGGCCCGACGAATAGCACGCCGCGTTCCTGGATCGAGAACGATGCGAACGCCGTCACCGCACCCATTCGGTCAGCAACCAACGACCCTGACTGACGGGTCCGCAATTCTCCGAACCAAGGTTCGTATCCGACGAAGTTCTGGTGCGCCATCCCCGTGCCGCGGGTGTCCGTGAGGAACTGAGTTCGGAAGCCGATGAGGCCACGGGCGGGCACGACGTACTCCATGCGAACCCAGCCGGTGCCGTGGTTCACCATCTGCTCGAGTCGGCCCTTGCGGGTTCCGAGCAACGACGTCACAACACCAACATGTTCTTCCGGAACGTCGACGGTGAGGCGCTCCATCGGCTCGCACAACTTGCCGTCGATCTGCTTCGTCACCACCTGCGGCTTTCCGACGGTGAGCTCGTAGCCCTCCCGGCGCATCATTTCCACCAGGATTGCCAACTGCAGTTCGCCGCGCCCCTGGACTTCCCACGTGTCAGGGCGCTCCGTGTTCTCGACGCGAATCGACACGTTTCCAATGAGTTCCTGGTCGAGGCGATTCTTGACCTGCCGAGCGGTGAGCTTGGTGCCCGACTTACCCGCAAGCGGCGACGTGTTGATTCCGACCGTCATCGAGATCGACGGCTCGTCAACCTTGATCAACGGCATCGGGCGGGGGTCATCGGGATCAGTCAAGGTGTCACCGATGTTGATGTCAGCGAAGCCTGCGATGGCGACGATGTCCCCGGGGCCAGCGACTTCACCGGGCACTCGTTCGAGTGCTTTCGTCACGAGGAGTTCAACGACCTTGGTCTTCTCGATCGAACCGTCGGATTTACACCAGGCAACCTGCGCGCCCTTCCGCAGTTCACCGGAGTAGACACGCACAAGTGCTAGTCGGCCCAGGTACGGCGAGGCATCGAGGTTTGTGACCTGTGCCTGCAGCGGGGCCTGCGGGTCATAACTCGGCGCCGGCACTGTCTTGAGGATCGTCTCGAAGAGCGGCTCAAGGTCATCGTTGTTCGGCATCTCGCCATCGGCGGGGCGGTCCGCTGACGCGCGACCTGCACGGCCCGACGCGTAGATGATCGGGAACTCAATCTGGTGCTCGTCGGCATCGAGGTCGAAGAACAGTTCGTAGGTCTCATCGACCACTTCGGCAATCCGTGCGTCCGAACGGTCGGTCTTGTTGACCACCAGGATCACAGGAAGTTTGGCTTCCAGCGCCTTGCGCAACACGAAGCGAGTCTGCGGAAGTGGCCCCTCAGAAGCATCCACCAGCAACACGATTCCGTCGACCATTTGCAGCCCGCGCTCGACTTCGCCACCGAAGTCCGCGTGGCCAGGAGTGTCGACGACGTTGATGACGACAGTGCCTTCGGCGCTTGGTCCGGAATAGTTGACGGCAGTGTTCTTCGCCAGGATCGTGATGCCCTTTTCCTTCTCCAGGTCATTGGAGTCCATCACCCGGTCAACCAGTTCACCGTGGGCAGCAAACGCCCCGGTCTGGCGCAACATCTGGTCGACTAGCGTCGTCTTACCGTGGTCGACGTGGGCCACGATGGCCACGTTTCGAATGTCATTTCGGGTGGCGAGGGTTTGATCAGTCACTGACTGAGTGTTCCAGATGCCATTTGGTCAACATTCGGTGGATTTGGCTACCTGAGACGCCGATCTCACCGAATGGCGCGATTCACGGCGGCGATGACGGCATCCGGTCGATTGACGAGGTCGTCCCAGGTGAACCTGAGCACCCGCCAATCTGCGTTGATCAGCCGGTTCTGCCGGGTGCGGTCTGATTGGAATCGCTCGCGATCCACATGCCATTCGCGACCGTCGATCTCCACAACGACGCGGGCTCCACGAAACAGGAAGTCCGCGTAGCCGATGAGACCTTGCGCGTCGTAAACAGCCGCGTTTGCCTCCCAGCCACGCAACTTGGCACGCCGGAAGATTCGGACGCACAAGGCTTCCGCCTGGGAATGACTGCCCGCAAGCGAATCGAGGTGGTGCGCCCGAAGGTTGCGTATGCCCGCCTTCCCCCTCAGTCGTTGAGCCCAGTGATCCAGTTCGGCAGGAGTGATCCACCGCACTTGCAGGCACCGGTGCAACAGGGCCCTGGCCTCGTCAGCTGGCAGGAATCTCAGTGCATCAACGATTGCGCGATCACGATCCACAAGCGGGATTCCATCAATCCAGGTTGCCGAGGTCACCACATCGGTTTCTCGGATTAGGACCACTCGAGGTCCGAGTTCAACGTGTCGGTTAGCGGTTACAGACAAGTAGGCAACATCGTCGCCAACCTTCACTCCCGCCGCCAGATTCAGATTGAAACCGTGGATGCCGAGCGCACTTGTTGCCGTCGCTATCGCTCGGGGCCCTGACCTCATCAATGCGGCACGCACCGTCGCCTTGGCAGAACCGGGTGCACCGCTGAGCAAGTAGCCGCCGAGGTAGCGCGCCCAGCGTCCATCCGACAGTCCGCACGCGATGTCGTACTTCGTGAGGCCGCGATCGAGGGCTTCTGCCCGACTGAATACGCCGTCGCGCTCCTCAACCCAGCGGTGAAACTTGCGAAGCCGCGCGGCACGTTCGGACATCGGACAACTCTGGCCCACTTCGTGCCGTGCCGCAGAAACCATCCACAGGGGGGCCTTGAGGTCAACATTCGGTGGATTTGGCTACCTGAGACGCCGATCTCACCGAATGGTGGATTCGCGCCCGCTTAGAGCCGAATATCGTGGCCGCATGTCCAGAGTTCTCACTGACGAGGAAGTCTCACGCCAACTTGCCGATCTACCCGGTTGGCAAGTGGTTGACGGTGA
Organism: Candidatus Nanopelagicales bacterium; assembly: GCA_030157755.1. Taxonomy (GTDB): domain Bacteria; phylum Actinomycetota; class Actinomycetes; order S36-B12; family UBA10799; genus UBA10799. The sequence continues at coordinate 3,387 of JAOAUD010000073.1, forward strand.
ACTTCGGAAGGCGATCGAGCTTCCCGATTTCCCGAGCGCGATCCGGTGCGTCGATTCGGTAGCGGCTGATGCGGAAGCGATGAACCACCACCCGGACATTGACATCAGATGGCGAACCCTCCACTTCGCGCTGTCCACCCATAGCGCCGGAGGCATCACGCAACTGGACATCGAACTGGCGCATCAAATTGACGCAGCTGCATCCGAGGCGGCATCCGCTTCGCAGGCGTAGATCCCGCATCGTGGCGCCTGCGGGACTACCTTGGACCGGTGCAGAACCACAGCTTCGCCCTCATCCCAACTGTCTCCGTTTCGAACGGTCAGGCGTCGATCCCGTCTGACTCGGTTCTGACCAACGACCCGAAGGTGGTGTCGCCACTGGCGGCCGCCCGCTTCTGGTACGAACAAGGTGCCCAACGAATTCAGATCGTCGATGTCGACGCACTGCAGGGTGGGACGCCCAACACCTCCGCGATCACCCAGCTGGTCCACGGAATTCGCCACCAAGTTCGCACTGACCTCGCAGCAAACAGCGGCGATGCCGCCGGACTCGCGGCCGCCGTCGCGATTGACCCGGCCCAGGTAATCCTGCCGACTTCTGCCGTCGCTGACCTTGATTTCCTCACGGAGGCCGTCCGAAAGTACGGGAACCACATCGGCCTGCGACTCGTGATTGGCGATGGCGGCGCGCTGCACGCCCCCGGGACGGCGGCCGACGGAGCTGACATTTGGACGCTGCTGCCACAACTGGATTCGATCGGCGTCGCCAACTACGTGGTGAACGACGCAGGTCATGCCGGTCACTGGTGGCAGGCACATCATGACGTGCTGACCGACTTCTGCCAGGCGGCCAGGCACAGCGTGACCGCCGGTTCGGGGGTTGTCAGCCTTGAGAACCTCCATGGTCTTGCGGACCTCGTTCCGTCCGGACTAGATGGTGCAGTCATCGGAAGGGCATTGGACGCGGGCACGTTCACGTTCGCCGAGGCCGAGACTGCGGTCGAGGCGCGCTACGACCCCTACGAGTGGGGCCCTGCTCAGCCGTAATTTCACATCACGCTCAGCACCTCGAGACCGATAGCCTCGCGGAGTGAAACGCATCGCGTGGGCCAACTCACTGCGCGGCGTCGCGGCGGTCTCGGTCGTGATTTGGCACCTATCGATCCTGTTTTGGGTGTCCCAAACCACGGCGTCCGGACTGGCCCGCCGAGACCAGTTGTGGACTGGGTCCGAAGGCGCACCGGGCTTCGCGAGCTTCCTCGGCGGCTTGCCCTTCGACTTCGCGGCGTTCGGGGTTGGACTGTTCTTCCTGCTCAGCGGCTACGTCATCGCGATCTCACTCACTCGATACAACCGCCGTGGCTTCCTCGTTGGGCGCCTCATGCGGATTCTGCCCACCTACGCAGTGGGATACCTGATCACCTGCGCCGTGGTGTGGCTAGCCGGCGATCCGCGCGGCGAACTCAATGTCCCATCGGTGCTCATTGGCATGGTTCCTGGACTCGGACCGCTGATTAACCACCCAGTACCGGCGGACGGAATCGTGTGGACACTGACCATCGAAATGGTCTTCTACACCATCTGCCTGCTCGCCTACCGATGGCTGACAAGCGCGTGGCAGTGCATCGCCCTCATCGCGTTCTTGTGTTTCACCATCCAGACCCTGATGCCGCTACCACCCATCAACTCGCCCTTGCGGGGGTTCGCCTACGTGGTTCTGCTCGCTTGTCCGTTCATTCCGGTCATGCTCGTCGGTGTCGTGTTGTCCGCGCACCATCGCAACACCATGTCGCTGCGCGCGACACAACTGTTGGTCCCAGCATTGGCCCTGACGTCGCTGTACTTGACGACAACCGGTCGCATCACCTTGACGACGGCGAAGTACGACCTGATGTTCACAGCAACGATTGCAGCCTTCGTCGCGATCAGCATCTGGGGAAGCGCCTGGAGAGGGAACCGTGGCGTCGATTTCTTTGCCGAGGTGAGCTACCCGTTGTATGTCGTGCATG
>JAOAUD010000074.1 GCA_030157755.1 Candidatus Nanopelagicales bacterium
TTAACCCCCAACACGAAGGGGGTTTGCGCGCGGCTGAGGGAAGATCGCGTTCACCTGTTGGCGAACACACGGTCCCCGCGGGACGTTCTGGGGGGTCCCACGCGTTAGGGTCGCTAGACCGTCTTCAATGAAGGGTGCGAATCACAACATGACTTCCGATCTCGTGGCAGCCCGTGGTGCTGCACCTGCCGGCTCTGGTCACGACCAAGCCGTCTATCAGCGACTACTCGAAGAACGAATCATCTTCCTCGGCTCAGCCGTTGAGGATTCCAACTCCAACCTGATCTGTGCACAGATTCTGCTGTTGGCCGCCGAAGATCCCGATTCGGACATCTACCTCTACATCAACAGCCCCGGTGGATCCGTCACCGCAGGTATGGCGATCTACGACACGATGCAGTACGTCACCAACGACGTCGCCACTGTGGCGATGGGTCTGGCAGCATCGATGGGCCAGTTCCTGCTGAGCGCCGGCGAGCCTGGCAAGCGTTACGCCTTGCCGCACGCGCGGATCATGATGCACCAGCCGTCCGGTGGCCTCGGTGGAACCGCGTCGGACATCAAGATCCAGGCCGAACAGATGTTGCTGATCAAGAAGCAGCTCGCTGAGCTGATCGCTGAACAGACTGGTCAGACCCTTGAGCAGGTCGAGCAGGATTCCGACCGCGACCGCTGGTTTACCGCCGATCAGGCGAAGGAATACGGATTCATCGATCACGTCGTTCGCAGTGCCGGCGATGTGGCCGGTAAGGGAGGCACGGCATGAACCTCGAGCTACCAAACCACCTCGGAGGAACTGTGACGAACCAGCCGCAGTCGCGCTACATCCTGCCGGAGTTCCGCGAGCGCTCGGCAAATGGCGAGCGGGTTCACAACCCCTACACAAAGCTGTTTGAAGAGCGCATCATCTTCCTGGGTGTTCAGATTGATGATGCGAGCGCTGACGACGTCATGGCTCAGCTGCTGTGCCTGGAATCAATGGATCCCGACCGCGACATCTCGATCTACATCAACTCGCCCGGCGGCTCGTACACGGCGATGACCGCGATTTACGACACCATGCAGTTCGTCAAGCCAGAGGTTCAGACGGTCTGCCTCGGTCAAGCGGCTTCGGCGGCAGCAGTCCTGCTCGCCGCTGGATCGCCTGGCAAGCGCTACGCGTTGCCGCACGCGCGGATTCTGATCCACCAGCCGTACTCAGAAGGTGGCGGCCAGGGTTCGGACATCGAGATCCAAGCGAACGAAATCCTGCGGATGCGCACCGAGATGGAGGGCATCATCGCTCACCACACGGGTCGCTCACTCGACGACATCGAACGCGACATCGAACGCGACAAGATCCTGACGGCACCGATGGCCAAGGAATACGGCATCGTTGACCAGGTCATCGAATCGCGCAAGGTTGCACCGAAGTAAACGTTGGCAACTCAATGCGTCCATTCGGTTACAACTGATCCGCCATTCGTGAAGCCCTTAGCCAAAAGAGTCGACGTGTCTGGCTTTGTAGCAAGCCGATTTCGAATTCCTCAGGTAACGTCGTACAAGACAGCAACAGAGGGGATCTAGACAGTGGCACGCATCGGCGACGGCGGGGATTTGCTGAAGTGCTCTTTCTGCGGAAAGAGTCAGAAGCAGGTCAAGAAGCTCATCGCAGGACCCGGCGTCTACATCTGCGACGAATGCATCGACCTCTGTAACGAGATCATCGAGGAAGAGCTCAACGAGGCAAGTGACCTGCAGTTCGACGAACTGCCCAAGCCCAAAGAGATCTACGAATTCCTCAGCAACTACGTGATCGGTCAAGATCAAGCGAAGAAGGCGATGAGTGTCGCCGTGTACAACCACTACAAGCGTGTGCAAGCCGGCGCTTCGGAGCGGGTTCGCGACGACAAGATCGAACTGGCGAAGTCAAACATTCTGCTGTTGGGGCCAACCGGTTCCGGCAAGACGTTGCTCGCCCAGACTCTGGCGCGGATGATCAATGTCCCGATTGCGATCGCGGACGCGACGGCGTTGACCGAGGCTGGATACGTCGGCGAAGACGTCGAAAACATCCTGTTGAAGCTGATCCAGGCTGCGGACTACGACGTGAAGAAGGCCGAAACCGGCATCATCTACATCGACGAAATCGACAAGGTTGCGCGCAAGAGCGAGAACCCATCGATCACCCGCGATGTTTCCGGTGAGGGAGTGCAGCAAGCACTCTTGAAGATCCTTGAAGGAACCACAGCCTCGGTTCCTCCGCAGGGTGGGCGTAAGCATCCACACCAGGAGTTCATCCAGATCGACACCACCAATGTGTTGTTCATCGTGGGTGGTGCTTTCGCAGGCCTTGATCACATCATCGAACAGCGGGTCGGCAAGAAGTCACTGGGATTCACCGCTGATGTGTCCGAGGAAGAGAACACGAACCCTGGCGACATCTTCAGCAAGGTGATGCCAGAGGACCTGCTGAAGTTCGGAATGATCCCCGAATTCATCGGTCGTCTGCCGGTCTTCACGTCCGTCGTTGCGCTTGATCGCGAGGCTCTCGTGAAGGTCCTCAGCGAGCCGCGCAACGCACTTATCAAGCAATACCAACGACTCTTCGAACTTGACGGTGTCGAACTTGAATTTAAGCAGGACGCGCTCGACGCAATCGCCGATCAGGCGTTGTTGCGGGGGACTGGTGCCCGCGGATTGCGCGCGATACTCGAAGAGGTTCTGCTGAACGTCATGTACGACGTACCGAGCCGCAAGGACGTCGCCAAGGTGGTCATCACCGGCGAGGTCGTTGAGGGCAACGTGAACCCGACGCTCGTTCGTCGCGACGCCAAGTCCCGCACCCCCCGCGAGAAGAGCGCGTAACTAACGCATTCGCGCGAGGGCAATCCCAGGCCTCGACCTGCGCCCCCGCACGCGTTTAGTCGCGCGTCACTTCAGCGTGACGACGACCTTCCCGGCTGCCCGGCGCGACCCGAGATCGGCGATAGCTGTGGCGACCTCCGAGAGCGGGTACTCCGCGCCGATTGGCGGGTGGATCGCGCCAGTCTCAATCAGGTGAGTGATGCTCGCCCACTGCTTCGAGATGAAGCCTGGGCGCACAAACGCATACGCACCCCAGCCGACTCCTCGCACGTCGACGTTGTTGAGAAGCAGCCGATTAACCTTCACTGTCGGGATGTCGCCTGCGGTGAACCCGATGACCAGCAGTCGCCCCTCCGGTGCCAACGCGCGCAGCGAGTCTGTGAAGCGATCACCGCCGACGGGGTCCACGACAACGTCCACTCCGCGACCTTCTGTCAGTGCCTTGGTTGCAGCCAAGAAGCCCTCAACATCGATGGCATGGTCAGCGCCTGCTGCCAGCGCGACGTCTCGCTTCGCAGCAGTGGAGGCAACAGCGATCACAGTCGCTCCGAGCGCTTTGGAGATCTGAATTCCTGCGGTCCCGATTCCACCGGCAGCACCGTGGATCAACACTGTCTCGCCACGCGCGAGGCCCCCTCGACGGATCAGCGCGAACTCCATCGTCAGGTAGTTCATGGGCAGCGCTGCACCTTGGGCGAATGACATTGAGTCAGGGATTCGGACAGCGAGGTCGGGCGTGACCACAACCTGTTCGGCAATTCCGTTGAGCAACGAGAAAGACGCGACCCGATCGCCGATTTTGAAACCGGACCCGGCTGGGGCGTCCGAGACGACGCCTGACACTTCGGACCCTGGGATGAACGGAAGGTCAGGTTTGACCTGGTACTCACCGCGCGTCATAAGCAGATCGGGAAAGTTCACTCCGGCGGCGTGCACATCGATCAGCAGTTGGCCAGGTGCGAGTGCAGGAGCATCAACCTCGCCGACCGCGACTGCATCCGGGCCGGAAAGTTCAGTGATCTGAGCAGCGCGCATGTGGTTCCTCCGTTGATAGGCGATGACTTCGCAGGTCGTAAGGATCTCGCATGCGTCAACGGGGATGTGCGACGGACCCTCGGGTCTGGTCGCACACCCCCGTTGGAGGGCTGGCAGCTCGCGGGTGGGGTTAGCCCGCGTAAGCGCTGCCGGTGGCGTTCGAGTTTGCGTCCGGAGCTCCTTGTGGAGCTCCCTGAGGTCCACCCTGTGCGCCTGACGGCGGTGGTCCGCCGGCTTCCTCGCCGGTGACCTCGAAGGCATCGTTGACCTCCACGGTGACCGGAGTCCCATCAGACTTGCGCAGATGTGCCTCGTACACGCCGTCGGAGTCGCTCTCGATCCGGATCACCGTTGCATCCGGGTACTTGGCGAGTGCGGCTGCCTTCACTTTGTCGGCCGTGTCGCCCGTCAGCAGCTTTTCGTCAGGGCGAACAGAAGTTGCACTGTCTGCCCCGCCGCCTGGCCCGACCCCTTGCGAGGTTGAACTGCCTGCCGCTGGCGCTGGAGTCGTCGTGGCGGCATTGGCGGCGAACGTTCCCGCCGTCACAATCCCGACGATCAGCCCTGCGCCTGCCAATGCGCTGCCGAGTGCCCACGACTTCGCTCGGCTGTTGCCGTTGTTTGTTGTGTCTGTCATGCGGTTCCTCCTCAGTGCGTCCCTGGTGGGTCGCTGTCGTGAAAGCAACACTGTGGGACGTACATGTGAGGGGACTGGCGGAACCCTGTGGGTTCGATAAGAACAGTGCGAGCTAGTCGCCGATGCGGTCGAGGAAGGCTTCGACCTCTGGGGCGTGAACGTCGGCTTCAGTGACCAATGCCAGGTGTCCGCCTTCGAAGATGTTCAGTTCGGAGTTCGGGATCAACCCAGCGATGATCCTGGCGTTACATGACGGAATCAGCGGGTCGTCGTTGCCGGACATCACGAGTGTGGGTGCCTTGACTCGTGGCAGGAACGGGACGCTGGTCCAGCCGAGTCCAGCGGTCAACTGCATGACGTAACCCGCACCGTTGTGGCTCGTGCTTTGCTGCCGCAATGCCGTGAGCGCCGCAGTCGGGTTGTGGCGCATTGTGCCGCCGTAGATTTCGTGGGCGACCGATTCCAGGTAGTCAGGGTCCGTGTAGCGCCGGTGGGTGATCATCTTGGCGAGGATCTTCGGATGTGCCGGAACCATGATCGAACCGGTGGCAGTGCTGACCAGCACTAGCTTGCGGCAGTGGGCCGACTCGCTGTACGCGAACTGCTGGGCGAGTCCGCCGCCCCAGGAGATGCCGAGGACATCGGCCTTCTCGAACCCAAGTTGCTTCAGGATGCCGGTGATTTTGCGCGCTAACCCCTTGAGGCGGTACGGGTGGCGCGCTGTGGGGGAGCCGCCGACACCGGGTACATCGAACCGAATGATGTCGCGTTGCGGACTCAGAAGGTCAACGAAAGGTTGAAGCAGTTCGAGCTTGGCGCCAATGCCATTCATCAACAACAGGGGAGTTCCCGTGCCGTCGCCGACGTCGTGGACGACGCGGAATTGCTGACCGTCCACCGTCAGTTCTAACTGCTTGGTTTCACGCAAAGGCGGAACTCTCAATGCACGGGCCATTCGATCAGGGTACGACCCGATTGCATGGCGCGTGCATCTGCCATCCGTGCTGCGTTCGGTCGGCGCTGCGCCCCAGCAGGCGAGGTGTTAGTCCTCGCTGATGTATTTCCCAGGGGCAGGCCCGATCGGCTTGAACGTTTCGCTGCCGAGCTCGGTGGGCGCGGCGACCTTTCCGCCGCCGCGCTTTGCCGCCCACGCACTGAAGTCGGGCCACCAACTTCCTTGTACGGCGGTGGCAGATTTCAACCATTCTTCAGCCGTTTTCGGGTTGTCGTCTGCCACCCGGAATTTGGCTTTCGGATTGCCGGGCGGGTTGATGATGGCAGCGACGTGACCGCTGCTGCTGAGCGCGAACTTCACGTCGCCGCCAAGCAGCTGGGTTGTGCCATAGACGGCGGACCAGGGGCAGATGTGATCGGCAATTCCGGCGACGGCATAGGTGTCGGTGTCGACCGTCTTGAGATCCACCTTGGTCCCCAGCATCACTGCCTTGCCAGGCTTACCGAGGGAGTTGTGCACCCCCATCTCGACGAAATCCTTGTGCAGAGCGGCCGTCATTCGAGTGGTGTCTGCGTTCCAGAACAAGACGTCGAATTTCGGCGGCGTGCGACCGAGGAGGTAATTGTTGACCCAGTAGCTCCAGATCAGGTCGTTGGGCCGCAGCCAGGCGAATGCCTCAGCGAGGTGGCGGCCGTCGAGGTAGCCACGGCTTGCCGACACCGCGATCGCTGCCTTGGCGGTGTTCTCGTTAAGGGCTGCAGTAGCGAGACCGGCGTGATCTTGGTCGAGAACGGCAACGGCGAGTCCGAGCGCGGAGACCTGCTCGAGTTCGCCCTGCGCCTTGAGGTGGGCAAGCGCCATGGTCGTGACAATCCCGCCAGAGCAGGTGGCGAAGAGGTTGAGCTTCTTGCTCTTGGTGATCTTGCGGGTGGTTGCCATCGCATCGATGATTGCTGCGCCGTAGGAGTCGAATCCCCAGTCTCGGTGTTCGGCGGTGGGGTTGCGCCAGGAGACCACAAAGACTTGATGACCTTGGGCGAGCAGGAACTCCACCAGGCTGCGCCCGGGTGCCAGATCGACGGCGTAGAACTTGTTGATCATGGGAGGAATGACAAGCAGTGGTCGCCGGTACACGGTCTTTGTGGTCGGCTGGTACTGGATGAGCTCGAACATCTCGGTTCGTTGCACGACCGAACCCGGGGTGATCGCCAGGTTCTTACCGACTTCGAACGCATCCTCCTCGATCATCGCCGGAGTTCGTGGCGCCCGTTTCATGTCCTTGGCAAATGCCTTGGCTCCGCGGGCGAGGCTCTTGCCTTTCGTCTTCTTCGCGGCCGCAACGGCATCCGGGTTGAGGACCGGCGAGTTGCTGGGAGCGAGGGCATCGTTGACGTTTCGAATGACGAACTCGGCGCGTTCATGATCGTCGTAGCTCAGTTCAGCATCTTCGAGCAGGTCTGCTGCGGTCTTGCCCGCGGCGAGGTAGCTCTGCAGGACACGTTTGAGGACGGGATTCTCTTGCCAGGCTTGGGCGGCGAACCTGCGGTCACCTCGTGGTGGCGTCGCTTGGGACTTGCCCAGCGCCACCATCGTCAGTTCGTTCGCGAGTTCGGCCGTGCGCTTGGCCACCTTGTGTGGTTTGGTCGCAAGCTTCGCGCCCATGCGAACTGTCGCGGTTCGCGGTCGGAAGTGATACCCGACCCCTAGTGCAGCTTCAGTGAGCAGCAAGTCGAGTGCGATTGCCGCTTCTGCCGGTTCAATCTGTTCGAGTGCCTCTGCGTCGGCACCACTGATGTCGTCAGTCGCCATGGCAACTGACCTTGCCTCAACCCACGGGCGGGACGCGACTCGAAATCACCCTGCCGGAATCAGGTTGTGGATCTTCCCCGGAGATCAGTTTCCGGTTGCGGGGTGCTGTGCAAGTGGAACCCACGGGAGGGCAGCATGGTGGCGTTCAATTGTCATGCTGGTGTGTCCCGAGTTGTCTGCACTGGTGGCGCCTGCCTGCTTGGTGACGACGCTGTTCGCGGTGACAGCGTGAACACCTGCGTACACGAGGACAGCGGCGACGGCCAACACAATCAAGATGATCCCGATGGTTGCGTTGCTGCTCTTAGGTGCGGTCGAAGCCGTATTTGCGCCTATGATTTTCTCCGTAATGTGTGGCCATCTATTGGCGGTTCACCCACACTATGTGGATCTTGAGTTGGTTGGTGTGGTTGTTGTGGTTACAGTGCCGGCGTCGCGATGGCGATGGGCGCCGTGGTGACCTGAGCCTTGCGTGACTTGCGGCCGAGGCGGAAGAGCGGTTCTGGGGTTCCGAGGTAGGTAACGACTGATCCGTACATGGTGTGCTCCTTGTGGTGGCGGGGGACTTTCTGACACTCAAAGGATTCCCTCACCAGAGCAAGCCAACCGCAGTTGTCATGCCGCAACGATGCGGCAGGGCTGACGTAACGATGCGGCATGCGTGATTGGCCCAGCTACCGTTTCAGTGGGCCCGGGAAGGGCATCTATTACGCCCACATTTCGCTGTCGAGCGGGTGATCAGAGCGTGACAGCGACGGCGAGCTGGTCGCTGTCTGTGGCTGTGATTGTCAACTCCTGCACGGAACCTGCGGCGGTGAGATCACCACATGCGAGTTTGACCCGTTCCACGATCGACGCTGGGCCCTCCACCGTCGTTGTCGCGACCGGTGTTCGCATCGAGACCTTCGCCTCGGACTTCGCTTTTCGGATCTGCGACAGCACAATCCCGGCATCAAGCAGCACCTGTGCGTCGCCATCGCCCGCCGCAGCTAGTTCGCCAACAGTCGGCCACTGGCTGGAATGGATGAGCCCGGGTTGCCACCACGACCACACCTCTTCGGTGACGAAGGGCAGGAACGGCGCGAACAGGCGCAACTGAACGGACAGCGCCAGAGCCAGCGTTGCCTTTGCCGAGGCTGACGCTTCCTCGCCGCGAGCTCCGTGGGCTCGTTCCTTGATCAGTTCGATGTAGTCATCGCAGAACGACCAGAAGAACGTCTCGGTCAGTTCCAGTGCACGCGTGTAGTTGTAGCCGTCGAATGCGCGAGTGGCGTCGTCGACGACCTGCCGTAGACCTGCCAACAAAGCCTGGTCGACTGGATCGGTGATTGCCGCGTCGTCACGTTCGGCTCCCAACATCAAGGCGAACTTCGAAGCGTTGAGGATCTTGATGGCGAGCCGCCGCCCAATCTTCATCTGTCCGACGTCGTAGGCGGTATCGGTCCCGGGACGACCGGAAGCTGCCCAGTAGCGAACGGCATCGGAGCCATACTCGGCGAGTAGGTCTGCGGGAGTTACCACGTTGCCTTTGGACTTACTCATCTTCTTGCGGTCAGGGTCGAGGATCCAGCCGCTGATGGCAGCATGTTTCCAGGGCAACTCGTTGTCTTCCAAGTGCGCACGAACGACCGTTGAAAACAGCCAGGTGCGGATGATCTCGTGAGCCTGCGGGCGAAGATCCATCGGGAAGACCCGTGACCACAGGTCGGAGTCCCGTTCCCAGCCGCCGGCGATCTGGGGAGTGAGTGAGGACGTTGCCCAGGTATCCATGACATCGGGATCGCCGACAAACCCACCGGGCTTGCCACGCTGATCCTCGTCGTAGCCAGCGGGTGGTTCTGCTGAGGGGTCAACAGGGAGTGCGTCTTCGCTGGGAACGATCGGTGAGTCGAAGTCGGGTTCGCCATCGACATTGACCGGGTACCAGACAGGAATCGGAACGCCGAAAAATCGCTGACGAGAAACCAGCCAGTCGCCGTTGAGGCCTTCGACCCAGTTGTTGTATCGAACCTGCATATGGGGTGGGTGCCAATCGAGTTCGGCTCCTCGCGCCAGCAACTGCTCGCGGAGTTCAAGATCGCGGCCGCCGTTTCGCAGATACCACTGGCGGGTCGTGACGATCTCCAGTGGTTTGTCGCCCTTCTCGAAGAATTTGACGGGGTGAGTGATTGGCTTCGGTTCACCAACGAGGTCGCCCGATTCGGTCAGCAGTCCGACCGTGCGCTCCTTGGCGGTGAAGACCGTCGCGCCGGCGATTGCCGCATAGGCCTCGCGGGCGGATTCGTCGGTGATCCAGGCAGGGGTTTCACGGATGATCCGGCCGTCCCATCCGAGGATGGGCCTGGTGGGCAAGTTCAGCTCGCGCCACCAAATGACGTCCGTGAGGTCACCGAAGGTACAGATCATCGCGATGCCGGATCCCTTTTCCGGATCTGCCAACGGGTGGGCCACAACGGGGACGTCGACCTTGAACACCGGCGACGTGACGGTAGTGCCGAACAGCGGTTGGTAGCGCTCGTCGTCAGGGTGGGCAACGAGTGCGACACACGCCGCCAGCAGTTCAGGGCGGGTGGTTTCGATGTAGATCGGTTCGCCGCCATCCGGACGTGCGAACCCGATGCGGTGGTAGGCCCCGGGACGCTCGCGGTCCTCAAGCTCTGCCTGAGCCACGGCGGTTCGGAACGTGACGTCCCACAGGGTGGGTGCCTCGGCTTGGTAGGCCTCGTCACGTGCGAGGTTGCGCAGGAACGCCTTCTGCGAAGTGGCCCGCGCGTTGCTGTCGATCGTTTGGTACGTGTTTGACCAGTCGACCGACAGGCCGAGTTGGCGCCACAGGTCCTCGAATGCTTTCTCGTCCTCGATCGTCAACTGCTCGCACAGTTCGATGAAGTTGCGGCGGGAGATTGCGATCTGGTCCTTGCCCGGCTTCTCCGGTGGGACGAAGTCCGCGTCGTAGTGCAACGACGGGTCGCAGCGCACGCCGAAGTAGTTCTGTACCCGGCGCTCGGTGGGCAATCCGTTGTCGTCCCAGCCCATCGGGTAGAAGACTGCCTTGCCCTGCATCCGCTGATAGCGAGCGATGCAGTCTGTGTGGGTGTAGCTGAACACGTGACCGACGTGCAGCGAACCGCTCACCGTGGGCGGTGGCGTGTCGATCGAGTACACCTCGTCGCGCGTCTTCGTCCGATCAAAGACATAGGCGTTCTGGTCGTTCCAGACCTGCGCCCACTTGGTCTCGATGCCATCGAGCGACGGCTTTTCTGGCATGCGCGAGGGTGCAGAGTGTTCCGAGGTCATTCCGCCATCCTAGGAACCCGCCGTTCGCTGGATCTGTCAGTCCCTAGACTGACGCCATGAGTGGCACTGACGACACCAGTTCTGGCTTCGCTCGAGCAGAGGCTGAACTGCTCGCGCGGTGGCCGGAAAGTAAGGTCGCGCCGGACCTTGGGCGCATTTCCGCTCTCATGGATTTCATCGGTGAACCGCAACTGTGCGCCCCCGTGATCCACATTGCCGGTACAAACGGAAAGACCAGTACCGCCCGCATCGTCGAGTCGCTATTGCGCGAGCAGGGACTGACCACCGGGCTGTTCACCAGCCCATCCTTGGAATCGATCACTGAACGAGTCCAGATTGACGGTGAACCGATCTCCGAAGCGCGATTCGCCGCAGCGTATGAAGACATCGCACCGTTCCTGGCTCTGCTTGACGAACAAGCGGAGTTGGTGAACGGTCCACCCGTCACGATGTTCGAGGCAGTCACTGCTTTGGCGTTCGCCTGTTTCGCCGATGCCCCGGTCGACGTGATGGTGATTGAGTGCGGCATGGGCGGCGCCTGGGATGCCACGAACGTCGTTGAGCCAGCCGTCGCCGTTGTGACACCCGTGGGCCTCGATCACACCGACTACCTGGGTGACTCGCTGACGGAGATCGCCACCGAGAAAGCGGGAATCCTCAAGGCCGGAGCGCTCGCTGCGTTCGCGCGGCAGGAGCCCGAGGCTGCCGCTGTGCTGATGGCCCGGTGCGTCGAGCTCGATATCACGCCGGTTCGGGAGGGTGTCGAGTTCGCTGTGGTGAACCGCACCCTGGCCGTGGGCGGGCAAATGCTCACGATCCAAGGCCTTGGTGGCGAGTACGACGAGTTGTACCTGCCATTGCACGGCGAACATCAGTCTGCGAATGCTGCGCTGGCCTTGGCGGCTGTGGAGTTGTTCTTCGATGCCGGTCCGCAGCGCCAACTCGACATTGATGTGGTCCGGGCGGGCCTGGCAGCGGTGACTTCCCCGGGGCGTCTGGAACGTGTCAGGACGAGCCCAACCGTCATTATCGATGCGGCCCATAACCCCGCTGGCGCACGAGCTGTTACTGCAGCTCTCGCAGAGTCGTTCGACTTCAGCCGCCTCGTCGGGGTAGTTGCTGTCTTGGAGGGCAAGGACGTTCGCGGGATCCTGACTGCGCTGGAGCCGGGATTCGATTCAATCGTGGTAACCCGGAATTCTTCCCCGCGCAGCCTCGACGTTGATGATCTAGCTGAAATCGCCCTCGACGTATTCGGTGAAGATCGCGTGTTCGCGAGCCCACACTTGGCCGAAGCGCTCGATGTTGCCGTTGGACTCGTCGACGATGTGGCGGAATGGGGTTCGGCCGCCGTTGTTGCGCTTGGTTCAGTTGTGACCGCTGCTGACGCCCGCAGGATGATGGCACCGAGGCCTCCGCGCGTTCCCAACGACGCACGCGAATTGACCTATAACCTCCTGCCCGAGGGCGAGGAGCAGGACGACGACCAAGTCCAGGCAGGATTGGAACGCGGATTGGGATTCAATCTTCCAGGTTTTGACCCCGAAGATGACCCCTTGGACGACGACCCCGATGACGATGACTTGGATGCTGATGATGATGACGATGAGGAGGACTCATGAGGACTCTGTGTGCCGCTGTGCTGACCTTTGAGTCGATCATCGTTCTGCTATCAATCCCGGTCGCAATTGTGGTGTACGGGTTGGCCGCTCCCGTCGGGGTGATTGGCGGCGGCGTACTCATGATCGCTTGCCTGCTCGTTGCCGGAAGTCAGAAGCGAACGTGGGGCCTGACCGCCGGGTGGGTGCTACAGGTCCTCATCATCGCCACCGGATTTATCGTGCCGGCGATGTTCTTCCTGGGAGTTGTATTCGCGATCATGTGGTTCTACGCCATTCGCGTTGGTCGACAGGGCGACGCGATCAAGGCTGCGCGTCAAGCCCAGGAGTCCGCCACGTAGCCTGATCGCCGGTTGTTGGCCCGACGAAGGAGAATTCCGCAATGAGTGAGCGCACGCTGATCTTGGTTAAGCCTGATGGAGTCGCCCGTGGGCTGACTGGTGAGGTGCTTGTACGCGTCGAACGCCGTGGGTACAAGATCATCGCGCTTGAGCAGCGGACGATCTCCACCGAACTCGCCGAGCAGCACTACGGTGAGCACGTCGGCAAGCCTTTCTTCCCGGATCTTGTTGAATTTATTACCTCCGGTCCGCTGGTGGCAGCGGTTGTCGAAGGCCCCGGAGTCGTCGGCGCGTGGCGCACGATGATGGGTGCCACCGACCCAAAGGTCGCCGATCCAGGTACGGTCCGCGGTGATTTCGCGACCGAAATGAGCAAGAACGTCACACATGGGTCAGATTCGCCCGAATCTGCGGAGCGAGAGATCGGCCTGTTCTTCCCAGATTTGGGCTGAACCCGACGTATGGTGAAACCCTTCCCATCAGCACCCACCCGGAAGGTCTCGCGTCTGCCCCATGACGCCGTCATACCCGCAAGATTCCTCGGTGCCGAACCGGCAAGGGACAGATGTCCCCCCGGATCGGCTATCTGTCGTGGAATCAGCCGGCGACGAACCATCGCAGCCCCGTCGGGCTGAGGGTCGATCCCGGTCACGCCCCGCCTCGCGACCGCAGCGGGCGTCGTTCAGTGAGTCAGTCGGCGGGTTGCTGTCCATCTCGGGTGCGCTGTCCGCGCTCGGTCGCGACATGGCGGTGGACCTAGGAACGGCCAACACGCTGGTCTACGTCCGTGGCAAGGGTGTCGTGCTCGATGAGCCGAGCGTTGTGGCGCTTGACCAGCGCACGGGGGCGATTGTTGCCGTCGGGACGGCTGCCAAGCAGATGCTGGGCAGAACGCCCGACGGAATTGTGGCTGTTCGCCCACTCAAGGACGGCGTTGTGGCTGACTTTGAAACCACTGAACGCATGCTGCGCTACTTCATCCAGAAGGTCCACGGCCGTCGCACCCTTGCCAAGCCACGGCTGGTCATCTGTGTCCCGAGCGGAATTACGGCGGTTGAGCAGCGGGCAGTCAAGGATGCCGGTTACGCAGCGGGGGCTCGGCGCGTCTTTGTCATTGAAGAGCCAATGGCCGCTGCGATCGGTGCCGGTCTGCCGGTTCACGACGCAGAGGGTTCGATGGTGGTCGACATTGGTGGCGGAACCACCGAGGTAGCCGTCATCAGCCTCGGCGGCATCGTCACCAGCATCTCGGCGCGTATCGGTGGAGACCGGCTCGACGAGGCCATCATCTACCACGTCAAGAAGGAGTACTCGCTACTCCTTGGGGAGCGCACGGCAGAAGACATCAAGATCCGCCTCGGTTCGGCATTCCCCACTCGCGACGAACCACAGGCCCAAGTTCGCGGCCGCGACCTGATCAGTGGACTCCCGCGAACCGTTGTATTGACTTCCGATGAGGTGCGACGAGCACTCAATGAGCCCGTCACGGCGATCGTCGATGCGATCCGTACGACCCTCGATCGGACCCCTCCGGAACTCGCCGGCGATGTCATGGATGCCGGGATCGTGCTCACTGGCGGGGGAGCATTACTTCGTGGACTCGATGAACGAATCCGGCATGAGACGGGAATCCCGGTGCGAGTAGCTGAGAATCCGACCGACTGTGTGGCCATGGGGACTGGCCGCTGTGTCGAGGATTTCGAGGCGCTCAAGCCGGTCCTGCTTGCGGAATCGCGTTACTGAGGCACGACGGAAGACCAGACCAGGGGACAACAGTTCACACTCGATCAGGGGGATCGGACGCATGAAGGCCACGGCGGATGCGTGAGGCAACGAGGGCACGCGCTGTGCTCGGAGTGTTGCTGCTCGTGTCGATCACGCTTGTGCTCCTTGACGTCCGCGGAAGCAGTGCGATCGGTGGGTTGCGGGGCTTAGCCGCAACGGTCATCGGCCCCGTGGAGACAGCGGTAGGTGCAGCAGCGGCGCCGTTCGTCAGCGTCGCGCAGTCAGTCACAAGTTTCGGAAATTCACAGGAGCGTTCAGAAGTCGCTGCCCAGGAGCTCGCACAGGCGACGGGCTCTGATCAAACCCAGACAGACAACGCCCGCGCAGCTTCCCAGCTTGACGCAATGCTCAAGACCGCCGGTACTCGCGGCTTCCAGGTGTTGCCCGCTCGCGTTGTTGCCTACGGATCGGCGCAAACCTTCTCTGGCACGGTCACCATCGATGCAGGCAGCAACGACGGCCTGACCACCGACATGAGCGTCATGAACGGCAACGGGCTAGTCGGCAAGATCGTCGCCGTTGGTCCCACCACGGCGACCGTTCAGCTGGTCACTGATGACGACTCCGTTGTGGGCGCTCGCTTGGTGAAGACCGGTGATGCTGGCGCTTTGCAGGGAACCGGTCAGCCGGGCGAAAGCATTCTGCGCCTACTGGACCCGACGTCGCCGGTCAAAGAGGGAGACCAGCTCGTCACCTTCGGATCGCCCGACGGCAAGCCGTACGTGGCCGGACTGCCGCTGGGAACTGTCACCGGCATGCGCGGCGAACCGGGGCAGGCTGATCGAGTAGCGGTCGTCGCTCCCGCTGCACGGATGGGTGCCCTCGACGTTGTTGGCGTCGTCGTGACATCGCCTCGTGGGCAGGCCCGAACTCCAGTGAGCCCAGAGGCGCCAAACGCCAGCGCGCCCGCAAGCGCAGGGAGGTGAGTTAATGCCGCGACTGACCCTTCCGCGGGTGTTACTCATCATCGCGTCGCTCGGCACGGCCGTGGTCCTGCAGAGTGCAGTTTTTGCGCGCCTCGGGCTTCCGGGAGCCACCCCGGATCTCTTGCTTGTCGTCGTCCTCGTTGTCGCCCTCGTCGCCGGACCAGCGGTTGGTGCAGTAACCGGGTTCGCCGGGGGTGTATTGATCGACATTGCGCCACCGGCCGCCGGATCGATCGGACAAACCGCCGCCATCTACGCGCTGGCCGGATTCGTGATTGGTCATGCACAGTTCGAACCGGGTCGACCTGACCTGCAGTCGGTCCTGTCGATTGGTGCTGTGGCGGCCGCGGTGGTCCTCGTGCAGGCAATCCTTGGAACTCTTCTCGGCCAGCCAGAAGTGACGTGGTCGCTGGTTCCATTGCTGGTCGCGACCCAGTTCATCTATGCCGCGTTGCTTGCGTTGTTGATCATTCCGGCAATCGGGGTTATGTACCGCGGTGCTGGCGATGAAGGTCGATTCGCATGAAGTTCGACTGGCGGTCAGTGGCCGACTCCGTCTCCGGAGCTTTCTCCCAGCTCAGAGCACGCGGCTCGAGCGGATCGAATAGCTCACAGCCAACCGGTGGCACTGGTGGTTCGGTCGCCCGCGTTCGTCGTCGGGACGCCCGGATCATCGTGCTTCAGGTTTTGGTGCTCTCACTAGTCGCAACCCTGTTTCTTCGCCTCGCGTGGATGCAGCTAGGTGACAGTGCGCAGTACCGCACTGCGGCCACGTCCAACAGTGTCCGCGAAGTGGTGGTGCCTGCCCAGCGTGGGTTGATCTTGGATCAGATGGGCCGTCCGATGGTCGCCAATAGGTCGGGACTTTCGGTGACGGTTGACAGGGCAGAACTCGCGCGTCAGCCCGATGGCGGCAGGGAAGTCCTGACTCAACTTGCGAACAAACTGGGCACAACACACGACGCTCTCGTCGCCCGGATGAAACCTTGCGGAACCCCCGGCGCACCCAAGCAGCCGTTGTGTTGGAACGGCGCCCGCGAACGGCCAGTCATCGTCGCCGAGGACGTACCCCAGGAAGTCGGCCTCCAGCTCATGGAATCCGAAGGTGCGTTCAAAGCGGTACGGACTGAGCTCACCCCGACCCGTTCCTACCCCAAGCCCTACGGCATCAACCTCGCGCACCTCGCAGGCTATCTCGGCCCGATGACTCAGGAAGAGGTGGCTGAACTCGACGAGGACACTCAGGCGACTTTGGCCAACTCTCCGATTGGCCGCTCGGGGCTCGAGCAGCAGTACAACGACGTCCTCAGCGGTCGTCCCGGAATTCAGCAGGTATCTGTCAGTCGGTCAGGGAAGGTGACAGACACCCTGCGGGACGAACCGGCCGTTGCTGGCGACAACCTCGTGACCAGCGTTGATGCTCGCTTGCAGGCACTCGTTGAGCAGCAACTTGCCGCAGCCCTCGCGCGCGGTCGGGATCAGGGGAAGCCGTCGGACTCCGGAACGATTGTTGTCACTGACGTCACGAACGGTCGAGTTCTCGCGCTCGCTTCTGCCCCCACCTATGACCCGAAGATCTGGGTGGGTGGCATCAAGGAGTCCGAGTACAACGCGTTGACCGATCCCAAGCGGGGGAACCCCCTGTTGAACCGTGCGACGCAGGGAACTTACGCCCCAGCGTCCACGTTCAAAGTCATCTCGACCTCGGCGGCCGTCAAGGCGGGCTACAACCCGAACAGCACCTACGCGTGTCCCTCTTCCTACGACGTCGGTGGGCAGGCGTTCAAGAACTACGAATCGCATTCTTACGGTTCGATCGATCTTGCTCGCGCGCTGTCGGTGTCGTGCGACACCGTTTTCTACAAACTGGCGAACGAGATGTGGCTCAAGGACGGCGGGTTGAATCCGTCGGGTACTCCGGCAGAAGCCATGTACACCGCGGCCCGTGACTTCGGACTCGGCAAGAAAACCGGCATTGATATTCCGGGAGAAACCACCGGGCGGGTTGTCGGCCGGGAACAGAAGAAGGCTGACTACGCCGAACGCAAGGACGACTTCTGCCGCCGCGCGACCGAGGGCTATCCCGAGGTCAAGCCGGCAGATCGTGCCGCGCTGTTGCAGTCATACGCCAAGGACTTCTGTGCCGAGGGAGACAAGTTCCGCGCCGGTGATGCGTTGAACTTCGCAATCGGCCAAGGCGACACGGTCGTGACCCCATTGCAGATGAACATGGTGTACTCGGCGATCGCCAACGGTGGGACGCTGTGGAAGCCAACGGTTGCGAAGGCCGCGGTGTCGCGTGAGGGTGAGCTGCGCAAGGAATTCGAGCCAACCTCAAACGGCAACGTGACGGCGAGTGATTCGACGCTGTCGTTCCTTCGCAAGGCCCTGAGTCAGACGACGGTCACTGGTACCGCGTCCGGGGCATTCCGGGGATTCCCGTTGAGCCAGATTCCAGTCGCTGCCAAGACCGGAACCGGTGAGGTTGTTGGTAAGGCGTCCACGTCATGGTTCGCGTCTTTCGCTCCGGCCAACTCGCCTAAGTACGCGGTCACTTGCATGGTGAGCCAGGGTGGCACCGGTGCCGGAACCTGTGGGCCGAGCGTGCGCGCAATCTATGAAGCCTTGCTCGGGGTGAACGGTTCTTCCGTGAGTCCAGGCAAGAGCATTCTGTCCGGCGGTAAGCCGAGTTCCAAGTTGCCCGATGTCACGAGCGACGGTATCGGTCAATCTGCACCCAATGGTGGTGCCGCAGTGGCTCCGCCGGCCGAACCTTCACCCGCGCCACCCGGCGGCGAGTCACCAGCACCCGCGCCGCTGCCGGCTGCTGAAGTGCCGCGCGGATTCGTGAACTCGCCCGGAGCAAGTGCGACGCGGAGTTCTGGATGAGTCCGGCAGATCGCACGGACAGTCGGATCAAGACTTCTGGTCCGGCAAATCCCGCCCCGAATCAGGCTCGCGTGCAGCCCGCAGAGCGCACGATCGACTTGCGGGGCGGCCCAGACGACCCGAAGCTCAAGGCGCCGAACCACCCGAATGTGGTGGTGGTGACTCGGCGCCCGGCGCCAAGTGGACGTGTGGCCAAGGTCGCCGATCGCATGCGGCTGGGAGCCACGGACTTTCGCCGCTATGACCCAGTGCTCTTTGGTTGTGCACTGGCACTGTCGCTGCTTGGTGCGGTACTGGTGTGGTCGGCCACTCGAGGGCGGCTGTTGGCGGCAGACGACGACCCCAACAACTTCCTGACGCGCCACCTGCTGAACATGGTCATCGGGATCTCGCTCGGCTGGGTGGTAACCCGCGTCGACTACCGAACTCTGCGGGCCTATACCCCCATGGTGTACGGGGTTGTCATCACGATGCTCCTGGTTGTGCTGAGCCCTGTAGGCACAACCATTAACGGTGCAAAAGCCTGGATCACGCTGCCGGCCGGATTTACGATTCAGCCCGGTGAATTCGCGAAGATCATTGTGATCCTGGCTATGGCGATGGTGCTCTCGGAGCGAGATGTGGGGCGCGATAGGCCCAGCGATCGCGACGTTCGCCAAGCGCTGATCTGGGCAGCGGCACCGGTTGCGCTCATCATGCTCCAGCCGGACCTCGGAACGGTGCTCATCATCGGCACGATTGTGATCGGCATCGTGGCGGTCTCGAATGCTCGCAGCAGGTGGGTCGTTGGCCTCATTGCTGCCGCCGTTGGCGCAGCACTGTTGGCCATTGCCCTCGGTGTCCTGGATCAGTACCAAATCGACCGGCTCCTCACCTTCACCGATCCTGATCGCGACCTGCAGGGAATCGGTTACAACACGGCCCAAGCGCGTATCGCGATCGGCGGCGGCGGGCTGCTGGGCCAAGGGCTCTTCAACGGAAATCAGACGCAGGGCGCCTTCGTCCCGTATCAGCAGACGGACTTCGTATTTTCCGTCGCGGGCGAAGAACTGGGCTTGATCGGCGCCAGCATTTTGATCGCGCTGGTTGGGGTCATCTTGTGGCGGGGAATCCAGATCGCTCGGCTCGCTCGAGATCCATTCGGTCGTCTCGTGGCCACCGGAGTTGTCACCTGGTTCGCATTCCAGGCGTTCGAGAACATCGGGATGAACCTCGGGATCATGCCGGTGACAGGTGTTCCGCTGCCCTTTGTGTCGTACGGCGGGACATCTATGTTCGCCGCCTGGATTGGGATCGGGCTGCTTCAGTCCGTGCACATTCGTTCGCGGTAGGAGCATGCCGCGTCATGTGCTCGTCAGCGTACGCTTGAGCGATGCACTCACAAGGGTCGTCGGTATTTCACGAGCTCGAGCGACTCCTCCCGCTGGTCAACAAGCCTGTCCAATACGTTGGCGGTGAGCTGAACTCGACCGTCAAGGATTGGGATTCCACGGTAGTTCGCTGGGTGCTCATGTACCCAGATGCCTATGAAGTCGGCCTGCCGAATCAGGGTGTTCAGATCCTCTACGAAGTGTTGAACGAACGCGACGACACGCTCGCCGAACGCACGTATGCGGTGTGGCCTGACCTCGAGAACCTCATGCGCGAAAACGGCGTTCCCCAGTTCACTGTTGATGGGCATCGGGCCGTTGGCGACTTTGATGTCTTCGGACTGTCGTTCTCGACTGAACTCGGCTACACGAACATGTTGACTGCACTCGACCTTGCGGGGATCCCGCTGGCTGCGGAATCCCGTGGCGACGAAGACCCGATTGTGATCGCTGGAGGTCACGCGGCGTTCAACCCGGAGCCAATTTCACGCTTCATCGACGCCGCGGTGCTCGGAGATGGCGAGCAGGCAGCACTGGACATCACGGACTGCATTGCATCGTTCAAGGCCGACGGTTCACCGGGTGGACGCGATGCGCTCCTCGGCCGCCTGGCTGAGATCGAAGGCGTTTACGTGCCGTCGTTCTACGACGTTGAGTACCTGCCCGACGGTCGCATCCATCGGGTGGTCCCGAATCGACCTGAGGCACCATGGCGCGTCGCGAAGCGCACGGTGATGGACCTTGACGAATGGCCCTACCCGAAGGCGCCGCTGGTGCCACTCGCGGAGACGGTGCATGAGCGGTCCTCGGTGGAGATCTTCCGTGGTTGTACTCGTGGGTGCCGGTTCTGCCAGGCGGGCATGATCACTCGACCAGTCCGCGAGCGTTCGATTGAGACAGTCGGGCAGATCATTGCCAACGGTTTGGCGAAGACTGGTTTCGACGAGGTCGGGCTGCTCAGCCTGTCGAGCGCCGACCATTCTGAGATCGGTCCGATTGCCAAGCAGTTGGCTGATCGGTACGAGGGGACCAACACTTCACTCTCGCTGCCTTCCACACGGGTGGACGCATTCAACATCGAGTTAGCAAATGAGCTGACCAGAAACGGGCGCCGATCCGGCCTGACGTTTGCACCCGAAGGCGGTAGCGAACGAATCCGTCGCGTCATTAACAAGACGGTGAGCAAGGACGACCTCATCCGCACCGTGACCGCCGCCTACGGCGCTGGTTGGCGTCAGGTGAAGCTCTACTTCATGTGTGGACTGCCGACCGAGACCGATGAAGATGTGCTGGAGATCGCTGACCTGGCACGAGAGGTGATTCGATCCGGGCGTGAGGCGTCGGGCCGGCGCGACATTCGTTGCACCGTCTCGATCGGTGGCTTCGTACCAAAACCCCACACTCCGTTCCAATGGGCTGCACAGCTTGGGTGGGAGGAAACCGACGATCGGTTGGCAAAGCTCCGCAACGCTATCCGCGGTGACAAAGAAGTCGGAAAGGCGATCGGATTCCGCTATCACGATGGCCGCCCTGGGATAGTTGAAGGTCTCCTGTCCCGCGGTGATCGCCGGACCGGCGCCGTCATCGAGCAGGTATGGCGCGACGGCTCCCGGTTTGATGGTTGGAGCGAGCATTTCTCCTATGACCGCTGGATGGCGGCTGCCGAGAAGGCCTGGGCGGACGAGCCCGTCGACGTTGCCTGGTACACAACCCGTGAGCGTCAGGAAGAAGAAGTGCTTGCGTGGGATCACCTTGACTCCGGCCTTGACCGCGATTGGTTGTGGGAGGACTGGCAAGACGCCCTGAATGAGACCGAAGTCGACGACTGTCGCTGGACACCCTGCTTCGACTGCGGTGTCTGCGACCAGATGGGAACCGAAATTCAGGTCGGGCCCACCGGGCGCACGTTGCTGCCATTGACGGTGGTCACCACGTGAGTCGAGTGTCACGAGATCCGGGGCGCGAGTACATCGCCCCGGTCATGAAGGTTCGCCTGCGCTACGCCAAGCGCGGCAGGTTGAGATTCTCAAGTCACCGTGACTTCCAACGGGCCTTCGAACGCGCATTGCGCCGTGCCGGGGTGCCGATGGCCTACTCGGCCGGATTCCGTCCGCATCCGAAGATCTCCTACGCGAATGCTGCTCCCACCGGTGTGGCCAGCGAAGCCGAGTACATCGAAATCGGGCTGGCAGCTCGGTTTGACGTCGACCAGCTACGCGCCGATCTTGACGAGGCCATGCCAACAGGACTGGACATTGTCGACGCCGTCGAAGTCCGGGAGGGCGATCTCGTCAGTCGGCTGGAGGCCAGCGTGTGGCAGTTCGTTCTACCCGAGGTGACCCCGCAGGAGGGGGAAGCTGCAGTGGAACGCCTGCTCGCCGCCGATGAGATCACCGTCGAAAGGATGATGAAATCGGGTTTGCGGCGCTTTGACGCCAGAAATGCCATCCGAACGGCTGAGGTTTCGATAGCACCCCCAGAACAGGGTGGGTGTGCGATACTCACTGTGGTCGTAACGCACGGCACACCGTCTGTTCGACCCGACGACGTCCTCGCCGCCCTGCGGCAAGTCGCCGACCTCGTGCCGCCAGTGCCCCCTCAGGTCACCCGGCTGGCACAGGGGCGACTCGCCGCTGATGCTCGGACAGTCAGCGACCCACTGGCGCCAGACCGCGCTGTGGCTGACTGAAAGAGCACACGACAGCTTGATTGATCGCTGTTTGAGGTCCGGAAGGCCGCGTTGGCACGATGCGGAATGCGCAGTTCGCACCCGCCCGTGCATGTCAACGAAGGCTTTTGCGCTGAGTACGAACTCAGTGCCAACGACAGGCCCCACGCGGGCGCGGCGACGACGAGGGATTCCCTTCGAGTTTCCGCGTACCCGAAAGGCCGGATCAGGAGCAGCAAATGCTCGATAACGACCAGC
>JAOAUD010000075.1 GCA_030157755.1 Candidatus Nanopelagicales bacterium
ACCTCAGCTTCGTAGACGGCGAGGACGTCTTCGGCGGTCAACGGCTCGAAATACAGTCGATCCGAGGTGTCATAGTCCGTTGAGACCGTCTCCGGGTTGCAGTTCACCATCACCGTCTCGTACCCGGCTTCACGCAAAGCCAAGGCCGCATGCACGCACGAGTAGTCGAACTCGATGCCCTGGCCGATGCGGTTTGGCCCCGAACCGAGAATCAAGACCGCCGGCTTGTCGCGCGGTGCAACCTCAGTCTCTTCGTCGTAGGTGGAGTAGTGGTACGGGGTACTCGCCTCGAACTCGGCCGCACACGTATCGACTGTCTTGTACACCGGCTCAACGCCAAGACGTTTGCGCAATGCGCGGATATCAGCTTCTTTGACCGGGTCGCCGTCAGTGGCTCGCAGGCTCGCGAGTTGGACGTCGGAGAAGCCATGGCGCTTGGCGTATCGCAGCAGTTCCTCAGTCAACTCCGGGGCGCTACCAACTTCGTCGGCGATCTCGTTGATGAGTTCGATCTGGTCGAGGAACCAAGGGTCAATGTCGGTCGCTTCATGAACCTGCGCGTTTGTTGCCCCCGCCCACAGTGCGAGTTGTACTTCATTGAGGCGACCGTCACGAGGCACGCGCATCTGCTCAAGGAGCCCGGCAACGTCAACGCTGTCCTTGCTCGACGGCCAGGAAAAAGCGGCACCGCGCTTTTCGACGCTTCGGAGTGCCTTTTGCAGGGCTTCGGTGAAATTGCGGCCGATCGCCATCGCCTCTCCGACGCTCTTCATCGTCGTGGTCAGCGTTTGATCCGCATTGGGGAACTTCTCGAACGCGAACCGCGGCACCTTCACGACGATGTAATCCAGCGTCGGTTCAAATGCGGCAGGCGTTTCGCGAGTGATGTCGTTGGGGATCTCATCGAGCGTGTACCCAACGGCAAGTTTCGCGGCGATCTTGGCGATCGGGAAGCCAGTGGCTTTCGACGCAAGGGCAGATGATCGAGAGACCCGCGGGTTCATCTCGATGACAATCATCCGTCCCGTGTCGGGGTCAATCGCGAACTGAATGTTGCAGCCCCCAGTGTCGACGCCAACCTTGCGGATGACGTCAATACCCACATCACGCATCCGCTGGAATTCGCGGTCTGTCAGCGTCAGTGCCGGGGCGACCGTGATGGAGTCACCTGTGTGAACACCGACCGGGTCAACGTTCTCGATCGAACACACCACAACCACGTTGTCGTTGCGGTCGCGCATGAGTTCGAGTTCGTATTCCTTCCACCCGAGGATTGATTCCTCAAGCAGCACCTCGGAGGTAGGGCTCGCCGCGAGTCCTGCTCCGGCGATGGTCCGCAAGTCATCGACGTTGTAGGCCATGCCTGAGCCTGCCCCACCCATCGTGAATGAGGGACGAACCACCATCGGGTAGCCGAGCTCGTCCGAGGCGGCGAAACATTCCTCCAAGGTGTGGCAGATAACGCTGCGTGCGGATTCTGCCTGGTAGCCATTGATGTTGATCGTCTCGACGATCTTCTTGAACTGCTCGCGGTTCTCACCGGCTTCAATTGCCTCGACTTTGGCTCCGATGAGCTCAACGTCGTAACGATCGAGGATGCCCTGTTCGTTAAGAGCCATGGCCGCATTGAGTGCCGTCTGGCCCCCAAGCGTGGGCAGGATTGCATCCGGCCGCTCGACAGCGATGATCTTCTCAATGATCTCTGGGGTGATTGGCTCGACGTACGTTGCGTCGGCGAACTCAGGGTCGGTCATGATCGTCGCTGGGTTGCTATTGACGAGGATGACGCGAATGCCTTCGTCGCGCAGCACCCGGCAGGCCTGAGTCCCCGAGTAGTCGAACTCGCATGCCTGGCCGATAACGATCGGTCCGGATCCGATGACGAGCACACTTTTGATGTCAGAGCGGCGAGGCATCTGTCAACTCCCTACCTTCGCATTGGTCCCAGCCATCAGATCGACAAAGCGATCGAACAGGTAGGCAGAATCGTGTGGCCCGGCAGCCGCTTCGGGGTGGTACTGGACTGAGAACGCTGGAACATCAAGGCACTCCACGCCCTCGACCACGTTGTCGTTCAGACCCAAGTGACTGACTCGAGCGCGGCCAAACTCACCTTCCATGACTTCACCGGGCGCAGCCTCGACCGCGAAGCCATGGTTCTGGGAAGTGATCTCGACCTTGCCAGTCGTCAGATCCATCACTGGTTGGTTGATTCCCCGATGCCCGAACCGCAACTTGTACGTGCCGTAACCCAAAGCACGCGCCAGGATTTGATTGCCGAAGCAGATTCCGAAAACCGGCAATTTCCGCGCGAGCGCCCAGCGAACAAGTTCGACAGGTCCGTCAGCGGTTGCCGGGTCACCGGGGCCGTTCGAGAGGAATAGGCCGTCCAACTCAAGGGCGCCGAGTTCCTCAACTGTTGTTGTTGCGGGCATCACCACAACCTCGATGCCACGTTCGGCCATCATTTGCGGAGTCATGGCCTTGATGCCAAGGTCAATTGCGGCAACCCGAAAACGTCGCTGGCCTTCAGCGGCAATCGTGTACGCGGTCTGCGTCGTCACTTCGCCTGAAAGATCCGCCCCGGCCATCGCCGGGCTCGATTGCACGGCCGCGATAAGTTCTTCCACGGCAATCTCAGCGTCCGCGCCGGCGAACACACCAGCACGCATCGCACCTCGATCTCGCAGGTGCCTAGTCAGCGCCCGGGTATCGATGTCGGAGACTCCAACAACGCCGTTGCGCTCCAGTTCGTCATTGAGCGTCCGCTGCGAGCGCCAATTGCTGGCGATCCGACTCGGATCGCGAACAACAAACCCAGATACCCAGATACGGCGTGATTCCTCGTCCTCATCGTTCATGCCGGTATTGCCAACATGAGGAGCTGTCATCACCACGATCTGCCGTTGGTAGGAGGGGTCAGTGAGTGTCTCCTGATAGCCGGACATGCCTGTCGTGAAGACGGCCTCGCCGAAAGCACTACCGGACGCGCCGAACGAATTCCCCCGAAAAACCCGACCATCCTCGAGAACCAGAAGCCCAGGACTTCGCTGCACTTGAGTTGCCACTCCTTACCCCTCCCCGATTGGGGTTTGGGAGCGATCACTGCCGCTCCACAGTTGCCCGCTTGGCAATTGTGCCAAGGCGGAAATGACATCGGTACGTCCGTGCTCGTCTGGAATCCGAATGCCGGTCTGCAGTGACACGTCGCCCCACGTCCAGGTCACGACAATGACGCCATCCTTGCCATACACCCGGCCAGCGAGGCCACGCTCGAGCGCAACTCCGACGATCGCCTGCTGCGGAATGAAGAGGGATTCGGTACCCACTCGCTCGATCACTAAGCCCTCGGGCTCGACAACAACCGATGCCGGACCGCGGTGCCCCAGCCCCTGAGCAGCAACCCGATCGAGCCAGTGTTGTGTCGTCACCGTTCCTAGATAGGTGGCGTGGTCGATCGACACTGCGTCAATCGACTTATGAATCGGGGCAACGGCCAAAGCCGGAATGTCGGCCCCAGAGGCAACCCGACGACGCCAACTGCGCGACATCCCCCACAAACACAACGCGATCACGGCGATGACCACCAGCACGAGAAGGAGCCGAGACATCAGTGCATCCGCTCGGTTTGACCGTCAATCACGGTCGGTTTGCCATCAAAGATGGTGTGAACCACGCGACCAGGCAGGACGCGTTCGCGGTACGGCGTATTGCGACTGCGGCTCGCAAGTTCATTCGGTCGGACTGTCCACGAAGCGTGCGGGTCAACGAGCGTCACGTGCGCAGGTTGGCCCACTTCGAGGCGCCCGCCTTGGTCCCTGACCCGGCCGATAGCAGCTGGTCGAATCGACATGCGGTCGGCCACACCGGCCCAATCAAGCAGGCCGGTGTTCACCATCGATTCCACGACGACTGACAGAGCAGTCTCAAGGCCGAGCATTCCGAACGCCGCCGCGCTCCATTCGCATTCCTTGTCCTCGGACGGATGCGGCGCATGATCTGTGGCAACCGCATCAATCGTTCCGTCGGCAAGGCCTTCTCGCAACGCCAAAACGTCCTCTTGCGTACGCAGCGGAGGGTTGACCTTGAAGTGCGGATCGTAACTGCGGGCGAGCTCGTCGGTGAGCAACAGGTGGTGAGGCGTGACCTCCGCCGTGACGTTGATTCCTTTCGACTTCGCCCACCGAATTAGCTCGACGGATCCTGCAGTCGAGACGTGACACACGTGAAGTCGGCTGTTGACGTGTTGGGTCAACAGAACATCCCTCGCGATGATCGCTTCTTCAGCGACCGCTGGCCAACCGCGCAGACCCAGGGTGCCCGAGAGCACGCCCTCATTCATCTGCGCACCTTCAGTCAGGCGAGGTTCTTGAGCGTGTTGAGCGATCGCACCATCAAAGGCCTTCACGTACTCAAGGGCGCGGCGCATGATCACCGCGTCATCGACGCACTTGCCGTCGTCGGAGAAGAGCCGAACCTGCGCCGCTGACGCCGCCATCGCGCCCAACTCGGCCATGTGGGTGCCTGCCAGTCCGACGGTCACCGCGCCAATGGGGCGCACCTCGCACCAACCGGCTTCCTTGCCAAGGCGCCACACCTGTTCAACAACTCCGGCCGTGTCCGCCACAGGTTCGGTATTGGCCATCGCGTGAACACAAGTGAAGCCACCGAGGGCGGCCGCACGAGTACCAGACTCGACCGTCTCGGCATCCTCCCGGCCAGGTTCCCGCAAGTGGGTGTGAAGGTCCACGAAGCCAGGCAACGCAATCAGCCCGGCGGCATCGATCACCCGCGCTCCGAAAGTGTCGGCCGCTCCGGGCTTGGCAACCTCAACAATCTTGCCGGAGTCGATGACGATGTCAGCAGTCGCCTGATTCAAGATCGAGGCCCCAGTGATCACAAGGCGAGACATCAGTTCCCTTCCACGATCTCATCAACTGCTGGTTGTGCCGGGGAATAGCCCCCGAGCAATAAGTACAAAACCGCCATCCGAACGCTGACACCGTTGGCCACCTGTTCGACGATGACTGACCTTTTCGAATCTGCAACGTCTGCGGTGATTTCCATACCGCGGTTCATGGGCCCCGGGTGCATAACGATCGACTCATCGGAAAGCATCGACATCCGATGGTTGTCCAAGCCATACCGTCGGCTGTATTCGCGAGCGGTCGGGAAGTAGGAGTCAGTCATTCGCTCAAGCTGGACCCGCAACATCATGACCGCGTCAGAATCGGGCACCACTGGATCCAGGTCGTAGGAGACCTTGCACGGCCACGTTTCGACACCCACCGGCAAGAGTGTGGGAGGTGCAACGAGAGTTACATCGGCACCCAGAGTCGAAAGCAGCAACACATTCGATCGGGCCACTCGGCTGTGGAGCACGTCGCCAACAATCGTGACGCGCTTGCCCGCGAGGTCACCTTCGCCGTTCGCCAGTTTCTCTCGAAGCGTGTAGGCATCAAGCAGCGCCTGTGTCGGATGTTCGTGGGTGCCGTCGCCAGCGTTGATGACACTGCCGCCGATCCAGCCCGAGTTCGCGAGCCGATGTGGTGCCCCGCTTGAACCGTGCCGCACCACGACCGCGTCGGCACCCATCGCTTCAAGCGTGAGCGCCGTATCTTTGAGGCTTTCGCCCTTTGAGACACTCGATCCTTTGGCACTGAAGTTAATGACGTCGGCCGATAATCGCTTTGCCGCTGCCTCAAATGAGATCCGTGTCCTGGTGGAGTCCTCGAAGAAGAGGTTCACGACTGTTCGCCCACGCAACGTAGGCAGTTTCTTGACCGGTCGATCCGCCACCTGTGCGAGCTGTGCCGCTGTATCCAGAACCAGCAGTGCATCGGACTTCGATAGGTCCCCGGCCGACAACAGGTGCTTGTTCACGCCGCATCACCCGCCGGACCAGGCCCGCCCCGGGTTAGGTCAGGTCCAGACGAGAGGGTGACGGCGTCTTCACCGTCTATCTCAGACAATTTGACCCGCACGGATTCCTTGAGCGACGTGGGCAAGTTCTTACCTACGTAATCGGCGCGGATCGGAAGTTCCCGATGGCCGCGATCGACGAGCACGGCTAGTCGGACCACCCGCGGGCGGCCAAGCTCATTGAGGGCGTCGAGGGCAGCCCGCACTGTTCGACCCGAGAACAGGACATCGTCGACCAGTACAACGGTTCGTCCGTCAATGCCTACGTCCGGCAGCGCAGTTGCCTCCAGTGCGCGCGCTGGGCGCAGACGCAGGTCATCGCGATACATCGTGATGTCGAGGGCGCCGACTGGAACCTCGATGCCTTCAAACTCAGATATCTTCTTACCGATTCGGCTGGCCAGCGGCACACCACGGGACTGAATCCCCAACAAGACCAGGCTTTGGGCACCTTTGGCACGTTCGATAATTTCGTGAGAGATCCGGGTCAACACCCGATCTATGTCTTCGGCCTCAAAGACCGTACGAACCCGCGGTGAATTCACGCGCGAACCCCCTTCTCCGCCTCACTGGACGGTGTTTAAAGGACGTCGTGCAACGCTGCTCAGGCTACCAACGTGCCGGACCGCCCCAAGGCGGCGACCCGCCCTTGCGCGCGCTTACCGCCAGCATTCGCCATCTTTCGAGGAATCGTTCGATAAATCCGGCCAATTGGTGCCCCCAAGTTGCGTACCACTCGTCACGCTCCGTAACGTCTGCCCCGCGAGTCCAAACGATCACGACGAGACCACCAGGGGGTGAGATGGCCAGCGACTATGCGAAAGCACTCGGTGCCAAGCTTCGAGCCATCCGCCAGCAGCAAGGCCTGAGCCTGCACGGAGTTGAAGAACGCTCCGGAGGACGATGGAAGGCCGTCGTTGTCGGCTCCTATGAGCGCGGAGACCGCGCCGTCACCGTCCAAAAGCTCGCTGAGCTCGCCGACTTCTACAACGTCCCGGTG
The DNA here is from genome assembly GCA_030157755.1 of Candidatus Nanopelagicales bacterium. GTDB lineage: Bacteria > Actinomycetota > Actinomycetes > S36-B12 > UBA10799 > UBA10799. The sequence goes on from JAOAUD010000075.1 coordinate 6,923, forward strand.
TCGGAACTGCTGCCTGACGCCGCACCTGCCCCGGCTGCCGAGCCACCTCCGCGACTCGTCCTCGACCTCGAACGCCTTGGCCAGGTTCCGGCCGAAAAGGCCGGGCCACTCGCCCGTTCCGCCGCCGCAATCCAAGCCCAGCGCGGCGATTACAACGGCCGTATCCTGTCGATCCGCCAGGATGACCTGCGCACGCTCGCGGTCATCTACGACGAATCCCCCAGCCTTCTCGCCGAACAGCTCATCGCCTGGGGCGTGCTCAATCCAGAAGCCCGAAGGGCAATGGATTAAATCAGCACTGCCGGAAGCCCGAAGGGCGATGGATTAAGTCAGCACTGCCGGAAGCCCGAAGGGCAATGGATTAAGACCTACCACTAAAGCTTGCGGTCGACTTCCTGCGTTCCCATGATGTGAACCCGCATGCCGTTTGTCGTTCCGGCGATTCCCGGGGGTACACCAGCGACGACAACTACTCGATCTCCTGGCTCGCATCTGCGCAGCGCCAACAGTTCGTTGTCCACAAGTTGCACCATCTCATCGGTGGTTTCAGCATGCGGTGTCAGGAATGTTTCGACGCCCCACACCAAGGAAAGTTGCGAGCGAACCCGCTGACTTGGCGTGAATGCAACCAGCGGAATCGGTGAGCGGTGCCGGGCAACAAGTCGTGTTGTCAGCCCCGTCTCAGTGAACGTACACAGGTGAGTTGCACCTACTGATTCGCCAACCTGGCATGCGGCACGGGTGAGTGCGCGAGCCGTCGAGCCGACCTTGGTTTCTGCGACCGGAGGCATAGCTGTCAGGCTCTGTTCTTCGACGTGGCGGATGATCCGTGCCATCGTTTCGACCACCGTTACTGGGTGATCCCCCACGCTGGTTTCTGCCGACAGCATGAGCGCGTCGGTGCCATCGAGGACAGCGTTGGCGACGTCGGACGCCTCCGCGCGAGTTGGGCGCCGTGCGGTGACCATCGAATCAAGCATCTGGGTGGCAACAATGACCGGTTTGCCGACATTGCGGCACATTGAAATGGCCTGCTTCTGAACCAGCGGCACCTGCTCGATTGGCAGTTCAACACCGAGGTCCCCACGAGCGACCATGACTCCGTCGAATGCCGCGATGATGTCGGCCAGGTTGTCGACCGCTTGCGGCTTCTCGATCTTCGCCAGGACGGGAACTCGGATACCTACCTCGTCCATCACCGCATGCACGTCGGCAATGTCCGCGGCACTTCGTACGAACGAGAGAGCGACCAAGTCCGTGCCAGCCCGCAAAGCCCACCGAAGATCGTCGATGTCCTTCTCCGCAAGCGCGGGAACGCTCACGCCCACACCGGGCATATTGATGCCTTTGTTGTCGGAGACGATTCCGCCCTCGAGCACTTCGGTGACAATGTCGTTGCCGTCGACGTGGTCAACTCGAAGCAGAATCTTCCCGTCATCGACCAGGAGCAGGTCCTCAGGGCGCACGTCTTGTGCCATGCCGGCGTACGTCGTGGAACAGCGATTGACGTCGCCCACACAAGCGTCCGTGGTGATCGTGAAATTCGCTCCGACCTCAAGCATGACGGGTCCGTTGCCGAACCGTCTGAGTCGAATCTTCGGGCCCTGTAGGTCAGCGAGGACAGCTACTCCTCGTCCCGTGACGTCAGTGGCATGGCGAACTGCATCAATCGCGGCCTGATGGTCGCTGTAGTTGCCGTGACTGAGGTTGATGCGGGCAACGTCCATGCCTGCAGACACCAGTTCTTCGAGTACCCCGGGACCGGCGGTGGCAGGTCCGAGAGTGCAGACGATCTTTGCGCGGCGCATTCCTAGACCACCAATGGTCGGGCCGTCGGCGGAATCGGTGCTGGCAGGTTCGTGGAACCCGTCAGGTAGGCATCGACGCCTGCCGCAGCGGCGCGACCTTCCGCAATCGCCCAAACAATGAGGCTTTGGCCTCGACCAGCATCACCGGCAACAAAAACTCCGTCGACGTTGGTTTCGTAGTTGTCCGCGCGGGCGATGTTTCCTCGCCCATCAAGTTCAAGTCCGAGTTGGTCAATCAGAGGGCCTCGTTCAGGTCCTGTGAAGCCCATCGCAAAGAGCACAAGGTCCGCCTTCAATTGACGGCCTCCACCTTCAACAGTTCTGAACTGACCATCAACAAATTCGACCTCATCGAGCTCAAGTGAACCCACACGACCTTCACCGTTGTCGACAAATGCCGTGGTGTTGACAGCGAACACTCGGTCGCCGTTTTCCTCATGGGCCGAGGAGACGCGGTAGGTCATCGGATAGGTCGGCCAAGGCTGAGCTGAGGGCCGTTCCTCGGGCGGGCGCGGCATGATCTCAAGTTGCGTGACGGACGCCGCTCCTTGGCGGGTGGCCGTACCCAAACAGTCAGCCCCGGTATCACCGCCACCGATCACCACAACGTGCTTGCCCGCTGCATCGATAGCGACGGTATCGCTGTCGCCTTCACACACACGGTTGGCGAGTGGAAGGTAATCCATCGCCTGGTGAATTCCGTCGAGTTCACGACCGGCAACCGCGAGATCGCGCCTTTCCGTCGCTCCGACCGCAAGCACCACAGCGTCGTAACGGCGGCGAAGATCTTCACCCGTGACGTCCACGCCCACGTTCATCCCTGACCGGAACTTCACGCCTTCGGCTTCCATCTGTTGCAGGCGCCGGTTCAAGTGGACCTTCTCCATCTTGAACTCAGGAATGCCGTACCGCAGCAGACCGCCGATGCGATCATCTCGCTCGTAGACGGCAACGGTGTGCCCAGCGCGAGCAAGTTGTTGCGCAGCCGCCAGGCCTGCCGGACCGGAGCCAACAACGGCGACCGTCTTGCCGGAAAGGCGTTCAGGCGGCTGGGGCTTGACCCAGCCTTCGTCCCAGGCGCGGTCGATGATCTCGACCTCGACCTGCTTGATCGTCACTGGATTCTGGTTGATACCGAGCACGCACGCCGTCTCGCAGGGTGCAGGGCACAGCCGACCCGTGAACTCCGGGAAGTTGTTCGTCGCGTGTAGACGTTCGATTGCGTCTTCCCAGTCATCGCGCCACACCAAGTCATTCCACTCGGGAATGAGGTTGCCCAATGGACAACCGTTGTGACAGAAGGGGATCCCGCAGTCCATGCAACGCCCTGCTTGGTCGCGCACGTGATCGGCTGGAAAGTCTTCGTAGACCTCTTTCCAGTCACGGATCCGGACGTCGACGGGCCGCCTGGTGGGCAGTTCGCGATCGCGCTTCAAGAAACCTCTTGGATCAGCCACGTGCTGCCTCCATCACTGCTTCGTCGACGTTTTCGCCCAGGCTCTCAGCCCTGGCGATTGCTTCCAAAACTCGCTTGTAATCTCGCGGCATGATCTTGCGGAACCGATCAACCTGATGTGACCAATCAGCAATCAGCGCTTCGGCAACCACAGAGCCAGTCTCGGCCGCATGCTTGCTCACTACCTCGAAGAGGAATTCGCGGTCGCCCTCGCCGAGCGCCTCAACATCGACCATGTCGCGGTTGACGACTTCCTCGTCCAGATCGAACAGGTACGCGATGCCTCCCGACATCCCGGCGGCAACGTTGCGGCCCACTTCGCCGAGAACAACGACCCGGCCACCCGTCATGTACTCGCACAAGTGGTCACCGGCACCTTCAACAACAACCGTGGCACCGGAGTTGCGAACGCAGCAGCGTTCGCCGACCTTGCCCCGGACGAAGATCTCACCGGCGGTGGCACCGTAGGCGATGACGTTCCCGGCGATGATGTGCTGCTCAGCGGCAAACGGGGCCTCGCGATCCGGACGAACGATGAGTCGCCCGCCGGAAAGTCCCTTGCCCAGGTAGTCGTTGACGTCACCTTCGAGCCGAAGCGTGATGCCTCGTGGCAGGAAGGCCCCGATCGATTGGCCGGCCGAACCCGTGAAGGTGATGTCGATGGTCCCCTCTGGGAGTCCATCGGCGCCGTACCGTGCCGTCACTTCACTACCAAGCATCGTGCCGACTGTTCGGTTGACGTTGCGAATGGGAAGCTGAATTCGCACTGGCTCGCCGTTCTCCAAAGCGTCGGCACACATGTCGATCAGCGTCCTGTCGAGCGCCTTCTCAAGTCCGTGATCCTGGACGGTCAATTGGCGCAGGCCAGTGCCTTCCGGAACATCTGGTCGATGCAGAATCGGACTGACGTCCAGACCTGAAGCCTTCCAGTGAGTGACTGCCTTCTTGGTATCGAGCATCTCGACGTGACCGATGGCCTCATCGAGAGACCGGAAGCCGAGTTCGGCCAGGAGCTCACGGACTTCTTCGGCGATGAACTCAAAGAAGTTCACCAGGTGTTCTGCCTTGCCTGCGAAGCGCTCCCGCAGAACGGGGTTCTGCGTGGCAACACCCACCGGACATGTGTCTAGGTGACAGACGCGCATCATGACGCAACCCATGACAACTAGCGGTGCTGTCGCGAACCCGTACTCCTCAGCACCTAGCAGTGCAGCGATCACCACGTCGCGACCCGTCTTGAGCTGACCGTCGGTCTGAATCACCACGCGATCACGCAGGCCGTTAATCAGCAGGGTTTGCTGAGTCTCCGCAAGACCCAATTCCCACGGGCCACCGGCATGCTTGAGGCTCGTCAGCGGTGAGGCGCCGGTGCCGCCGTCATGTCCGGAAATCAAGATGACGTCTGCGTGCGCCTTTGCCACACCAGCAGCAACTGTTCCGACTCCAACCTCACCAACAAGCTTGACGTGGATTCGGGCCTTCGGATTGGCATTCTTGAGGTCGTGGATCAGCTGAGCGAGATCCTCGATCGAATAGATGTCGTGGTGCGGCGGAGGCGAAATCAAGCCCACTCCGGGAGTGGAGTGTCGCGTGCGCGCTACCCATGGATAGACCTTGTGTCCGGGCAGTTGTCCACCTTCACCAGGCTTGGCACCTTGGGCCATCTTGATCTGGATGTCATCGGCATTCACCAAGTAGTCACTGGTGACCCCGAAGCGACCTGAAGCCACCTGCTTGATCGCAGAACGCTTGGAGTCGCCGTTTTCCATCGGGATGAATCGACTCGGGTCCTCTCCACCTTCACCCGTGTTCGACTTGCCGCCCAAGCGGTTCATCGCGATTGCCAGGGTCTCGTGGGCTTCCTGCGAAATCGATCCGTATGACATTGCACCGGTCGAGAATCGCTTCACGATCTCGCTAATCGACTCAACTTCGTCGATGGAAATCGACTCGCGTTTGCCCGTCGCAAATTCGAAGAGCCCGCGCAATGTCATCAATTGCTTCGACTGGTCATCAACGCTGCGGGAGTACTCACGGAAGATGTCCATCCGCTTTTCTCTGGTCGCGTGCTGCAGTCGGAAAACGGTTTCCGGGTTGAACAGGTGGGGTTCGCCTTCACGACGCCACTGGTATTCCCCACCAACAACCAGACTGCGGTGAGCCGGCGGAATTCCATTCGGCGGATACGCAATCCGATGCCGGGCAGCGACCTCTTCAGCGAGCACGTCGAGTCCCACACCACCCAACTTCGATGTGGTCCCGGTGAAGTACTTATCGATGAGCTCAGACGATAGCCCGATTGCCTCGAACACCTGGGCACCGCGATACGACGCGACGGTCGAGATGCCCATCTTGCTCATGACCTTCAGGACACCCTTGCCCAAGGCCTTCACAAGGTTGCGCACGGCCGTCGCTGAATCGACGCCCTCAATCAGTTGGTGACGTACGAGATCCTCGACAGACTCCATCGCCAGGTACGGGTTGACCGCAGCGGCTCCGTAGCCAATCAGCAAGGCGACGTGGTGAACCTCGCGGACATCGCCGCTTTCCACCAGCAGACTCACCTTCGTGCGCCGCTTGTTACGCACCAAGTGGTGGTGTGCCGCTGCAGTCGCCAGCAGCGACGGGATCGGGCCGTATTCGCCGTCACTGTCACGGTCGGACAGCACAATGAACTCGACTCCGCGGTCCACCAAGGCATCGATCTCTTGACAGATCTCGTCGAGGCGCCGTTCGAGGCCAGCGGCACCATCCTCGATGCGGTAGAGCATCGAGACCTTCGCGCTCGTGTATGGAGTGTCGCCATCGGCGTCGATATGCAGGATCTTGGCCAGCTCATCGTTATCGATCACCGGAAAGCTCAGCACAATGTGGCCGCAGTGTTCGGGGCCAGCATCGAGCAAGTTGAGCTCGCGACCGATTGTTGTGTTCAGCGACGTCACAATCTCTTCGCGAATTGCGTCGAGCGGTGGGTTCGTCACCTGAGCAAAGAGTTGGGCAAAGTAGTCAAACAGCAGTCGAGGCCGATTCGACAGAGCAGCAATCGGTGTGTCGGTGCCCATCGAGCCAAGTGCTTCCATTCCCGAGCGCGCCATTGGCGTCAGGAGAATCCGCAACTCTTCTTCCGTGTATCCAAATGCCTGCTGACGACGCAGGACCGAAGTGTGGGTGTGAACGACGTGTTCGCGGTCGGGCAGATCTTCAAGATGCAGCAGTCCGGCGTCGAGCCACTCCTGGTACGGGTGTTCGGCGGCCAACTCCGCCTTGATCTCGTCGTCCTCAATGACTCGACCATTGATCGTGTCGACGAGGAACATGCGACCTGGCTGCAGTCGTCCCTTGCGAACAATCGTTGCCGGGTCAAGTTCGAGGACACCGGCTTCGGAACCAAGTACGACAAGGCCATCTGCGGTAATCCAGAAACGACCTGGCCGCAGACCGTTGCGATCGAGGACAGCACCGATGAGGTCGCCATCTGTGAACGAGACGCTGGCGGGCCCATCCCACGGCTCCATGAGCGTCGAGTGGTACTCGTAGAACGCCCGGCGAGCCGGGTCCATCGACAGGTTGTTTTCCCATGCCTCCGGAATCATCATCAAGACGGCGTGCGGCAACGAGCGACCACCGAGGTACAACAGCTCGAGAACTTCGTCGAAACTCGCCGAGTCGCTGCCGGCGGGGGTGCAAATCGGGAAGAGCCGCTCAAGATCACCGGGGATGAGGTCACTGGCGAGCATGGCCTCGCGCGCAGTCATCCAGTTGCGGTTGCCCTTGACCGTGTTGATCTCGCCGTTGTGCGCGATGTAGCGGAAGGGATGTGCAAGCGGCCAGCTCGGGAAGGTGTTAGTCGAGAAGCGTGAATGCACCAGGCCCAACGCGGACGTGAACCGCTGATCCGACAGGTCCGGGTAGAAGGGTTCGAGTTGACCCGTTGTCAACATTCCCTTGTAGACGAGGGTCTTTGAACTCAGGGATGGGAAGTAGACGCCGGATTCGCGTTCGGCGCGCTTGCGCACACAGTAAGCAAGGCGTTCGAGTTCTTGGCCGCGTGCAGCAGATCCGTCAGGGTTGGTTGCGGACAAGAAGAGTTGGCGGAACGTTGGCATGACAGACGCGGCCGTCGCGCCGACCAAACCTTCGGTGATCGGAACATCGCGCCAACCAAGAACAGTGACGCCCTCTTGCGCGGCAATCGCTTCGATGGTCTTGGCAGCGGCATCAGCTTCGGCGACGTTGTCAGGGAGGAATCCGGTTCCAACGGCGTATTCGCCCTTCGCCGGGAGTTCAAATTCAACGACTGCGCGCAAGAACTCATCGGGAACCTGGACAAGAATCCCAGCGCCGTCGCCAGTGTCAACCTCTGAGCCTGAAGCACCGCGGTGATCGAGATTGCGCAGAGCCGTTAGCGCCTGCACCACAATCTCGTGGCTGGGTACCCCGGTGAGAGTCGCAACAAATGCGACACCGCACGCGTCGTGCTCGAAGTTGGGGTCATACAAACCCTGGGCTGTGGGGACGCTGCTGAACGCACTCACGTCGTTTGCCTCCTATCCGGTGCGATGGCCCTCGAGCGACGCGAAGTTCTGCGTAACCGCTCACCGATTGCCAATCGCAGTGGTCGAAACCACCATCTGTCCGCATCTGAGGTACGCGATCGCTCACCCAGAATTGGCCGCAACGATTCCTCGACCACTGACGAGATGGTGCACAAGGGACGACGTTGGCCCAACTGTGCTCGCGAAAGTGTATCCCGCCCGACCCTATTCGGGGAAACGCAATCCCCTTAACCCCTTAGACGGGTACTGGCTGCGGCTCGCGATCGGTCGGTTCTCGATAGACGGACGCTTCACGCCCGGGACTCTTGATGGCGCTGATAACGAAGTAGACGGCGGCCGCAATCGCCACCAGAATCGAGGTGAATACGTTCACCCTGACTCCCAAGATCAGGGTTGCGTTGTCGATTCGGACCAGTTCGAACACCAAGCGCCCGACGCAGTACGCAAATACATACAGGGCGAATGCCCGACCGTGACCGAGTTGGAATCGCTTGTCCGCCCAAATCACGATCAGCGCCACCAGGACGCACCACAGTGACTCGTAGAGGAACGTCGGATGGAAGGTTTCGTACTGGGCAAATCCGCTTGGCCGATTCGCCGGATCAATGGTCAGGCCCCAGGGCAGGTCGGTTGGGCTGCCAAAGAGCTCTTGGTTAAACCAGTTACCCCATCGCCCGATAGCTTGAGCAAAGGCCACTCCCGGCGCGATCGCATCGGCCAGCGGAGGCAGGAGGACCCCGGCCCGTCGACAAGCGATCCAGGCACCGAGCGCTCCCCCGGCCACGGCACCCCAAATGCCAAGACCACCATTCCAGATCTTGAGGGCAGCACCGAGTCCAAGCCCGTTAGGCCCGAAGTACGTCGAGTAGTCCGTCGTGACGTGATAAAGCCGAGCTCCGACGATCCCAAATGGCACCGCCCACAACGCGACGTCGGTGATGAAGCCCGCTTTGCCGCCTCTGGCAACCCAGCGTCGATTTCCCACCCAGACCGCAACAACAATCCCGATCAGGATGCACAGTGCATACGCCCGTACTGGGAGGGGTCCCAGATTCCACACCCCAGAACTGGGACTTGGAATAAAGCCGGACAGCTCAACGCTCACGGGTAACTACTACTTCGCTGCCTGTTCGATCGCCTTGATCAGCGCCGTTGGGTCGTTGATGTTAAGACCCTTGGTCGGCAACTCCTTACCGTTCACAAAGATCGACGGAGTGCTCGTAACCCCAGCCTTCTCGAACTGTGCGTTGCTGTTGGCTGCCCACGTGTTGTAGGTATTTGCTTTCACACACGATTCGAACGTTGAGTAGGCGTCCCCCGTGATCCCAACGGTTTTGCCGAGATCGAGCATTTGCTGCTGAGTGAATCCCGGCGCACCAACAGTCTCCTCTGGCGCCTGCTGTTGGAAGACGCCCTGGTGGAACTCCGTCGTCTTACCCGCGTCAATTGCGCAACCCCAGGCGTTGGTTGCCGTGAGCGAACCGGTGTTCTTCAGATTGGCATCCATGAAGATTCCTGGCTGCCACTGGAGGTTGAGCTTGCCCGCCTTCGCTTGTTCGACGAGGGCCGGACCGGCAGTCTCCTCAAGCTTCTTGCAGTAAGGGCACTGGAAGTCTTCATAGATCTTGACAGTCGGGACTCCGGCCGGAGTATTGGCCGCTGCAGTCACGTAGTAGTCGCTGGTGCTCACGCCGTTCGGAGTTGCTCCACCAGCATCAGGAGTAGGTGTGCCTCCGTTGTTGCTGCCGTCCTTCTTGGAGAAGAAGATCGCGCCACCGATGATCGCAACAATGACGATGAGAACCACAAGCCCACCGACAATTCGCACAGTGCGCTCACGGCGTTTGTCTGCAGCTTGCTGTGCAGCGCGCGCCTCGGCGGCTTTCTGCCGTGCGTCCTTCTTTGAATCAGCCATCAACGTGCTCCCGGATCTGGCGCATTGTGCGCGTACAGCGTAGGTATGGGTTCGGAGTTGGTTGAAACTCTAACCCGCGGTGCTTACCACCTCGTCAGCGAAACCCTGAACATCGCAAGATTCGTGCCACTGGCGACCGAGCAGGTCATGCACGCACTCCGACACCGCTTGCCCCGCGAACCCCTGCGGCCAGCTCAGCGGCCAATGCTGCGGCCGCGGCCGCGCCCGCACCTGGGCTTTCTGCGTCCAGCAGCGCCTTTACGAATGCTGAACCGACGATGACACCGTCCGCGTATGAGGCAACGTCCGCGGCTTGGGCTCTGGTCGACACACCGAGACCCACGCACACCGGAAGAGTCGTATGTTGGCGCACTCGTGACACGAGCTCAGGAGCGCTGGACGACACCGCAGTCCGAGCGCCCGTCACACCCATCGTGGATGCCGCGTAGACAAATCCGGAACACGCTCGGACTACCGTCTCGATACGCTCATCGCTAGAAGACGGAGCCACGAGGAACACTCGGTCGATGCCATGTTCGTCCGTGGCTTCGATCCAGGGCCCTGCTTCTTCAGGCGTCAGATCAGGGGTGATGACACCGCATCCACCGGCTTCAGCGAGTTCGCGAGCGAACCGGTCCACCCCGTAGCGTTCAATGGGGTTCCAGTACGACATCACCAGCGTGGGTGCACCGGTTCCAACAACGCCACCAACATTCGCCATCACGTCACCGATTCGGGTACCGGCTTTAAGCGATGAGTCAACAGCCGCCTGGATCACTGGTCCGTCCATGAGCGGATCGCTATACGGCAGGCCGATTTCGACCGCGTCCACACCGTTCTCGACCATGGCCGCGATCACCGGCACGCAGTCAACGCGAGTAGGGAAACCGGCTGGTAGGTAGGCGATCAGCGCCGCCCGCCCGTCTGCCCGTGCAGCGGCAAACGTTTCAGCAAGATGGCTCACGTCACTACCTCCGAGGTTGAATCGACCGTCGCGGAATCAACAAGGTTGAACCACTTGGCTGCGGTGGCAACATCCTTGTCGCCTCTGCCAGACAGGTTGACCAAGATGACGGCGTCAGGACCGAGTCGCTTGCCAACTCGGAGTGCACCAGCAATTGCATGGGCTGACTCAATCGCAGGGATGATTCCCTCCGTCCGACTCAGCAGCGCGAAGGCATCCATTGCCTCGACGTCCGTGACGGACTCATACGTCGCTTTGCCGGTGTCGCGCAGCCAGGCGTGCTCCGGACCAACGGAGGGATAGTCCAAGCCCGCACTGATCGAGTGCGACGCGATTGTCTGACCTTCGTCGTCCTGCAACAAGTACGAGCGGGCGCCGTGCAGTACACCCGAGGAACCGACACTCAGCTTGGCTGCGTGGCGACCCGATTCGATCCCTTCGCCGCCAGCCTCGAAGCCGAAGAGTCGCACCCCGGGGTCATTGCGGAATGCATGGAAGATTCCAATTGCATTACTTCCTCCGCCCACACAGGCCGCCACGACGTCGGGGAGTCGGCCCGTCATCTCGAGCGTCTGTTCTCTGGCCTCACGTCCGATGATCGCGTGGAAGTGCCGGACCATCTCGGGGAACGGCGCTGGACCAGCAACAGTCCCGAGTAGGTAGTGAGTCTGATCTACGTTCGTGACCCAGTCGCGCATTGCCTCGTTGATGGCATCTTTGAGGGTTCGACTGCCAGCCGTCACCGGAATCACAGTTGCACCGAGCAACTGCATACGCGCCACGTTGAGCGCCTGGCGTTGGGTGTCTTCCTCGCCCATGTAAACGACACATTCGAGGTCGAGTAGTGCGGCAGCCGTGGCCGTTGCAACCCCGTGCTGACCTGCGCCGGTTTCTGCGATCACACGCGTCTTGCCCATCCGCTTGGTCAAGAGCGCCTGTCCAAGCACGTTATTGATCTTGTGGGAGCCGGTGTGATTGAGGTCTTCACGTTTGAGCAGAATCCTCGCGCCGCCAGCATGCTCGCTCAGGTTCTTTGCGTCAGTAACGGGGTTCGGACGTCCGGTGTATGTCCGCTGCAGATAGTCGTACTGGGCAACAAACTCCGGATCTGCGATCGCCTCCCGGTAGGCGACATCCAATTCTTCCAATGCGGCCATCAACGCCTCGGGCACAAACCGCCCGCCGTACTTGCCAAAACGACCCGCCGAATCGGGTCCAGCGCCAAGATCGGATTGTTCGGGAGTCTGAGTCACCGCAGCCACTTCTTTAGTCTCGGGGATGTTTAACAGCGGGGTGGGCACCGGCCGCGACCATCTCGTGCACGGCAGTGCGCGGATCAACGCCCGTCACGAGTGCTTCGCCGACCAAGACTGCGTCGGCACCTGATCCGGCATACGCCACCAAGTCCCGCGGGCCGCGGATTCCCGATTCGGCGACCAGCAAGATGTCAGACGGCACGCCGTCGGCGACCTTCGCGAACACGTCACGGTCAACTTCCAATGTCTTGAGGTTGCGTGCGTTGATTCCGATCAGGCGCGCCCCGGCGGCCAGAGCCCGGTCAAGTTCTGCTTCGTCGTGAACCTCAACAAGCGGGGTCATGCCCAGTGACACCGTGCGTTCGATCAACGAGATGAGTGCCTGCTCGTCGAGCGCCGCGACGATCAACAGCGCTAGATCAGCGCCGTACGCCCTCGCCTCCCACAGTTGGTAGGAGGTCACGATGAAGTCTTTGCGAAGAACTGGAATGTCAACGGCGGCCCGTACGGCTGCCAAATCCTCAAGCGACCCCTGAAAGCGACGCTGCTCGGTGAGCACCGAAATAACGGACGCTCCCCCAGCTTCGTACGCGCTGGCCAATGCTGCAGGGTCGGGGATGTCCGCAAGGTTGCCTTTGCTTGGGCTCGCCCGCTTGACTTCAGCGATCACAGCAACACCTTCGCTGCGAAGGGCTGCGAGACCGTCACGAGGCGGGGCAACTGCAGCTGCACGCGCCTTGAGCTCATCAAGAGGGACGGCGCTTTGACGGATCGCGAGATCCTCACGCACGCCAGCCACAATGTCGTCAAGCACAGTCACGCACATGAGCTTAGCGACAACTGCCCGCTTGGGTATTCGCACTCCCCGACTACTGCGAGTTCACACCCTTGACTAACCGACTCCGCTAGGCAGGAACGGAACTCCCGGTACGTTTCGCAACACGGTGAATACGATCGTCGCCACGATGAGCCCCACCCACAAGACCCGCAACGCATTCGCCTTGAGCGCTGCGTTGCCTCGCGCATCGACATCGGCCGAGGAATTTGCCCCCACGGCGTCGTCTCCTCGCCAGCGGGCGGCAAGCGCAAACGCCGCCCAGATCACAATCATCGGCAGCACAACGACAGCGATCAGATTTTGATCCAAGGCGGTGCCGATGTCGCCATTCATCAACGCGTGAACGCAGCGCAGTCCACCGCACGCTGGGCAGTCCAAACCAGTGACTGCCTTCAACGGGCAAAACGGGTATCCACCGTTGTTGGGGTCCACCGCTCGGATGAAGAATGCTGCGCCGACCGTGGCAGTGGCCCCAATAACCGGCCAGGCCATACGCCGCAGCCGAGTCGGAGGTTTCTGCGCAGTCATAACGCTCACAGGACACCTGCTTCCAACAATCTGCCAAGCCTTCCGGTTGCAATCAATACCAGGGTAACCACGGCCCACAACAGCACGCTCACCCAAACCCAGCGTCTGGCGAGTCGTGCACTGCGTGCTGCCTGACGGCGATCGCCCGTAAGCCAGTACGGCTTTACCGCTGCCGCGAAGTACACCGCGATGATTCCTGTAGGCGAGAAACAGCAAAGGGTCACTAGGACTGCCGGTGCAATCCAGCTGCTTGGTGGACCTGGCGCTGGACCGGGAGCCGTTCCACGACCCTCAGGCTCAGCTGGACCGGCGATCTCAACTCCCACACCGACACCATATGGCCCGCGCCGCGAGCGTCAGCAGATTGTCCTTCTTACGCCGAGAGGTTTCTAGCAACATAGATCGTGAAGCGGGCACCGCCCTCTGGCGCCGAACCCGCATGCGCAGTTCCGCCCAGCCGCCCAGCGAGGCGACCGACGAGTGCAAGACCAACGCCAGTGCCGACCCTTCGGATACCCCGGTAGCGGCTGTAGAGCTCCGCGGGTTCGAAGGCCACCTCGCAGTCATCTGCCGTCAAACCCGGACCGCTGTCTCGAACCTCAATTCGCATCCACTGGTCATCAACCGCAACTACGGACAACACCACGACGCCGCCGCTCGGAGTCACGCGTAAGGCATTGGCACAGAGGTTGTCGATGATCTGCCGGATTCGAGTGGGGTCGGTCTTGCCTGGTATCGAGGGTGAGGACAGCTCAAGCCGGAATTCAACGCCCTCGTTACGACTTCCGTCATGCCACACGTTTGCCGCGGAATTGGCGATGTCGGCGAAGTTGACGTCAACCGAGGAGACCGGGAAGTCAACGGCATCGAGGCGGGCAAGGTCGAGGAGGTCGGCAACGAGAAGATCCAACCGGTCTGCCTCGGACTGCACGATCGCTCCCTTTGCTGCAACCTGTGACGCCGGAATGATCCCATCGGAGATTGCTTCGGCATATCCACGAATTGCGGTCAGGGGCGTGCGCAGTTCATGGGAAATCGAGAGCAGGAACTCCCGCTGGCGTCCTTCGCTGATTGTGAGATCACGCCGCAACTCATTAAGAGCTTCGTTCAATTCGGCAATCTCCGGCGGGCCTGTTACCGCGAGCTCCACATCTCGGTCGCCGGCCCCGATGCGCTTGGCTGCCTGCGCTGCTTCTCGCAGCGGTCTGGTCAGGCGTCGAGCCAGCAACAAACCGAAGGCGACCGCAATCGCCACACCAACTGCCAGAGCAAACGCAAATCTCGCGAGTGCCGCGAGCGCCAATCGACCGGTTGCCTGCACCGGCTGGGTCAAGACGACAGAACCACCATCGGACAGAGCCCTCACCGCGACCAAGACGTCGTCGCCCCGGAACTGAATCTGGCCATCCAATGAACTTCCGCTGCCAAGAGACGCGAGGTCAGACGCTGTAAACAAGCCTGGGATAGACGCACCTCTAGGCACATACAGTGCGGTGATGTCCTGGGTCTGAAGTGTTGTCGCAAGTCGGTTGGGAATCTGCTCCGGCGACGGGCCAGGTCGCCGCTCGATCGCTGCAGCAGTGGCGTCGGCCAACCGCTGGAGGTTGCCCAATGCTTCCTGCTGCGCCGACTGTTTGATCAGCGGAAAGGAAATCGCCCCGGCCACTAACACCGCAACAACGGCAGATGCCACGGTTACCAGCGCGATCCTGGCGTTGAGCGACAGTCCGTGTGCCCTGGTCCGAATTCGACCGGTCACCGGTTCTAACGGAGCTCCCGGGGCATCGGTGGGCATTGCTTGGTCAGCCTGCCCGTTCGTCGGCGGAGTAGCCGACTCCTCGAACAGTTCGGATGATCTCTACCGGTTCGAGTTTGCTACGCAACTGAGCGACGTGAACGTCAACGGTCCGCGAGCCCACGGCGCTGGAGTATCCCCAGACATCTGTGAGTAGCTGATCGCGGCTGAAGACGCGCCCTGGATTGCGCAGGAGGTAGGCGAGTAGATCGAACTCCGTCGGTGTCAGTTCAATCTCGTTTCCGCCGACTGTCGCTC
>JAOAUD010000076.1 GCA_030157755.1 Candidatus Nanopelagicales bacterium
GCGTTGTCGGCGACGGTGAGAACCAACTCGCGAACGCTTGGGTCAACCTTGCCGTTCGGATCGATGTGGGGGCTTGTCATGGCGTAAGGCTAGCCCGAGTTGGCGTCGTGATGGCGACCACGGCGCATTAGCGCGACTGAAGCGAGCGCTGCGGAAACAACTGAGGCGGTCAGGACGGCCAGCTTCGCGTCGGTCATGAGACCGGGCGTGTCCTCAAATGCAAGCTCCGTGATGAGCAACGAAACAGTGAATCCGACACCCGCGACGATGCCCACTGCAGAGATGTCGCGCCATGACAGCACGTCGACGAGCTGGACCCCGCGAAAGCGTGTGACCAGCCAAGCTCCACCGACGACTCCTATGGGTTTGCCGACGATGAGGCCAACGAGGATCCCGAGTGCGAGTGGTTCGGTGAGGGCCTCAAGCGGCTGAACTCCGGAAAGGCTGACGCCAGCCGCGAAGAACGCAAACAGCGGCACGCACACTCCCGCTGACAGCGGGTGGAATCGGTGCTGAAGCCGTTCAGCGGGTGCTTCTTCTTCGCCTGGGTCGGGTTTCACCCGGGTGAGTAGGCCCAGCGCGATTCCCGCGACCGTCGCGTGGATACCCGATTGGTGCACCAGCAGCCAGACAGCGATCGCGAGGGGAGCGTAGATCCAAGGTGAGCGGACGCGGCGGTATTGCAGGTATGCGTAGGCGGCGAGGAGGAGTACGGCACCGGCAAGCGGTGCCAGGAGGACCGATTCGGAGTAGAAGAGGGCAATGACCGTGATCGCGCCGAGGTCGTCCACCACGGCCAGGGTGAGCAGGAAGACGCGAACCTCGACCGGCAGTTTGCGTCCGGCAACCGCAAGCACCGCCAGCGCAAATGCGATGTCGGTGGCCATCGGGATTCCCCAGCCCGTGGGTTCGCCCGCTGGAGCAGTCGCATTGATGCCGAAGAACAGTAACGCCGGAATGATCATGCCGCCAAGTGCCGCAGCGACCGGCACTAACGCGGTCGACAGAGTGCGCAGTGATCCCAGGACCAACTCGTACTTCAGTTCAAGCCCTGCGACGAAGAAGAAGACCGCCAGGAGGGCGTCTGCCGCCCAGTCGCCAAGGGTGAGGTTGAGATGCAGCGCAGCGGGGCCAACCTCGAAGTTCACCAGGTTTTCGTATGCGGCAGACCATGGCGAATTCGCCCAGATCAGCGCAATGGCTGCCGCGATCAGCAGGATGATGCCGCCAACGGTTTCGTCCCGCAGCGCGGAGAGAACTACTTTCGTCGGCGCCGCCATGCGCATATCTGATCAGGTTTGCTGCAGGTCCGCCCGCCAGATTGGCTGATCTCGTTGGAACGTGCAGCATTCCAGCCCTTCAGGGCTAGAAATGCTGCACGTTGCAGCGTGGATTAGTCGTCGTCGGCCGAGGGTCCGTTCAAACCGTCGGAAATGAGCGCCATGACGTTGGGGTCGGCGAGTGTCGAGACGTCGCCGAGCGAGCGGTTTTCCGCAACATCCCGCAGTAGCCGCCGCATGATCTTTCCTGAGCGAGTCTTCGGGAGTTCGTTGACCACCATGACTCGCTTCGGCTTCGCGATCGGACCGATTTCCTTGGCGACATGGGACCGAATGTCCTCGACGGTTCCCTCGGACACATCGGCATGCACTCGCAGGATCACGAACGCGACGATTGCCTGCCCGGTCGTATCGTCGTTCGCACCAACAACTGCGGCCTCGGCGATTGCATCGTGCGACACCAAGGCCGACTCAACCTCTGCTGTTGAGATCCGGTGGCCAGACACGTTCATCACGTCTTCCACGCGGCCCAGTAGCCAGATGTGTCCCTCGCGGTCGTACTTCGCTCCGTCACCGGCGAAGTACACGTCCGGCCAGCGTGACCAGTACTGCTCGACATAGCGCTCGTTGTCGCCCCAGATGCCACGAAGCATCGCCGGCCACGGCTCATCGAGGATCAGGTATCCGCCCTCGCTGCGGCCGACGCGCTTGCCTTCGTCATCGACCACAACCGCGCTGATTCCGGGAATCGGATCCATCGCGGATCCGGGCTTGGTTGCTGTTACTCCGGGCAGCGGGCTGATCATGATCGCTCCCGTTTCGGTTTGCCACCAGGTGTCGACGATCGGGCAACGATCACCGCCGATCACATTGCGGTACCAGATCCAGGCCGCCGGGTTGATTGGTTCACCGACGCTGCCGAGCAGGCGCAACGACGTCAGGTCGAATTCGTTGGGGATCTCACGACCCCACTTGGCGAAAGTTCGAATTGCAGTCGGCGCGGTGTAAAGAATCGAGACTCGGTACTTCTCGATGATCTCCCACCAGCGGCCTTTGTGGGGGGTATCCGGAGTGCCTTCATAGAGCACCTGCGTCGCGCGGTTGGCCAGCGGGCCGTACACGATGTAGCTGTGTCCGGTGATCCAGCCGACGTCGGCGGTGCACCAGTAGACGTCCTTGCCCGGCTTGTGGTCGAACACGACGTTGTGGGTGTATGAGGTCTGAGTCAGGTACCCGCCGGAGGTGTGCAGGATTCCCTTTGGCTTACCGGTGGTTCCTGAGGTGTACAGAATGAACAGCGGGTGTTCGCTGTCGAAGTACTCAGGGTCGTGAGTCGTTGATTGGCTGCCGACGAGTTCGTGCCACCAGACATCCTTGTCGGTCCACACGACCTCGCCTCCGGTGCGGCGGACCACCAAGACGTTCTCGACGGTTGGCGCGTCCGCGACTGCCTCATCGACAGCGGGTTTCAACGGGAACGGAGCCCCGCGCCGGTAGCCGCCATCAGAGGTGATGACGAGCTTCGCTTCCGCGTCGTCGATCCTGCTGCGCAACGCCTCAGCGCTGAATCCACCGAAGACGACCGAGTGGGGAGCACCAATGCGTGCGCAGGCCAGCATCGAAATGACGGCCTCGGGGATCATCGGCAGGTAGATAGCGACGCGGTCCCCGGCCTCAATGCCGAGCGCCGTCAGGGCATTGGCTGCCTGGCTGACCTCGTCCTGAAGTTCGCGGTAGGTGATCGCGCGAGTATCGCCAGGTTCACCCTCGAAGTGGATGGCGACCTGGTCGCCGAATCCGTCAGCAACGTGCCGGTCAACACAATTGACGGCGACGTTGATGCGTCCACCGACGAACCACTTGGCGAAGGGCGCATTCGACCAGTCGAGGGTTGTTCCCCAGCGTTTTTCCCAGCTGAGCCGTCCGGCCTGTTCGTCCCAGAAGGCCATTCGGTCGCCAACGGCCTCGGCGTACATCGCGACGCTGGCATTGGCCTGTTCGGCGAATTCCGGCGATGGCGGGAAGTGGCGGTTCTCGTGCAGCAGGTTCTCAAGATGATCGGAGGTCACCAACCGAACGCTAGCGTTGATCCAAACTCTTCTCCCGCGCAAACGACCGAATAGCGCAATGCAATGGAAAGTTGCATTGGGTGCGTATCCTGGCATTCGCACTGGGGTGGAGGATCTATGAACAAGCGGCCAATCTTGGCGCTCGTGGGGGCAGCACTTGTTGTCATCGCTGTCGTCATCTTCATCCTTCCCAACCGATCCGACCAAAGTCCGGCATCGGCGAACGGCCCAATTGAGGGCCAAGCGCAGCTGAACCCAGGTGGTAAGGCCTCCCAGGCCAGCGATACCTCAGGCGTGACCACCCCGCCCGAACCTCAGCCCGAACTGGAGATCGAAAAACTCTCCGCAGGGCAACAGCCACCGCAGTTCGTTGTGGTGTCGTTTGATGGCGGCGTCGAAAGCAAGACCGGAATCATGCAGCACTACCTAGATGTCGCGAAGAAGGTCGATGGCCGGTTCTCCTTCTTCGTCTCCGGCGTCTACCTCCTTCCTGACAACAAGGCAAGGCTGAACTACGCACCGCCAAAGAAGCCGCGAGGAACGTCCGCGATTGGGTTCGGTGATCCCGCGATCATCGGCACTCGCATCAACAAGCTCTCCGACGCTTGGAATGCAGGGCACGAAATCGGAACCCATTACAACGGGCATTTCTGCGGCGCCGGTGGAGTTGGAAGTTGGAGCGCGGCCGACTGGACGAGCGAGATCACCCAGTTCAACACGATCATGGACAACTGGCGGGCGTTTAACCCGCAGGCCGCCGACGCGGGGCCGTTGCCTTTCAACTCCAGCGTGGTTAAGGGTGGCCGGACTCCGTGCCTCGAGGGTAATCGTCCAGCAATGTACAAGGCATTCAAACAAGCCGGATACCGCTACGACACCTCCGGTGGCGGGACTTTGACTTGGCCGAAGCAGGTCAAGAACGGACTCTGGAATATTCCGTTGCAGGCGATCAAGGTTGCTGGCATCAAGTACGGCGTGCTCTCGATGGACTACAACTTCTTGGCGAATCAAAATGGCGGCAAGACGTCGGCATCCAAGGAAAAGTGCCAGCAGATTGAGGATGACACCTACAACGCCTATATGAATGCGCTCAAAGCCGTGAATGGTGGCAACCGTGCACCGCTGATCCTCGGCAACCACATGAATGACTGGGTGTGCGGCGCGTACACGAAGGCGCTGAGCCGCTTCATCGAAGATTCCCATGAGCGTGAACCGAACGTGCGCTTCATCTCCACGCTGGACCTGGTCAATTGGATGGATGCCCAGGACCCGACAGTGCTGGCGGGGCTGCAGAAGCTCAACGCCCCGAAGCAGTAGCGGAACATGGCCGCTGACCTGCTGCTTCCCCTCATGGACCTGCCTGGAGTTGCGGAGTCCGTCACGAGTGCGCGCGAGCGGGTCGACGCACTGCTGTGGGACCGGTCGCTTCGCACCAAGGGGGCGGCATTGCGCAAGGACGTCGCGATTCAGAATGCGCGGGCATCGGCCGCGATCGATGGTATTGACATCGCCCTGTCTGCCTGGGTTACGGGTGATGCTTTCGACGACTCGCCGATCGGTCACGCCGCTGCGGGGGTGTGGCGCCTTGAGCAGTCACTGCCGGAACAGGTCAACGTCTGGGCCGTGGCGCCGATGCAGTCGCTCGCTCGGATGCATTCGCTAGTTGCGCGCGATGTTGTGGCCGATGCTGACCGGCTTGGTCGGCCGCGCGATTCCGAAGAGGTGGACGACCCGCTGCGGATCAAGTCGTTGCCCGACGTTGCTTCGATGAAGGTGCGCCTGGCGGGACTTGCACAAGTCACCACCACGCCGACTGAGGCTCCCGCGATTGTCCAGGCCGCGGTTGTCCACGGTGAGCTAGTTGCGCTGCG
>JAOAUD010000077.1 GCA_030157755.1 Candidatus Nanopelagicales bacterium
ATCTTTGCCATGTGCTCATGGTGGCAGGAGGGTGTTGAAGTACGGGAGTGGGCGCTCGTGCCGCCGACAAGTAAACGAATGAGGATCCGATTCAGTCACCCGCGACGGCGGCGGCAAAACGGCTGGCCATCATTAACTGCTCCGGCGAGTTCACTGGCGGCAGCACAGCCTTGGGGTCCGACACGACAATCGCCATCAAGCGCGCACGCGACAGCGCCACGTTCACGCGGTTCACCTCATAAAGGAATGGAACATCGCCCGCAGTGACGGCGAGACGTCCCATTGAGTAGACGACGACGTGGGCCTGTTGCCCCTGGAACTTGTCGACGGTTCCGACCCGCACACCGAGTTGACCGAGCTCCGCGTCGAGCCTGTTCACATGGGCGTTGTGAGGTGCAACGACCAGAATGTCAGAACCGGTCAGCGCTGAAGTTCCGTGTTCATCGGTCACCTGGACCTTGCCGATCAATCCGTCGACAAGCTCACGAACAGCAGTCACTTCAGCTTCGGTACCGCCATCAACCGGAAGCCACGAAACGCCAGGTTCGACTGTGACCGTCTGCCCTGCGACGGACACGTCGGTCCCTGTGATCGTGCGCGCCGCGGCCTGCGTGGATGAGACCAGTTCGCCGTCGTAAGCAAGATCCGCAACGACCCGGCATACCGCCGGATGCATCCGATACGTGACGTCGAGGAACACGCCAACATCCGTCGGCATGACGGCAGCACCACCCACAATGTGTTCGAGAAGCGAGACTCGAACTGAATCATCATGGGCGGCTTGAATTGGGGCCGCTAGCTGTTGCGGATCCCCGAGCGCGACGACCCGACCCGCCGTAGAACACACGGCGAGTGCATCGGCAAGCGGGAGTTGGCCCGCCTCATCGATGATCAGTAGGTCAGCGACAACTGACACATCAGCCCGAGACCATCCGAACTTTGTCGCCGCAACCACCACCGCGTGACCCTCGTCGTGCGCGGCGTCAATCCACCCAGCAAGCTTCCCGCCGCCGCCTGCTATTGCTTCGATGCCCGCCGCGACATCAACTTGGTCACCACTACCCAAGTGAGCAACCTTCACTCGGACTCCGTCGGCTGCGGCTCGCATTGCCACGGATACCAACAGGTTGTCCATCACCTTGTGACTGTTTGCGGTCACGGCAACGATTGCTTGGGAACCCCCGCGCCCACCTGCCTTCAACTGATCCATGATCAAGTCACAGCCGAGGTGCGTCTTGCCGGTTCCGGGCGGTCCTTGCACAGGTAACAGGCCAGTGGGCAGCTGACTCACGATCCGCCGAGCTCTGTCGGAGGCCGACTCCCCCGTCACCGCCACCATCGTTCCCGCGTCCGCCGGAGGGCGGCGGTCGAGTGCGTCGAACGGCACCGCCGTCCAGGGCGCGGGACTTTCGGCGAGCGCCGCTCGAGCAAGATCCATCAAGCGTTCCCAGACGGTGGGCGGGTCAAAGAACGGAGCGAGCACCATCCGATCAAGTTCGCCCGGGTTCTTCGTCCGAGTGAACGAGAACATCCCAGTCTGCGGGTCATGCGCAACGAGCTTGACCGTGAGTGACTCGCCGCCGTCTCCCAAAGAGACGGTTTTGACGTCTGAACCCTTCTTCACCTTCCACGCGCCGGGTCGGCAACGGTACTCATACGTGCTGACTCGTTTGCCCGGCTGTGGCGGATGAATTTTGATCGGTCCCTCGATGTCGAGCAGACAGGATTCATGCTCCGTGCCGGGGCGAATCGCTGTTAACTCAGAATCCGCTGATCCGTTCAAGTCCTTGATGATCGCCTCAACCGCGTCCGGGATGGAGGCCGCGTCTGCAGACCCTTGGCCCAACGCCCACGCTTCAAGTCGCTTGGAGTCGAGAAATGCCACCACTGATTCGCGGCGATGCCATTCGAGCATCTCTGCGAGCAGGCGTGCTCCTTGGGAAGTGAGGCCGGACGGAAGGTCAGCACCCGTCAATCCCGTGCTTGCCCGGGCTTGCGCGGAGTCCGCCGCCGCGATCAAAAGGTCACGCAATTGCTCTGTCGATTCGATCCGCTCACGAACCTTGTCGGATTGCACGTACTCCTCTTCGTCGCCGTGCAGGAGTTCGATTTCGCGCCCCGTCGCGTCTGTGACAGTTGCGGTGTCGGGACCTATCGACGGTTCGCAGGTGATCCCCCACAACCACCGATGAACCGCATTCGTCGCCCGAACATCGTGGACGTTGTACTGGCGAATACCTTCGAGAATCGCCGCACATTTGGATTCATCATCCGATGCGATGAACGCTTCGTAGGCCTTGATGCTGTCGTCTGCGCGTGCGACTGCGGCAGCCTCCGCTGTTCGGTCATAGCCCGCGAGCTTCTCGACAATCTTTAGCGATGTGCTGCCTGCGCGCGTGCGCAAGCCGACGTCTATTCGTCGATACAAGTCGTCGAACCGTTCAGCGATCAGACGCTCCACATCGGCGATCAACTCATCCCGCTCGGTCTCATCGGGCCATGCATGTGCGATGCGCCGCATCGACGTCACTTCGTAGGTGTTGTAGTGGTAGACCTTCCAATCCCCTCCCCGCTTCTCACGTTCGCGCAACACGTTGAGGAACCACAGAAATGCCTCTCGTTCCTCGTCGGGGGAATGTGCCCAGCGGTGGTGATAGGTGCCGTCGACATCGCAGTATGCCCAGAGGTAGTCAAGCGTGGGAATCGCGGCGAAAGGATCGCCCTCCAGATCGAAGTACATGTCGTCGGGATGCGGCTTCGGCGTCCCGAAGACGCCCGCCGTCGCCGACTGCGGAGAAATGATCAACCAGTCGTCGCCTCCACCTTGAACTTGAGCCTGCTCGCGAAGCCAGCCGAAGGTGTCGACACCAATTGCATCCGGGCGCGCATCGTCGGTGGCCGCTGCCAACTCCGCGATTGTGGTGATTCCACTTGCCCGCAGGACCTCACGTTGGCGGCTGGAAAGCCGATGAACGTTGCGCAGATCCTCTGCTCCCCACTCTTCGTCGCAGTGATCAAACCAGCGACATCCCGCGCAGCTAGCCTTTGGAATTGGAAGCGTCTCGGGTAGGTCCTTCTGGAATTGAAGAAATGCCTTCTGCGCCTCGCGCAGGTAAGGAACGGCATCCCGGTAGGGCCACTCGAACAGAGCCCCCGTGCCGAGCCAGATCACCAGACGAGGCGGCGGCGCCTGCTGAATCTGCTCAACCATCGCGCCGTAGTGCGCCATCTGGATCAACGCTGAAGCGCTTGGGTGCCGGGCGAGTTTCGTGTCGCGAACTTCGTACGCGTAGTCGCCAAGCAAACTCGAGACGCCATCGACTCGAACCAGGAAGTCCGCGTAGCCAAACCATGGACCATCAACCAGAGCGGCCTGGAAGACCACGTCAGCGCCCGCGCGCAACGCCTCCAGCGTCGCCGCGTTGGCCTTGCTGAGACCGTCGCGATCGTCGAATTCGGGGCGCGGAATCTCAACAACCTCAAGACCAGACTCGATCAGGCCTTGAAGCATCGCGAGTTCGTGTTCGTCACCGCGAACGGCGGCAGGAGCGCGGGCGGAGTCATCGTCAGTCGAACTGGAGTGCGTTGCCTTCCAAGCCTTGAGTTCCTGATCAGTTGGCAGCAGCGCATCCAGACGACTGGCGTGCGCACATGACAACCACCGAGTGATGTCGGTCGCCGAGTAGCGCATCGTTCCGTTGTCGTTGATCAAGTAGGAGTCCTTTGAATTGGGTGGCGAGGCTTGTGTTGAGCTCCCAGGCTCCCAGGTGGGTCTGACTTTCGAAAATCACGAGGCTCCCCGCGGTCCCTCCGGCAGCCAGCTGGGGCTCACTCTGCGTCGGAGATGACCTCGCCGCCTTGTGTTCTGGACTTGTACCCCCGCGACTTGCGACTGCGGTCCGAACTCAACCGGCGCGAAAGGTAGTCCGGGCTCTCGGACCCGACCATCAACTCCGTGTCGCCAAGCCATTCGATCTCGCCAAGTAGCTGGTCATCGACTATCGACGCATCCTCGGCGCTGAGAATTCTTCTCGCTGCGCTCAACCGCTCGCGAGCTGCTTCTACGTCGCCATCGCGCAGTGCCACTTCAATATCTCGCTTCGCGCTCTGGGTCTCGAGAAATAGCTTTTCCCGAGCTACTTCGGGCTTAGCGACGCGACCTTTCGCAACGTCTTGAGGAACCACGTTGACAGAAACCGGGAGGGTAACCGTGTGCTGCTCAAGTGTGGCGAGTTCGACGTAGGTCAGGGTCAGGGTCGCGACTTGTTGTAGACCAAGAGCTGCCATCTCGGGCACATCGATCGTCACCAGGATTCGGCGCGATTCGCCCGAGTAGAAGTCGCCAAGCTCGGCGAGCACACCATGCTCAACGGCAATCGTCGACAGGTCGTTGAGCACCATGATGCCGCTGACGTCGCTGGTCGGTTTAATCAGCAGACTGGCCGCTTGGACCGTCTTCGACAAGAGACCATCGAGCTCGGCCGCGACTGCCGCGGCCGCATCGTCTGGGCCATGACCGAATGAATGGTTGCCGTTTCCACCAGCTGCCAGTTCCGTGAGAATTGCCTCGTCGTAGCCAAGGCCGATGCCGATCGTGGACGTCGTGACGCGGTGCTCCGCTGCGCGTTTGGCGAGACCACGCAACTGCACCGGATCGATGACCCCGGCATTCGCGTAGCCGTCGGAAAGCAGAAGCACAGTCGCGCCCGTTTCGGTCGCCACACGATTTACTTCCTGCAGCCCCCGCAAATACCCGGACGACAGGTCAGTTGTGCCACCTGCAACGACCGAGTCGATGTCGTGGCGCAGTCGATCGCGACCCAGATCGCCGACCTTTCCCGCCGGAATCACGACCTGTGCCGCATCGTCGAACGTCACCAACCCGAAGCGGTCTCGGTCATCTAAGCGATCAACAAGGCTGATGAGTGCCCGCTTCGCCGACTCCAATGGCAAGCCATTCATGGAACCGGAACGATCAAGGACAACAGCTGCGGTGTGCTCCGGCCGATCTTTCGATGAATCGTCGGCGGCCGGTGCTTCGAGCTCAAGCATGAGCGTGACCGAATCAGTGGACTCAATCGCGACCAGATCAACATCGAGATGTGCGTTGATATGCATGTGTTTCCCCCTTTGGTGAATGCCGAGCAGGATCTACCCGTTCGAACCACGTGTGTCCTAACGCTTGGGCGCCTCGATCGCGCTCTAGGTCGGCT